>JAUWNS010000037.1 GCA_030612485.1 Candidatus Bipolaricaulota bacterium
TGAAACGAACGGGCGAGAGAAGAGGTGTTGGTGTTTCAACCAAGGGGCAGTCTCTCTCCTCGCTGCAGTTGGATTTCTCATGGCTTCCTGGATTCCTTAGAGCAGGATTGCGAGCACGCTCAATGGTCAGTTACCCACTCGAAACGACGAAGAGCCCTTATTCTTTCCCTGCACCTCGCCGCGTTGCCTTCGCCTGGTACATTTTTGCATCGGCAAGACGGATCAGATAGGGGCCTGATTGGTTATCGTCAGAATTCCAGGTGGCCCATCCAATATCGATCTGCAAGAGAAGATCCGAGAGGTGGCTCCTTCCCCATTCTTCGACCGCGGTGTGCAACCGTTGAGCGAGGGCCTCGACCCGAGCCCCTGTTTCGGGAAGAACGATGAGGAACTCGTCTCCTCCATAGCGGACCGCCCAATCGCTTTCACGAATCTGTTCTTGAATAACTCGCGCCACCTCCCGCAGAACCTCATCCCCATCCTGGTGTCCAAGCCGGTCGTTCACCTGCTTAAACCCAGCAAGGTCAGCCATCATCAAGGTGAATGGTCGTTTGTACCTCTTAGAACGGCTCAGTTCTGTACCGATTGTCTCATCAAAGTACAGTCGATTGAACAAGCCGGTCAACGGATCGTGAAGGGCCTGCTCCTTTAAGAACTTTTCGGCACGCACTCGCTCACTGATATCCATAAGGTTCAGAAGTATCGCCGCCCCTCCGCGATATTCGATCGCCCTCTTAGTCCACTGCAAACAGACAACATGACCGTTCTTACAGACGCCGCGTGCTTCAAAAGGCCCGTCGGTGGAAGAGGAACCGCCTCCATCTAAGACTGTACGTCGGTCCTCTTGATGGATCACCTGCCACCACGGTTCCATGACGAGGAGTTCCTGTCTCGTATAACCGAGGATCTCCATCCCACGATCGTTGACGTAGCAGAACCGATCACCCTGCACAATGAAGGCTCCATGAAGGGTTTTCTCCGTCAGAGAACGGAAGAGCATGTGATGCTCGCTCAACGTCTCCAGCACACGCGCCTCCCTTAAGGCGATTGCAGCGACCGAGGCCAGCTCCTCCAACCCACGTAACGCTGCTTGCGTTGGACGCGCTCCGTCACACGGATCGTCAACCGAGATCTGCCCGATGATCCTCCCCTCAACCTCAATCGGAATGAGAAGGAGATCATCCGCGTGCCAACCTCCATGCCCAAGAAACCGCCGATGACTCGGGATCCGTGGAACCACAGAATAGGGCACCCGGTCACCTGGAATATAATAGGAATTACCTAGACGAAAGGATGCGTTGAACTTCTCCCCGCGGATGATCCCACCTCCGGTTACAAAGAGGCGGATCTCCTGCTCATCTTCTAGGGAAAAGTCCCTTGTGGAGTACTTCAGAACGCGGGTCTCCGAGCGGGGAGACACTGTCAATGGAGAATCGTAAAGAGAGACGACCACTCGTTGGTATGACGTTTGTGCAACCACGGCTCTGGCAACATCATCCAAGATCCGCTGTACCGCACCTTCCCCCGGGTGAGCACATTCCGATGTTATTAAATAGTCTTTCTGGGAAGCCAGCAAAAGATCTCCTTACCCGTTTTCCCCCTTCTCAGCGAATAACATAACACTTCCTTTCCGGTTCGTCAAGAACGCCTCAGATTAGGACACTTGTCCCAAATACGGAGGAAAAGGCCCCTTTCTCGCGCTGTACCTACCTCCTAACATGAAAAGAGGCCGCACAGAAGGGGGATCATTCATGGAACTGGAAGAATGGCTCAAGATCTATCAGGCAGCTGCTCTAACGAGCGGGGTCAAGGAACGCAGTTACTGGACGATACTAGGAGTATTCCTTCTAACCCACTGCGTCCTCATCCTCGCACTCGCCTTTCTCGCTCTCACCCATACGCTTCATGAAGCGAGATTATACAGCACCGTTCTCAGCGGGATCGGTATTTTCATCGCTCTCTGTTGGTTCTTCAACGAGCGCCGGGCAGTGCGAGAGATGCTCTACTGGGAAGGCATGCTGCGGGGCTTGGAGGGAGAGTTCGCTGGGGCAGAATTTCATAGGAGTTTCTACAAACTGCTCCATAACGAACAGGTCTGCCTTCCAGCAGCCGATTGGAAGTGTGCAGAGTGGTATCCTACAGTCGAACACCTCTCGTGGTTCATCAGGAACATGTCGAGATGGTTGCTCGCCTGCCTACCGATTCTCTTCCTCATCGCCTGGATTGCTCTGATCCTCTCTTGCTGGTGCTTCTGAGGCTGTTTCATAAAATCCTTTTCCTTACGAAACAGAAGCTTTTACCGCCGGAGAACGCGGGGCACACAAGAGTGGAATCAAGTTTGAGTGATTGAACCTCTCAATCTCCCGATCTCTCGGCTCCTCTGCGGTAGAATAATTGGAAGAGGATTTGAGCGTGTAACTGAGCGCCTGCAAAGGTTTACACAGGTTGGTTCCCGGTACAGAAAATAGGCAGCGGCGGAGACGCAGGAGGGCATAGCATTTCCGCCGCTTGTTCAAGGAGGCAAAGACCTTAAGGATTTCCCCGTTCGCTAAGATCAATCCTCTTTCCCTATCATTCTCTTTCATCACCTGGGTCACGAGTGTAACCTCGATTACCTATTCCATTAACCTTCTATACATGGCGAGAAACAATCCCATAGAACACCCAAGAAGAGGACAGCGCACACCTAATTACGATCGCACACGACTCCTGTACTACCGTGCGGTGGCGTCACCAGCAAGCTTGCCGGTGACGAAGGCCCACAGAAAATTCGTCCCTCCAATCGGGCCAAAGGCATCAAGGAGTTCCCCACATAGGTATAGGTTAGGGATCACCCGACTCTCCAAGGTGCTCGGATCAAGATCGGCGAGGCTGACCCCGCCGCCGGTCACCTCAGCCTCGCTCCACCCCCCGCATCCCGTCCAGGGAAGTTGGTAAGAGGTGAGGGCTGCGATCAGGCGGGTCTGCTCCCCACCGTGGAGGGTAGCGAGCTTCGCCGTGGAAAGGTCAAGCTCTGCTAAAAGCATAGAGACCAACCGATCAGGGAGGATCTCCTTCAAGGCGCCACGGACCATCCTCCCGCTTGTCGCACCGCTCGGCGTGCTGAGCGGCGCGAGCACACTTTTCCAATCTTCTTCGTTCAGCGTGCTCCAGGAAACGCTGATCGTTGAATGTTCCCCAGAGAGCGTTGCCCTCGCCGCCGCGTGCCCGAGGTTAAGGACGACCGGTCCGCTATAGCCACGGTGGGTGAAGAGGAAATCCCCATACGCCCGCACGCGCGATTTTCCAGTACCGACTGTTAGCGTCACAGGGAGAGAGAGGCCGGCCAGGTGGTGATGTGCCGAGCTCCCCCCGCGCAGTGACACAAGTGCGGGGTACGATTCAACGAGATAATGGCCAAGCGCACGAGCAATCTCATGCCCGGTCCCGTCGCTCCCTGTCCTAGGATAGGAGAGCCCTCCGGTCGCCAAGACGACGCGCTCAGCGACGATTGCCTCCCCTGTTTCAAGGACGATCCGCCGCCGCTCGGAGGGAGCAATTTCCGCCACGCTGACCCCTGTACGCACCGTCACCCCGCTCCTCTTAACCGCGGCGAGGAGACGATCACGCACCTCTTTCCCCCCGCCAAAGAGAGGATAGACCTTCCCCGTCCTCCTCTGTTCGATCAATCGCAAACCGATCGGTCCTTCAAGGAAGGCACGCACCTCGGGAAGGGGCCAGGAGAGAAGGATCTTCTTCAAGGTGTTCTTGGAGGAGTCGGTCGTATATAAGCGGGGGTCGATCTTCTCCCGTGGAAGGATGTTGCAGCGCCCCCCTCCTGAGAGGAGGATCTTCTCTCCGGGACGTTTGTTCCGATCGAGGAGGAGGACGCGACACCCGGCGCGCGCCGCGTGATACGCCGCGGTCATCCCCGCTGGTCCACCCCCAATCACCGCAACGTCGTACCCTTTTCGAATCATAGGTTAAGCTTACTGTACAGCCGAAGAGGGTTCGACCCTTAGGAGCCTTCTTCCTCGTCCACGGGAAAGAGTTCCTCGAACAGACCCTTCAGCGGATCGACGAAATCAGGGGGAGAAAGTCCCCCGACCCCTCCGCGGATCAGCTCCGTAGCGCGCTCCTCGGCCTGTTCGCGAAGTTCCTCGTACCCCGATTGCAGCGGCACCTCCACGGCCGGTCCCAGTGCATCGATCTGGAGACCGAGACTGTCGATCGCTCCTTGAAGCTCGCGACGTCCTTCCATCAACAGCCCTTCACGGGCAATCTCAAGGAGCGGCTCCTCCCAATGCACCTGTGGAGACGAGACCCCCCCGTCGATCGCAAGCCCGATCACAACCGGCAAGTCTCGCGCATAGCGGTTGATCCCTTCCACCACACGTGTCGAAAGGTCCGCAGAGAGTCCAAAGAGGGGACGACCAGGGATCTCCGCCAGACTGAGGTCCTCCACCAAGAGCGAAACCTCCCCTGAAACCACATTCCCACGGATCGTAATCCCTACCGCGCACGTCGCCCTCCCGGAAAGGATTAAGACCGGAAGCGTCGTCTCGTAGATCTTCGCGATCCTTACAAGATCGATCTTGCGAAGCTCCAAGTCATAGCGGTGTTCGGGAACCTCTCCGCGGTCATCCAAATGAGCCGAGAGGAGGAATGCGGATTCAGGGTCATCCCCGACCCGCCCCTTCAAGGCAATGATCATTGGATCGCGGTTGAGGTGAGCGGGAAACGCCAGGTTGGAGAGTTCCACCTCGATCAATGTCAACGGGGGAAGCCCCGCTCCAGGATCGCGCACGTCATCCAGGGTGAGATGGATGCGGCCGATCTCGATCCGCCCGACGGCAAACGACGGCCGAAACCCGGGGAAGGAGCGCCCACCAGGATAGCGAGAGAAGTCCGTTGGAGGCTTTCGCGGACGAGGCTCTCCAAGGTACTCGATGAAGTGCCGCAATAGGTCGAACCAGTCAACCTTATCCGCGTACTTTGCTGCCCAGTCCAGGTAACCTTCCGCGTTCCACCCGGAGGTGAAGTCATCAATGTTCAACGTCCCATCGGCCTCCCGTTCCACGTGGAGGAAAACCTCACCGATTCTGACGTTGTTGAAGACCACTCGCTTCTCAATAAGGGGGAGCATCCCCACATCCAAGGTGAGAGACGGGATCTCAAGGACGTTCTCCTCCGGTTTACCAGGATCCTGCACGGAGAGCCCCTCAAGATTGAGCCTTCCGGTGAAGAGGCTGAACGCTCTCTCCTCCACTGCCACGTCGCCCCCCACAACAAACGAGGCCGCCGAAGTGGCGATCCGCCCGGCAAAGAAGGGAACGATCACCGCGGCGAGAAGGTAGCAGAACGCATAGACAATCGGAAGGATGATCAGCATCTCTCGCCGCACGTAGCGGAACGGTCCCCATGGAGCCTTGCCGTGTTCATACTTCGCCTCGCCCCCGGTAAGGAGAAAGCGTAAAACCCCTATCCCTCTTCGATCGCGGAGTTTATTTGAGATCCGCCAACCTGCAACCCATGTCGTGAACGAGCATCGATACTTGATCACCAAGAATCGTACGAGGAAGAAGACAGGAATCGCCATGAGAAGCGATAAAACCAGACTTCCGAAGAGGAGATAGCGGCCGTATCCCATAGGTGCAGCGATCGGGAGGTGAAAGAGGACTCGCCACAGCCCGTCGAGCCCCCGGTTCGCGTCGAGGAGGAAGCGGCCGATCGCATAACTCCCCGGAGCCACGGCGAGCGAGATCAACTCGAAGAGCCCCATCGAAAGTAGGAAGGCCCGGAAGCTACAGCGGACAAGGAGAGCCAGTGTGATCGGAAGGATTACGTGAAGCCCCAGCGGCGGAAGCCCGGCGAAGATCCCGAGTGCAAAGGAAAACGCAATCTGGTTTGGAGATAGGGACGACTTCAGGATCTTCAAGACTTTCTTCAACGGCTTCCACGGCATTGGAATCATAGCTATGCACCCCCAAACCATCATCCTTACCTAGCCCCACACTGTCAACTCGAGATCGAGCTTCCCTACACAGGAGCGGCCTTGAAGAGTTACCTGCTCAGAACAGCAAAGACCTGGCTGCCTTGCCTGTCGCGCGTCTCTCCGCATCCCCGCGTCTCCCCTTCTCCCACTTCGCGATCTTGGCGTCTTGAGTGAGTGCAACGAACGGGCGAGAGAACGGCATTCTATCATTTGCGGTCAGGATTCGTTACCCTCACCCGCCCCCCAGCAACATCTGTTGGATAGAGGAGCATGGAAGAGAGCGGTCATTGTAAGGGCACGAGTCAACCTGCCTTTGACTTCGCCAGTAGCTCGCATGCGCGTTACAGTTCTCTCCTACCCTTGCACCGCATTGTACAAAACGTGAATGAATCGCTCCCTGGAGGCTGCGAGCACGACCCTTGTGTTCGGTTCCTGTCCGGTGATCCCAAGGTGGTCAACCACGGTCGCGCCGCGGGTGAGTTCGCTCTTGGTCTCAATAGCCACGTGGAGGTGTTTGGTTACCGTGGCGACCGTGGGGTCAATCGCGACGGCCATGGCGATCGGGTCGGGGAGGTCGAATCCACCAAGGTCGAGCTTCTCTATCCCGAATCTCCGTAGCCCTTGCTGGATATCGACGCAAAACTTACCGAGCGGCGAGAGGGACTTCAGTTCTTCTGCTTGCACATCGTCGAAGGTCGCATACTTCTGCGAGATGTCCCAGCCAACCATAGTGATCGGGAGTCCGGATTCGAATACGATCTTGGCAGCATCGGGATCGACCCAGATGTTGTACTCCGCTGCTGGGACGACGTTCCCGTGCCCTAGGCCAATCCCCCCCATCACCACACACTCGTTGACCATGGAGGCAAGTGAGGGATCCCGGTTTAGCGCAACGGCTACGTTCGTCAGCGGGCCGAGGGTAACCAAGGTAATCTCTCCGGCAAAACGACGGATCGTGTCGATGATAACATCGACGGCATTCCCGTCGGCCGGAGTTCTACCGGTAAGCAAAAGTCCGATCTCCCCCATCCCATCATGCCCGTGGACGAACTGCGCGGTCTCCAGGGGTCTCAGGAGCGGTTTGGCCAGCCCTTCGTACACGGGAACTTGCTTTCCGCATCGTTCAACGGTGTAGAGAGCGTTCTGGACCCCCTGATCGAGCGGAACGTTTCCCGCGACCACGGTGATCGCCTCGATCTGGATCTCAGGGTCGTTGAGCGCCATCACGAGCGCAACCGCGTCATCGGATGCCGTATCGGTATCGATTAAAAAGCGCCTCAATCTCTCTCCTCCTTCCCAAGCATATGGTCCTGTCGCCTACGCTCTTCCGCGCGGGCATTGTTGTTTGCCTCAAGAGGCTTCGGCAAAGGCCTCGGCAAGAGCGAGGTCCTCTTTGGTCGTTACCTTGAAGTTACCCCTTTCTCCAGGAACCGTCCAGACCTTCACTCCCGTTGCCAGGACAGCACCAGCATCATCGGTGAACCATGATCCGCTGACGACGAGCGCCTGCTGGATGATCTCTCGCCTGAATCCCTGAGGGGTCTGCATCTGCAACAAGCCACGCCTCTCGACCCACTGGGGTAGGAGAAATCCTTCCGCGTTACGATAGCGGAGTGTGTCAACCGTGGGTAGGACAGGGACGCACGCCCCACGCACCTTCACCCCGGTGATGATGCGGGCGATCAACGCCTGGCTGGGAAAGGGGCGTGCCGCGTCGTGGATCAGGACGATCTTGCCCTTGGCTGCGCTGACTCCGGCACGCGAGGAATCCTGTCGCTTTCTCCCCCCCCGGACGATGTGTACCTGTGTTTGCAGATCGACAAGGAGAGGGGTCGCTCGCGCCTCTTCACCCGCGGCTACGACAAGGATTAACTCGTCGATCAACGGGGACTCACTGAACGCTCTCAACGTGTATGAGAGGAGAGGTTCCCCCTTGATCTCGAGGTAGATCTTATTCTCTCCCGCCCCGATACGCATTCCACGGCCGGCGGCAAGGAGGATGGCGCTGACCAATGGCTTCATCTCTCTTACTCTGACGAGGGGGTCTCCGTGATCTTGGTCAGATTCTGGCCATTGTAATCGATCATGTAGACCTCCCAAACACCAGACCGGCTAGAGTTGAATAGAATCTTATCGTTCACTCCCCAGTATGGGTTGACCTCCTCTCCCTCGTGGGCAGTCAAGCGGGTGATCTCCAGGGTCTGGATGTCGATGAGGTAGAGGTCGACGTTCTTATCACGGTTGGAAGAGAAGACGAGACGATCTCCTTGGGGAGACCAACTCGGAGCCCAGTCGTCGACCTCGTTCTGCGTGAGCTGCACGATCTCACCGGTACCGATGTCGCGGGTGTAGATCTCGAACCCTTTTCCCCCTGGTGAGGCGTAAGCGAGCGTGGTCCCATCGGGCGAGAGGACAGGCTCCCAGTTCTCAAGTTGGGGCCCTTTCTGCTGAAGGAGGTCACACCCTCCAACGAGAAGTAATCCAATAAGAATAAGTCCAGTGAAGATTATCTTTTTCACATACATCTCCTTCCTATTATTCCCAACGGGGAGACTCCCCGCAGGGTTCGACAAAGAGCATCCTCCCTGCTTCGGTTTGCAGTGTGCTCCTGACGGTCGTCTTGATCTTGCGGCCAATATGACGGCGGCCGTTCTCCACCACCACCATCGTCCCATCGTCGAGGTAGCCGATCCCTTGGCCGACCTCCTCGCCGCGGTCGATCACCTCGATGTCGAGCGCCTCCCCAGGGATGAAACGCGGCTTAACCGTGTTCGCCAGTTCGTTAACGTTCAACACCTTGATCCCCTCTACCTGAGCTACCCGGTTCAGGTTGTAGTCCGTGGTGAGCAGCGTTCCGCTCTCCTCCTTCGCGAGACGAATCAGTTTGTGGTCGACCTCTTTGATGGTTGGATAGTCTTTGGCATGGACGTGGATCATGACCGCCTCATCGTCCATCAGTTGGCGCAGAATCTCCAAGCCGCGGCGTCCCTTGCGGCGGCGGAGACTGTTGGAGGAATCGGCAATATTCTGCAGTTCGACAAGGACAAACTCAGGAACGATTACCTCTCCCTCCAGGAAGCCCGTGCGAAGCAGATCGCCGATGCGCCCGTCGATGATGGCACTCGTATCGAGGACCTTAATCGCACACCCTTTCTGCCTGTTCGGCGATTTAAAGGCCCTCTCACCGCGGAAGATCAGGGGACGATCGAACGCGTACCCGACCGCTAGGCCGAGGAGGAGAGATCCCGCGAGGAGAGATCCTTGTACGATGCGCGCGCCCGCGCCACCGGGAAAAATGAAACCAGCAGAAAGAGCAAGAATTGCCCCGATAATGGATGCAATAAACCCTAATAGAATACTGTTGACGAGTTTTATTTCCATTTGCTCCGCATTAAGTTCCTCGCGAACCCTTTTCCAGATAAGGAGAATGCTCAGGGCAAGGAGGGCTCCGGCTCCGGCTCCAGCAATGAGGTTAAGCACCCACCTGGGGATCGGGTGTAGTGAGGGGATAAATCCGTAGGAGACCGCGACCGCTCCTCCTGCCGCTGCTAATACAAGGAATAATAAACCGGGCATGATTCCACCTCCGAGCGAGCGTATGAAGATTTGTATCACGTCTCTCCCTTTAGTTCGTTCAACGTTCATTATATACAGTACTTGACTTCACTTCAAGATTTTGCTATTGTATACGGCAAAATCGGTCGATTGACGAACGCCGGGGATGAAGAAAAAGGGGGACGACTCTGGGTGCTGATTGGACCGTACGGGAGATCCTTAAATGGACACGGGGCTACTTTAAGGATGCGGGGATCGTTCAACCGCGGTTAGAAGCGGAGATCCTTCTCGCTCATGTATTGAATGTCGACCGATTACACCTTTACCTCTCGCCGAACAAGCCGCTCACCCTGGACGAGCGAGCGCAGTATCGCGAAGTGATCAAAAAACGTTGCTCCGGAACACCACTCCAATACCTGACCGGTGAGATCTCCTTCTTTGGGTTGCGGTTCCGCGTCTCCTCGGAGGCTCTCATCCCGCGGCAGGAGACGGAGGAACTGCTGGAGAAGGCGCTCGACCTGGTTCCACGTGACCGCGAGATCGCCTGCCTCGATCTGGGGACCGGATCGGGGGTCTTGGCTGTCTGTCTCGCTCGTTTCCTCCCCCGTGCGCGGATCACCGCCGTCGACCTCTCGGAGGAGGCGCTCGGCCTTGCACGCGAGAACGCTCAATTACACGATGTTTCGGACAGGATCACCTTCTTAAGGAGCGATTGGTTCGAGCGTGTGAGCGACAAATTTGACTTGATCGTCTCCAATCCCCCATATATAACTGAGGAAGAGTTAGTGACGCTCCCGGTCGAGGTTCGGGCACACGAGCCGCGTGTCGCCCTCGACGGTGGGAAGGAAGGGGTGGAGCAGATCGAGTCGCTGACGCGCTCGCTAAAGGAGCA
The DNA here is from genome assembly GCA_030612485.1 of Candidatus Bipolaricaulota bacterium. The sequence goes on from JAUWNS010000037.1 coordinate 10,422, forward strand.
TATGTTACCTAATGCGAGTGTCCTTCTGGAGATCGGGAATGGACAAGGGAGAACGGTGGTCGAACGGATGGACGCGGTCGGCTTGGTGGAGGCGAGGATGGAGCGAGATATCGCCGGCAAGGAAAGGTTCGTGATCGCGCGATGTCCGTGATGATCCAGCTCTCCGAGCTTCAGTTCTTGAGCGAGGACGGGATCAAGGTATTGGACGATGTGCACCTCCGTGTCGATCGCGGAGAGCTCGTCTTTCTCACCGGGCCGGCAGCCGCGGGGAAGACGATCCTCCTCGGCCTCGTAGCAACGCAGATCCCTCCGCAGGAGGGGCAGATCCTCGTCCACGGACGCAACATCGCGCGACTGAGCCACAAGAAAGCGTTCCAGCTGCGTCGCCAGATCGGGTTCATCCCCCAGCGGTTCAGTCCACTCCCGAAGACCGTCCTCGATAACGTGACATTCAAGCTACGCACCCTGGGTGACTTCCGCGAGCAGGCCGAAGAGAAGGCGCTCGCCGCCCTGGAAATGGTTTCATTAACCAAGAAGCTTGCCGCGTCCGCAACAGAGATCGAACCGATCGATCGAGTCCGGCTGGCCTTTGCCGTTGCAATCTGCAACGACCCGCTCCTCCTCCTGTTCGATGAACCGTTCGAGGAGTTGAGTGCCGACGATCGGGCCAAAATCTGCTCCCTGTTGGAAGAGATTCATCTGCGGGGGTTCACCATCCTCGTTGCTACCCGTAACCCGCTTCCCTCGTTGGTTAAAAAATACCGTGTCGTGCAGTTGCTGGATGGGAAGGTGAAAGAAGGATGAATCAGTTCTGGTTTTTGTTAGGCAATCTTCTGAGGACAATTGACTCCCGAAGCGGCTCTCTCTTTATCGTTCTCATTTTCCTCATCTTCTCTTCGGGAGCTCTCTTTTCGAGCTTCTTCCTGTTGGGAACCCCAACCCCTGATGATACAGGCCCGTCCCTCTCCGCGGACGAGGTCTTTGTCCATCTTTCGCCCCGGCTTTCCCAACAGAAGATCAACGACCTCTACCTGAAGATCCGCGAGTCGGAGGATGTTTCACAGATTAACTACCGCTACCCGCAGGAGTTCGGGCTCGAAGCGGTGGAAGGACTCTTAGTGATCAAAGCAGTCAGTGTGGCTAAGGTCACTGGGTTAGTCGATGCTCTCTCCGCAATCGATGGAATCGCGACTGTTGATTCCCTCTCCACTCGGCATGCGGACTCCCTCTCAGCCCCAGTAAAGATCGGCCTCCTGATCGGCCTTGCTCTGAGTATCGTGGGTAGCTTGATCGCAGCACGTTATGCGTTCGCTGAGTTACTCAAGTCCTTCTCCGAGGAGATCCGGATGATGCGCTTAGCAGGGACCGCGGAGCAGGTTATTCAACCCCCGATCGTCGCCATTGGGGCCCTGTGTGGAATCATTGCAGGCCTTCTCTTAATCGTTGCAATATACCTCCTTCGCTTCTTGGCGATCACCCACCCTGGGTTTCTCCTTCACGCCACCTCAGGGTGGGTCGATCCAGCCCGGGTGCTGACGGTGAGCCTGGGCGGATTCCTTCTCGGACTCGTCTTGGGCGGGCTTGTTGGTGCGTTGGGAGCGAGCCTCACCGAATCGAGCAAGTTTCAAGTCTATTCGTAGCGCAACGCGTCAACTACGGGGAGCTTCGCCGCTCGCCACGCCGGCCACAGACCGGCAAACCCTCCAAGGAAGAACGAACCGAACAGGGTAGTAGCGATCAAAGAAGGGCTCGCCACAACGGCCATCTCAACCCCGAAGAATCGCCCGATAAACGATGACGCTAAGGCACTCAAACCAAGACCCAGTAGCGTCCCCACGATGCCACCGACCAAGCCCATCAGGCCGGATTCGATCAGGAAGATCGTCATGATGTGGCTGTTCTTCGCCCCGACCGCCTTCATAACCCCGATCTCCTTAGTCCGTTCGAGGACGGAGGTGAACATAGTGTTCATCACCCCGACCCCGCCGACGAGCAACGAAATCCCGGCAATTCCGGCGAGGAACGCGCTGATCGTGGTGGTCATCGTCCCAATGGTCTCTGTGATATCGTTATAAGTAACCGTAATCACTTCCGACCCTCGTGCATTCAGCTTTTCTTCGGCTCGGTCGGCTACCTTGTCGACATCGGCCCCGGGTTCGACCCTTACCAGCGTGATCAAAACATCTTCCGCCGGCCCCCACAGGAGATCCATCGTCTCATATGGAACATAGATCGTGTCTTGGCTCGGTTCCATGCCGCCCGAAAACCCGCCCCCGACCGATTCGTCGTCCTCTTCTGGTATCAAAATCCCGACGATGGTGAAGGGAAGCTCGGCATCGGTGTCGCCGGCGATGGAGAGCGTATCACCGACGCTCGCGTGCAACCGTTCGGCCATCTCAGCGCCGAGGATAGCTACCAATTCGTCGTCCTCGCCGAACAGTCGTCCTCCATCTTGCAGTTCGAGTGTCCCGAAGAACGATTCGAACTCCGTCCTCATCTCGGAGGAGAGTCCCATCACAGGCAAGAACCCCTGAATAGATTTGCCATCAGGCCCAAGTGGTCCTTGCACAAACCCCGTACGCTGGCGTACCGCGGCGGCGACCTTAACGCCTTCGATCCCCCGTAGGTAGTCGAGATCGAGCGCAAACTCCTCGGCGTCCCCGCCGCCGTGACGCTGCGGCCCGAACGAGCCCTCGTGCATGATCATGAACGTGTCGACGCCGAAGACCGTAGCCACTTGATCCTTGATCGTCTTGTCGAGCCCAAGCCCGATCGAGATCAGCGCAACGACGGCCGTGATCCCGATGAAGACACCGATGACCGTGAGCCAGCTGCGGATCTTCCGGTGCACGATGCTCCGTCCTGCAAGCAGAAAGAAGTCCTTAAGCATTCTGCACCTCCTCTAGCACGTGTCCGTCGCGCAGACGGATGATTCGCCCGGCGATTGCCGTTGCATCCGGGTCGTGAGTCACGATAATCACCGTTTTCCCATCCTCTGTGCTCAACTTCTTCAGTAATTCGAGAATCGTCGCCCCGCTCTCGGAGTCGAGGTTCCCCGTTGGCTCGTCAGCAAGAATGATCTCCGGATCGTTCGCCAGCGCGCGCGCGATCGCCACCCGTTGCCGCTCACCACCGGAGAGTTCGCTGGGTTTATGCCGAACCCGGTCTGCCAGGCCAACCTTGACGAGGAGTTCCTTCGCCCGTTGGGCTCGTTCCGCCCTGCGGATTCCTTGGAAGATCATCGGAAGCTCGACGTTCTGTTGAGCAGTCAACGTCTGAATCAAATTGAACGTCTGGAAGACAAACCCGATCTTCTTGCCCCGCAACGCGACGAGCTGTTTCTCCTTCAACCGCTCCAGGTCCTGTCCATCGAGGAAGGTCGTCCCATTGCTCGGTGTGTCGAGAGCGCCAATGATGTGCATCAGCGTCGACTTCCCAGAGCCCGATGGCCCCATGATCGCGACGATCTCCCCCTCTTCGATGCTCAGGTCGAGGCCGCGCAACGCACGGACCACGGTCTCTCCCAACTTGTACTCCTTAGTGATTTCCTTCAGATTCAAGAGAGGCATCGTTAGCCCTCGCCTTCGGTAACCGTGTATTCGATAAGTTCGATCACGAAGATCTCGACCCATTCGCCGTCGACCAGCTCCTCGGCGCGAATAAGGGGTGAGATGTAGACCGGATGCGATAGAGCGAACGCAACCGTCATCCGCGTCTCCGGATCGTCCGGATCGACGAACGACCCTTCCAGGCACCAGACGCCAGCGAGCGTCACCCCAACGATATCGGTGAACTTGCCCCCGCCAGGGAGGAGGTATTCCTGACCTTCCTCAAGCCGATTCCGTTGATCCATCAGCGCCTGCAACGACGAGTAACTCACGTCGTGTCCGCCGCCGGATGCGACGCTCGTCGCACCAAAGATGAATCCGAATCCCGCAAGCTGATCCTCGGTACCGCTCGCCTCGGTGACCATCCGCAGCGTGTAGCGTCCGCTCTCACGCGAGACGACGATCAACTCAAGGGTTTGGGGCTCGTCCATCTCTTCAGTGATTACCTCGTACACCATCTTCGTCGTCCCGATCGGGAAGACATCGAGATCGGCCTGTGCAAACACGGATACGGCAAAACCCATCAGACTCAATAACACCAACAAACCCGTGATCTTCTTCATTTTCATTGCGTCCTCCTTCTTACTTTGCTACGCGCACTTCTATCCTGTCTAGCCTATTGCTATGCGCTAAAGATGCTATAAGGATCTTATGTTCTGTCCTCTCCCTCATCATCCAGCAAGAAAGGCAGGTCATGGCGATGACGCGACTCGAACGGCGCGAACCGATCGTGCAGCTTCATCAACAGCCGGCAGAACATCTCTTTCTCTTCGTCCGTGTAGACGGACGCGAGCTCTTCCTCCATCCCGCGGAACGTCTGTTGCGCCTCCTTCCGGAAGGATTTCGCCTTCTCCGTCAGGTAGACGCGCACCATGCGCTGATCATCGGAATCGCGCTCGCGCGTGATCCATCCATCGCGTTCCATTCGCTGGAGCATGTTCGTCATCGTTGCCGGACTGACGTGCCGCGCTTGGATGATCTGCCGTTGCGAGATGCCATCGCGATGACACAACTGCAGAAGCACCAACCCCTGTGCGCGATGGACTCCGATCTTCTCCATCTTCACCCGCAGACGGTCACCGGTGAGCCGGCATACCTGCAACAGCAGCTGCCCAATCCGCATCTGTTCCGGCATACATTTCTTATCAACCATCTTTTTGCCTGACAACTATAAGCTTGCTAATCATTAGGATGCTAAATATACAAGACACCCTCCCGCTTGTCAAGCGCTCTCTAGGATCACACGAGGAACAACAGGGCAACTCCAGCTATCGCTAATATCGTACCGTAGATAGCGCGTCTGCGAATCGGCTCTTTGAATACGAGCGCGGAGAGAGGGAGTAAAAAAACCGGTGGGAGAGCCATTAGTGTAGAGACGATACCCACCGGAGCGTTACCGAGTGCGACGAGCGACAGGGTAACCCCGAGGAACGGTCCGGTAAACGCTCCCCCAACCAGCGTCCAACGAGCGCGTCTTCTGCGGAAGGCGTTGATGGTATCGCGAACTTGTCCACGAATAAGGGCCCACAGCCATACGGCAACCGTGGCCGCCAAGATCTGCATTAGGTTCGTTGATAGGACGGAGAATCCCCCGCTTAATCCCTGTTTGGACAAGATGTAGCGCAGGGACTGGGCCAGTGCCGCCCCAAGCGCGAAGAGCAACCCAAGAAGGTAGCGTTTCGCCATCTGCGAACTGTCTTCAGCCTGTTTACGCCATAGCACAAGGAGTATCCCGGCGAGAGTAACAAAGATGGAACTGATCTGAAGAGGGCTGAGGATCTCCGCGAAGATTCCCCAGGCGAGCAATGCGCTTATCACCGGGACGAGCGCCATCATCAAAGACGACCGGTGAGCACCAAGATAGTACAAAGCACGGAAGAGCAGCGCATCAGCAACAGCAAAACCGATGATGCCCGATAGGGTGAGCCACCCCCATCGGATTGCTTCGGCGTGCAACGGAAGCGGTGTATGGTACACCACTAGGTGCGTGCTCACCAAGAAGAGGAGCGCAACGGCTAATCGAAGCCTGTTCAGAGCCACAGGGCCGATCTCGCGAACGGCAAGCGTAAAGAACACGTACGTAAAGGACCAACATATCGCTGTTCCCAACGCCGCAAGCTCACCGTAATAGACCACATTTCCTCCCTCTTGACTCAAACACGGCAATCGCTAACCAGTTGCGAGCACCAAGAAAGCTCGGTTCAGGATACGATCACAGGAAGACCTCTGCAATGCGATCTATCGCACAGGCTGTTTCATAAATCTCTTCTCCTTGCGAGTTGCGGAGCAAGGTCGGAGGCCAAACAGAAGTTTCACCGCCGAGGACGCAGAGAGGGGGAACAGGGTTGAGCGAGTGAGTGAATGATTGAACCATTCAGTGATTGAGCCATTGAGTGATTGAACGGTTCCTTACATCAGTAGCCCTTCCATCTTTTTCTACTAAATTATCTTTCATCTTTTCAATCTCCCGATCCTCCGATCACTCAATCATTCAATTCCTCAGCGTCCTCTGCGGTAAAATGCTTGAAACTACGGTTTGAGCTCGAAGACGAGCAGCAGAAACGGTTTACGAAACAGGCTTAGGTGTGCCCTACATCACATCCATCCCGTCGAGAGATCGGGAGGTTCCCTCTGTTTACGGCCATCTGTCCTCGAATCTCGGCCACTCCCCCGCAAAAATCGATACATGGAAACAGATGAATTCATGGATAAGCTTCTCTCACAGGTCTCGCTCGACGAGATCGACTTTGCCTGCGATCTTGAACGGGTTCTCGCCGAGCAGGTGAAGTACCTGCGACGGGTGGTTGAGGTCCTCGCCGAACAGGAGAGGATCGAGAAGAACACCCTCGTACGCGAGCTCCGCACCCGCATCGCCGAGAAAGAGAGGGAGAGCACCAGGCTACGCCAGGAGAACGCCCTACTGCGCCACCAAATCGCCTCCCGTTTGGTTTAAGAATTCCTTGGATCAAAATCCCTTGGGTTGAAATCCCCGCTCCCATCCCTTATTTTCCCAATGAAATGACTAAAACGGGAATCGCAGAACAACTTGCACGGTCGAGAGAGGAATATTCCAACCTCGAACAGCAAATGAGCGATCCAGTTGTGATCGCCAGCCCCTCCTACCGCGACATCACCCAACGTTACGCCCACCTGCGCCAGATCATACAGGCCGGGAAGAAGTGGGAATCCCTCCGTTCTTCCATTGCAGAGGAGGAAGAGTTATGGAAGAGCGAGGAAGATCTGCGCGACGAGATCGAGGAGGCGCTGGAGGCGGATCGCCACGCGCTCACCAGGATAGAGACCGAGTTTCACCACCTCATCATCCCTCCCGATCCCAACGATCAAAAGACCGCCATTGTGGAGATTCGTGCCGGGGCAGGGGGGGACGAATCGAGCCTCTTCGCCGCCGACCTCTTTCGCATGTACGTTCGCTACGCCGAGGCGCAAAGCTTAAAGACATCCCTTATCGACAGCCACCCTACACCATTAGGCGGGTTCAAGCAGGTCATCTTCGCCAT
>JAUWNS010000093.1 GCA_030612485.1 Candidatus Bipolaricaulota bacterium
CCTACACCCTGCCAGAGGGGACCGGACAGGCAAGGCTTGCCATACTCAACGTGGCGGGAGCGCTGATCTTTGACACTATCCTCGATCCGAGCCAAACTAGTTATCGATGGAACTTAATCGCAAACTTCGGAGAACCACTCGCGAGTGGGCTTTATCTCTATGTTATCGTGACCGATACTGGGCGTTCAGAGATCGGACGGATGGTGATCGAGCGATGAGGCGGATGACGATGATCGCGCTAGCAGGCCTGCTCCTTCTCTTTGTCGGGGCCGAGGGAGCGCCGTACGCGAACAGCGCCGCGATCTTCGAGCTGGGGTCGAGCGGACGGGCCTTGGGTATGGGCGGAGCCTTCCTCGCCCTTGCAGACGATGAGAGCGCCGCGTTCTACAACCCGGCCGGCCTCGGTTTCCTGCACGGGATCGGCATCACCTCCTTGTACGCGCGGCAGTTCGATGCGTTGAACTACGCCGCGATCGGCCTCACCCTCCCGTACTTTGGCGTGACCGTGCTCCAACTCGATTCGGGATGGATCGAGACCGCAGAGAGTGGGTTCCGCTACACGAGCCGGGCCGGTATCCTCTCCGCCGGGTTCTCGATCGGCCCGATCGGCCTCGGCGGACGCTTCAAGCTCTATAGGGTGGCCGAGCCATACAGTGCAAGCGGGTGGGCGTTCGATCCAGCCCTTCTCATCGTCACCGACATCGTTAGGATCGGTCTGCTACTGGAGAACGGGTACACACAGGCGATCGAGTTCTCGGACGGGCATACCGAGGCGTGGGAACGACGGGTCAGGCTGGGGATCGCGGCCACGATCGTCCCCTCGGAAGGGGTTCATCTGAACGCTGTAGTGGAGGGGGCGGGCCTATTTTCCACCCATCCACAGCTCTGTACGGGGCTGGAAGCGGAGATCGGAGCGCTCGCTGCACGCTTCGGGTACGATGGAGCCGGAGCCACCTTCGGGTTGTCAATCCGTTTCGCGAGCTTCCAGGTCGATTTGGCCTATGCGATGCAGGAGATCCTCCCGGACAGCTATCGACTCTCACTCACCTATAGGTTCTGAAGCTAAGGAGACAAGATGAGTATCCGACAAGGGATGAAACGAGAAAAACAGATTATAGAGGTTGTTGCGCAAACCTCTTCTCCGTGCGCGGTGCGAAGCAAGGCCGGAGGCCCGAATAAAAGCTTTCGCCGCAGAGAACGCGGAGCACGCAGAGAGTAGCATGGAAACCTTAATGCTTTATCTCAGCGATCTTTGCGCCCCTGGGGGATGTAGTAAATCCTTCTCCACATACTACACCCCCCGAGGCGGTAAAATGCTTGAGACTAGGAGCCAAGCTTGAAGACGATCGGTATAAAAGGTTTACGCAACAGGCTCATGCTGGGTGGGGTTACCCTCCTCTTCGTCGTTCTTCTCCTCACTCTTCCCTCTCTCGCCATCTCGGAGGAGGGTGAGTCGTTCAGCGCGCAGATCACGGGGAGGAAGACTTGGTCGCTCAGCTACGGGATCGGTGATCCGCACGGCCTTGCCCAGGCGGGGATCGCACCCTACCAGATCTCCCTCGACCAATCGCTCGCGGTCGATATCACGGCGGAGGCCCTCTCCATTCTGACGGTCAACGCACACTTCAACGACCAAGAGCCAGCGAGCATGCAGTCCCTCACCGTGAACCTCGATGCCGGCAATCTGACAGGGGTCTTCGGAGACTTCGCCATCAGTGGGAAGGAGGCGTTCGCCGTCTACAACAAGAAGCTCAAAGGGGCGCGGCTCGAATACCGCCTCACCGATTTCCATGATGCCACCCTCACCGGGATACTCTCGCAGATCGAGGGGATCTCCGAATCGAGAACATTCATCGGCCGGACTGCCCACGCCGAGGTTCTCTTCTCCTCTTTCCCCCCGGGAGAGCCGTGGCTTGAGCAGCCCTACCGTCTGAACATCGCCGGGCTCTATGCCTACGATCTCGCTGCCCCGTTCATCGAGGGTTTCTCCACGGTTGAGCTTGCGTTCGATCCCTCCTCTGCCCTGCAAACGCTCCTTACGAGTTATGGCCTCGGCTACCTATCCGATATGATAGCCTCCTCCTCTAGTTCGGATCTCACCGTGGAGAGTTTCGTCGTCGTCAGCAATGAAAATGATTTTCTCCTCCTCAAACGTGAACCAGCCTCCCTCTTGCGCACCAGATTGGAGGAGGCGATCAAGGCCTACAACCAGGAGAACGACCTGACAGGGACGGAGAAGAAACGCTATCCGTTCAACGTGGGGACCGACTACGAGCAAGCCTTCCTCGATCAGCTCGCCTCGTTCGTCGCCATTGTCGTAGATGATGAGGATTACCCCCTCACCAGTGGAATCCAACACCGGTTTTATACTCTCGGGCGGACGGACCTCAGGGAGGATTCGATCAGGGTCGATTTGAGTCTGGAAGGGGGGACCTTCCTGCCGATCTCCAACCCGGAGTTCTCCAGTTACCAGGTTACGCCGTTCCCGAGCGAGGGGATCATCGAACTCGACTTTCCGGAGAGCTTCTTCGCCGGGGAGAAGAGCGCCGTGCGCGTATCGTTCGACTATGTAATCTCCGGGGATATGTTCATGCTCGGGTTCTCGCTCGTGCCGGGGAGCGAGAAGGTGTACTTAAACGGGACCCTCCTCCAACGCAACATCGACTACTCGATCGACTACGACCTCGGAGCGTTGATCCTGTTCACGGAGGCTGGGGAGAAGGACACGATCCGCATTGACTACGAGCGCTACCGCGGCGGGCTGGGAGGAGCTGCCGACTACGCGCGCAACTTCTACGGCGTGAGCCTCGACCTTCCGTTCTCCGATGCTCTCACCTTTGAGGTAAGCCTTTTGCAGGCAGCCGATAGTCCAACCCCTATCGGCGACCGGGAGAAGACGCGCACCATGCCAAATACTCACACCGTCTCTGGGGTGGTCGGTTCCGTGAACCTGGACGGGTTCACCGCCCATTTCACTCTGGGGTACAACGATGACCGCTTCCCATTCGACGACAACCTGCGCACGAACCTCCCCAACATTGCAACCAGCATCCTCGCTATTGCGGACTACACCTTCGTCGGGACATTAGGGGGATTGAGCGTCTACCACGATGGCACCTGGAATACCTACAACACCTCGGACGGCCTCGCGGGGAATCGTATCCACTCGATCGTAAGCGAGGGAGATCGTGTCTTCTTAGCGACCTCCTCCGGGTTGACTGTTCTCGATCTAAGTGGAGATGCTCCCCTGGCCCAGGTCGGGAATTGGCACCGTTACTACCGCGAGGATGGCCTCCCCAACAGTTCGATCCGTGACCTCTTTCTCCTCGATGGAACCCTTTGGATCGGGACCGAGGAGGGATTCGCCGCGGTGAAGTTAGCGGAGATTGACGACCGGGAGAGCTGGGAGATACATGTGGAACAGGAATTCACCGAGCATGGGGCGATTCTCTCTCTTGCCGGAGAGGATGAACAGATCTACCTTGGAACGGAGAGCGGCCTCTTCGTATTCGACACCCAAGAGGCGACATTGACTGAAGTCCCCGGAATGAGCGGGCTTCGCATCAACGACCTTTTCATCGCGAACCAGACGCTCTACGTAGCCTCCGACCGCGGACTGCGCGCCGTCCACAACGGAGTCGGAGCTGGTTGGCTTGCCTTTGGGGAGGAGGTCAACTCCCTTGCCTGGGTGGACAACGAGCTGTGGTACGGAAGCGCGAGCGGGCTTCACCGCGGTTCCGGGGGGGAGGACCTGTTCATGGACTGGGAGATCACCAGTGTTGCCGTCGATCCTGAAGGAACCGTGTGGGCGGGAAGCCGTGCCGATGAGGATTACCTGTTGCAAGTCTGGCGGATCGACACGACGATCGATCCCTTCGAGAACGCCGAGACCGGGATAGACGGACGCGATCGATTTCGTTTCAGCGATATCAACGCCGCCGACCATACCGACCACGGTCTCCTTGGCCGGGTCGAGTTCCACAGGCAGATAGAGAACGCCACCCTGTCAGGAACCTTCGAGAGCGTCTCTCCAACCTTCACCTCAATCGGCCGCCTCGGCCGCAGCGATAGTACCGGGTGGACCCTCCAGGGGACCGCGCGCCCGATCGATGAGGTGAACTTCTCCGCCTGCCACAACTATCACCTAATCGATCAGTCCGGCGAGCGTCCGCGGACAACAATGGAGAACGAGGTATCCCTCTCCCTCGATATCGGGCCGCGCCTCGATCTCTCTCTCAACCAGGGGATGGTAAACGACGACGCGTTCCACCGCGGATTCGACGATGGGACGTTCTCCTACACCTTCAACATTCAGGACCAGTTGTTCGAGGAGAAGCTCGGCCTTTCCCTCCATTGGAGGGACGCGCTCAGCAAAGATTTCCTCCTCGGAACCTCACACCGCGAGAACGAGCTCTCGATGAACGGAACCTATCAGGTAACTCCGGAGATCTCAATCGCGGCCGACTGGGGACGCCCGCTGACCTTTACCAACGGAGATCCAACCGGGAGCGAGAAGTGGGGACTGTCCGCGAACTGGAATACAAAATTCAATCAGATAACGACTAAACTCGCTTACACCTTCGCGAGCCGGCGTTCCCTTCCTGCAGGAACCTTCCGCACAACGCAAGAGGCGAAACTCGACCTTAGGTTCGACCCATTAGACCTCTACGACTGGAAGCTCACTCCGAGTCTCAACCTTAGCGTCACGAATAAGGAAGGGCTCCTAACGCTGACCGGGGCGGGGACGCTACGCACGGTCTTCGATCCACTCTCCGTGAGAACGACGTATCGTCACGAGATCTCCGGCCTGGGAGAAGAGAGGATGCAGACAAAGGAGGGTTTTACCCTCAACATCGATTACACTGGTCTTCCGGATCTAAAACCGAATCTGTCCTACTCCCAGAATACGAGTGCAGTCACCTACCGAGGAGAAGCACGCCCTACGATCAACCGCAACCTCACCGGCAGACTCACCTGGACGCCAGCGGACGGAACCCGCGATCGGTTCTCGCTCTCGGTGCGTGGGGTGACACGTGATGAGGAGACTACCCTCACCGCCACACTCAATAACTCCTACACGTTCTCGTACGCCCTATTCGACGAGGAGATCATCCCGCAGCCGCTCGCTCTGCGGCTCGACTTCGACGGCCGTTACGAGGGGCGGGCGGAGGGACCTGATCTCAGCCTCTCGTTCAAGGGGAATGCGGATCTTACCCTCTCCGATACCTGGAGCGCTTCGTTCGCCGCCTCGTATTTAACCGGGACTAAGAGTACCGAGGGAATCTATCACAGTCTTCTCTTCGAGCTCTTCGTCGCGGCGAAGTTCTAAGGAGGAATAGGAGGGGCGATGGCAAAGGATCGCTACATCAGGCAGATATCCCTTCCGGAATTCGGAGAGACAGGGCAACGTCGCCTGAGCGAGGCAAGCGTGCTCATCGCCGGGTGCGGTGCCCTTGGAACGAACAGTGCCGAGACCCTCGCCCGCGCCGGGGTCGGGAGTATCCTCCTCGTCGACTTTGATAGGGTAGAACGATCGAACCTCCAGCGTCAAGTGTTGATGTGCGAGGAGGACGTCGGCCAACCAAAGGCGCAGGCGGTGGCAAAGGCCCTCAAAGGGATCAACTCCGATATTGAGGTCTCCTACGAGAAGACCCGGATCACGCCCACAAACGTCGAGCGGTTGATCGCAGACGTTGACTTGGTTATGGATGGGTTCGACAACCTCTCCTCACGCTACCTATTGAACGACGCCTGCGTGAAGCACCGAATCGTATTGGCCTTCGCCACAGTTGCAGGCACCTTCGGGATGACGATGCCGATCATCCCCAAGCAAGGCCCGTGCCTGCGCTGCCTCTTCCCCGATCCAGCACCCGAGGAGTTCGTCCTCACCGCGGGGAACACCGGCTTGATCAACACGATCCCGCGAGCGATCGTCGCGTTGCAGACAACCCAGGCGATAAAGATCCTCCTTGGTTCCTTCGAATTCCCGGTGAAGCTCACCACCTACGACATCTGGCAGGAGACCTTCAGCGCCCAGGAAATCCCCCGCAACGAAGACTGCCCCTGCTGTGGGAAGGAGCAGTTCGTGTTTCTCGAAGGGGAGCCTGAAAAAGGTTCGTAGAGTTTGTAGGGTTCATCGGGTTCGTAGGGTCGATGTTGGGGAGCATTTTCCTGATTTCATCATGATTGAGGAAGCCTTCGACTCAAGTGGGTAGATCGAAGACGAACAGTAGAAAAGATTTACGTAACAGGCTCATCCGTCCCGTGCAAACCGAAATTAGAAGTCGCTACCCCCTTTTTTTTGTATTTTTGCGAGAATCTTATCGCTTCACCGTGTCTCTTCAGTTACCCACTCAAAACGACAAAGAGCCAAAGAAAAGGGAGGCCCGTTATCCGAGCCTCCCTCTTCCGGTTTATCAGCACTTCCTGTCAAGGAGGTACAACATATTCGCTTTCCTATCCACCACAAATGATACAGCGCACTTGTGTGCCGTTCGTGAAGAAGTTGCGAGCGTTCGGTAGGCGCCTCATTCTCCCCGTCTCTCCATGTCCTGTACCTCTAGTCTCTTCTCCGCGATCCGGCGTGCGAAGCGCTCGGCGTCGATGATGAACCGTTCGTGCTCGGCCTCGGCGATGCGTTCTACCTCGTCCCACGCCTCGATGCGGAACCGCAGTCGTTTGCCGTCGATCCCTACCAGTTCCGCGTGCACAGTCACCTGCATCCCCACGGGCGTCGCTGCCAGATGGCACAGGTTGACAACGGTACCGACCGTCTTCTGACCGTCGGCAAGTAGAGGCTCTACCATGAGCCGCGCGCACTCTTCGCACAGCCCTACTAGGACCGGAGTGGCGAGCACCTCAACCAACCCATTCCCCAAGGAGCTTGCCAGGTGCTCCTCCTCTACCGTCCACTTCATCTCGTTCTTCAATCCGACTGCAAGCATCGATCATTCCTTTTCGCGATCTTTGGAGCCTGTTGCGTAAACCTTTTCTACTACTCGTCTTCAAACTCAAACCGTAGTTTCAAGCATTTTACCGCAGAGGGCGCTGAGAAATTGAGAGATCGGAAGATTGAATCATCGGAAGATTGGGAAGTTCAATCACTCAATCACTAACTCGCTCAATCACTCAATCCTGCTTCCCTCTCTGCGTGCTCCGCGTTCTCGGCGGTGAAGGCTTCTGTTCGGGCCTCCGGCCTTGCTTTGCAACGCGCAAGGAGAAGAGGTTTGTGCAACACCCTCTTTGGTGGTACGAAAGGATAGTTTGCCGTTACGAGTGCTGCAAGGCAAGCCACTTCTCAGCCAGCGAACCCACCGGTAAAGAAGGAACCGGACAGCGGTGTGGCTGCCCGGTTCGACGTTCAACTCGTGTTTGAAGTTTCCTACTGGACGGCCTGTGCGGCGTTCACCCGCCCGCGACCGTACCACTCGTCACGACCAGGCTTCCCAAGGTCATCCGCGCTTTGCCTGAGGACACTCTCGACCTGGCTCGGGGTCAGCCGGTGCCCGTTCGCCTCGATGATCAATGCGGCAACCCCTGATACGTGTGGCGTGGCCATGCTCGTCCCAGCCATCCACGCCCAGCCTCCGGGATAGGTGCTGAAGACCATATCGAGCCACCAACCCGGGTTGGGATAGATGTTGAAATCGACGTTCCCTCCGGGGGCGGCGTAGTCGATTGCGCTCCCGTAGTTGGTGTAGAACGCCGGTATGTCAAGGTCCACCGTAGGATCGAACCCCCAGCCCAACGGTCCCGTCGCCGAGATCGATAGGATTCGGCCACAATCGGAGGGAAGGTGGAGAAGCCCTGCATCACCGGTGAAGTTGATGGAGTCATTGCCGGCGGAGCCGACCACGAACGACCCGTTACTCCAGATGTAGTTGATCACGCGGGTGAGGAGCGTAACCAGACCAGCAACCTCGTTCGCCCCCACCTTTTCTCCGTCCTCGGTCCAAAAACCGCTCCGTGGGAGGTAGGCGCCGATGCTCATGCTGATCACATCGGCCCCGATGGCGTTGGCGTAGAGCATCCCGTCGATGACCCAACTGAAGGCTCCGCTTCCCGTGCTATCGAGGACCTTCACTGCGACGATCTCGGCATTGGGCGCTACACCGATCGATCCGTAGGCGTTGTCCGCGGCAGCAACGATCCCAGCCACATGCGTCCCGTGCCCATCTCCGTCGTCGATATACGGCTCATAGGGAACGAACGAGGTGGAGAGTGCCATGTTCAGGTTAGGCGCAAGGTCGGGGTGGGTTGGATCGATCCCACTGTCCAGGATCGCCACCCGCACCCCAGTACCGGTGTAGCCAGCATCCCAAGCGCCGGGAGCATCGATCGCCTTCATGCTCCACTGGTACGCGTTGTAGAACCATTCATCGTCCCCGATGCTCTCTCCCGCCGGGAGGCTCGTGGGCTCCCCTTCGAGCACTTCAACGTACGTCTCACCCGGGTGCCAGTTCAAGACGACATCAGGGATCACATACTGGACGCCTGGCATGGCTGCCATATCAGGCACGAAGGAGGAGGCCTCCGTCGTAACCAGGGCCGCCCCCACTTGGTCAAATCGGGTACGCAATTGCCCCCCGGCGGCAATCACATCCTCTTCGACATCGGCGGGGAGATTGTTCCCATGGAAGATCACGAGGTAGTTACCCCCGTCAGTCGGTGTCGACATCGGTGAGAGCGCGTCCCGCGGAGCGAGGAAGGTATCACATCCACTCAATAGAAGAGCGAGAAGCCCCATGACCAACAGCAAAAATACCGTTCGTTTAGACATCTTTCCTCCTTTAATTCGGTTCCGTTCAGCGGCTTCGCTCGGCTACCCTCCCTTTCGCCGTTCCTTGAACGAGGTTTGTCAGCACCACCATATAGGAAGGAGGATG
>JAUWNS010000055.1 GCA_030612485.1 Candidatus Bipolaricaulota bacterium
CCGGTTCCGGGACTACGGTCCAGCACGCGTACGCTGCGGCAGGAACGTACACCGTCCGGCTGACCGTCACCGATAATAATGGCGCGACCGGCACGACGACGCATCAGGTGGTCATCTCGACTCAGCCGAACCAGCCGCCGACAGCGGCGTTCAACGCCAATCCGAGTTCGACAACCGTCGGCTCTCAGGTGGCGTTCAACGGGTCCGCATCGAGCGACCCCGATGGATGGATCGTCTTCTACGCCTGGCAGTTTGGGGACGGGGCGACCGGTTCCGGGACTACGGTCCAGCACGCGTACGCTGCGGCAGGAACGTACACCGTCCGGCTGACCGTCACCGATAATAATGGCGCGACCGGCACGACGACGCATCAGGTGGTCATCTCGGCGACCCCACAGCCTCCTGTTGCCGATGCTGGTGGACCGTACACCGGGGCCCCAGGGCAGAATATCATGTTCGACGGCTCGGGTTCGAGTGGCGTTATCAGTAGCTACTCGTGGAACTTTGGCGATGGAGCGACCGGAGTGGGAGTGATGCCCACGCACGCTTACGGTGCGGCCGGAGCATATACGGTAACCCTTACAGTCATCGGTACCGGCGGACAGCAAGCTACCGACACTGCCCAAGTCACGATCAGTCAACCGAGCGCAGGCGGGTGGACGACACCGACCGGCGATTCGGGAAACGATTGGGATTCAAGGAAGAAAGCGCGTGATGGGAGCACCTCAACGTACGCCTCGAACGGGCGCTACGATGAGAATGATATCGGTGCGTGGACACCATACCTAACCGCGACACACGATCCGATCTATGTAAATCGGGTTCGCGTCTATGTCCAGAGCCGCTATTTTACTCATGTCGATATCGATATCTACAACCTCGATAAACGTTCCTGGCGCAACGTCTACGACGGCACGCGCAGCGGAACCAAGGAATGGGTGACAACCAACGAGTTTGGCACAATCCACACCGATAAGATGCGGGTCCGGTTCCAGCTCATGAGCCATCGCGGTTTCGGGTACCTAGAGGTCCCGGTCTACGAGATGCAGTTCTACCAGGTTGGCGCTTCGCCGACTCCGTCTAATCAATCACCCGTAGCTGCGTTTACCACCTCGCCGGCTGCTCCCTTGGTAGGAAGCACGGTCTTGTTCAATGGATCGAGTTCGAGCGATGCGGATGGATCGATTATCTCCTACGCCTGGAACTTCGGGGACGGGTCGACCGGATCTGGAGTCACCGTGCAGCACGCCTACGCTATTGCAGGGACGTACACAGCGAGGTTGACCGTCACCGACAATGATGGCGCAACCGGCACAACAACCCGTCAGGTCACAGTTGGGCAGGCGACGACGCCACTCGCGATCCAGCTCTCCCTTCCTAAGACCTCTTACCAGGTGGGCGAGCCGATCGTCATAAATTACAGCACGAATCGCGAAGCGTACGTCTACATCTGCGACGCCGATCCTAGCGGTAAGGTGACGCTCCTCTTCCCGAACTACCTCGAACCGAACAACCGCATCCCCGCTGGCGTGCACTCCTTCCCAAGTGGAGGGTATACACTGCGTATCAGCGCCCCGGCAGGAAGCGAGACCTTGTACGCCTTTGCGGCAACGAGCCCGATTTCCAGTTTTCCGACGAACTTTGGGAGCGGGTTCCCAATCTTGGGCTACAACCCATCCTCGTTCCTGAGTAGCGTGCGTCAGACCATGCAAACTCAGATTCCCGCTGGGGAAGGGGCCGAAGACATCCTGAGTTTCACCGTTGTTTCTTCTGCGCCGCAGACCGGGACCTTGTGGGTGACCTCCTCCCCGCAAGGGGCGTCTGTCACCATAGATGGAGCTCCCGCGGGAACGACACCCATCCAGGTCTCGGTCACGGCCGGGACGCATACGGTGACCCTCTCCCTCGCTGGGTATCAGACGGTGACTCAGCAGGCAACTGTCTTTGCTGGCCAAACAGCGTACGTGCAGGTTCCGATGACTCCGCAAATGCATAACCAACCCCCTGTGGCCGTGATAAGCCTCTCTTCGGCCACCCCCTCAATTGGGGAGACTATCTTCTTCAACGGGTCGGGATCGACAGATCCCGATGGGTGGATCGTCTCCTATCTGTGGGATTTTGGAGATGGTACGGGTGCATCTGGGGTACAGGCCACGCATGCCTACGCGACGAGCGGGACCTACCTCGTCCACCTGATGGTCTCCGATAACCAGGGGTTGACCCACACGACGAGCAGAACCGTCGTTGTCTCTTCGTCCGCTCCACCACCTCCATGGGGAGGTGGGACGGGTGCAGAACCACCTATGGGCGGAACTCCCGGGATCTTCGTGTGGGGAACGAATACCTGGCACATCACCGTCAACGCAGGAGCCTACTGGACGGGCGCGCACAGCTATCGCCTCGAGCTCCGTACAGACAAGTCGTTCTCCGGAGTCAATCAATCGACGAGCGGTGGGGTCGTCCCCTTAGGGGTCATCCCTACCCCAACCGACGGCGGTAAGACCCTCGTCTTCGAGGGGAGCTTGCAGAACGGGAGCGTCGACTACACGTTCACCGCGCCGGAGTCGGCAAGCATCTGGATGAGCCTCAAGCTCGATATCGATGGGAACGGAACCCTGGATGAATCACCGAGCTTCGTCTACTTACGCACGTTCATGGTCCATCCGTCACAGGTTCCGTTCGTCGTGGGGTTGCAGAAAGGGGATAGCGGACCGCTCGTCCCAAGTATCAACTTCCGCGTCGGTACGGCACTCACCTACACCACAAGCGTGCGATTCATCATGTGGTCGACCGATATCGCCACGCTAGAAGGCTATTAGAGCTAAAGTAGCCCTTTTCATGCGGGGTCGCTTTGTGCGCGGCCCCGCTTTTCATTGCCAGAGACAGATTTACCAAAGACGTATTTTCAGCCGAAGGATTGACCTGGGGAGGTATACGTGAGAGAATGAGAGAGGCCACGGCTCAGTTTGCTGTGCACAACGGCTGGAATTTGTGCGGGGCAGTGGGGTGGCCAGGGAGGGGTACAAGTTGAAGAACATCCTTTATCGCGTTGTTTTGAGCGGTCTCTTCTTGGTGTTAGCTATCGGTGTTGCAGCATCTTCTCAGGTAGAGAGCCCTGTGATCTGGGGACCGATCCTTGGGGTGTTCGGCGAGACCTCGATCGCGATCTCGTGGAATACGCTACGGGCCGTTGGCGCAGATCTTCACTACTCCACTGCTGCGGTCTACGATACCACTGGAATATGGGAGGAGACCCTGTCCTTCGAGCCCCACGAGGGAGTCGCCGAGATCCAGCTGCGCGATCTAGCCCCGGGAAACACCTACCGCTATCAGGTGGTGATCTACGAAGGGGATGCGGTCTACCCGAGCCCTATTGGGTACTTTACCACGATGAGTGTGGAGACGCGACCGTTCTCGTTCCTCGTCTACGGTGATACACGTACGCACCCCGACCGACACAGACTCGTCGCGGACACAATGGCCAAGAACGAGCCAGATGCCGCGTTTGTCATCAATACCGGCGATTTGGTCGAATCCCCCACCATCGGGCGGTTCAAGAGTTTCTTCGCGGCGATCGCGAACCTCGCCCTATCGCACCCTTACCTTGCAGTGATCGGGAACCACGAGAAGGGACACTCCCGCTACTACGAGTTTCTTCCTCTCCCCACTGGCGGAGGGAAATCGAACGAGGAGTGGTGGTCGTTCGACTACGGGAACGTCCACTTTGTGGGGATCAATTCCTGCGTGGCCACAGCTTCTGATGCGGTCACCCGCATACGGAAGCAGATGGAATGGCTGCGGGAAGATCTCGCCAATTCCGACGCGAAGTTCAAGGTTGTCCTCTTTCATCACCCGATCTACAGCTCTACCTGGGAGGGCGGGGTAGAGGAGTTCATGCAGACTCTAGTGGAGCCGATTTTCCTTGAGACCGGGGTCGATCTCGTGTTGAACGGGCACATGCACTGCTACGAGCATTTCTACATCTACGGGATCCATCACGTTGTCACCGGAGGAGGAGGGGCACCGCTGCAAGACCCGGTCGATGAGGTCGCGGACGGCACGGTCTGCCGTCGCTACAACACACTCCACTACCTCCGGATCACTGTAGCAGGAGATACGCTACGGGTGGAGGCGATCCCTGTCGCCAGTGTGTACGACGACGAGGTGCACCTCGTTCCGAGCGGCCGATCGTTCGACTCGTTCACCATCATCAAAAGATGAATCACGCGAATATTGGGTGCTTTAACTTCCCAATCTCCCCTCCGGGCCAGGCTCCGCCCCCAAGGGGCTCCAGCCCCGGCCTCCGGCCCGGCGGGCGGGAGGCCCTTCAGGGCCGGCGGCCGATCTTTCAATCGCTAAATCACTAAATTCTCGACCGATAGGGTGCCGCCACGATTGATCAAGGGATATCCTGAGTCTATAATGATGTTATCAACACGGGGAGTGGCGCAGCCTGGTAGCGCGCCTGCTTTGGGAGCAGGAAGTCGCTGGTTCAAATCCAGTCTCCCCGACCAGGAATGGTGATCTATCTGTGAGTGAACAAGCCTATCATATCTCCCTTTACCGCCGCTTCCGGCCTCAACGTTTCGCGGATGTGGTCGGACAGGAAGAGGTAGTGCGCACCCTTAAGAACGCCGTAGTCGCGGGGGAAGTCGCCCATGCGTACCTCTTCTCCGGTGAGAGAGGGATCGGGAAGACGTCGATTGCACGCATCCTCGCCCGTGCTGTCAACTGCCTCTCGCCGGAAGGTGGGGAGCCGTGCAACGCTTGCGAGAACTGCACAACGATCCTCGCGAATCGGTCGCTCGACATCCTGGAGATCGATGGGGCCTCCAACCGCGGGATCGATCACATCCGTCGCCTGCGTGAGGAGGTGGCCTTTGCCCCTACCGACCTCAAGACAAAAGTGTACATCATCGACGAGGTCCACATGCTGACCAACGAGGCATTCAACGCCCTTCTGAAGACGCTGGAGGAGCCTCCGCGTCACGTCGTCTTCATCTTCGCTACCACCGAGCCGCACAAGGTCCCCCGGACGATTGTCTCTCGCTGTCAGGCGTTCGATTTCAGAAAGATTCCAGAGGAGAAGATAGTCTCTCGCCTCGCCGAGATTGCGAAGGAAGAAGGGGTTGCGATTGCTCCTGATGTCCTCGCCCTTATGGCGCGCCGAGCGAACGGGGGGATGCGCGATGCGATCGTGATGCTCGAACAGGCAATCAGTTATTCCGGCGGGGAGATAACAATCGAACCCCTCCTCGATATGCTGGGGCTCGTCGGGCGCGAGGTGAACGAGAAGTTCTTGCACGCAATCGAGGATGGGGACCGGAAGGCAGTCCTTACGACGATCGATTCACTCGTCGAACGGGGTAAGGATCTGGAGATATTCCTTGCGGACTTGGTGGGAACCGTGCGCGACCGCTTGAGCCAAGGGAGTGAGACGGAAAGGCGCGACATCGATCTCTGCCGGGGGCTTCTCGACATCAAGCAGGATCTGTTCCGCTCTCTCGACCGGAGAATCCTCCTCGAGATTGGCCTTCTCTCGCTGATGAACGACCTTGGCGAGAAACCATCCGCTCCCCTCGTCTCATCGCAGGCAATACCGCAGGAAGAGGAACTACCGACAGAGCAGAAAGAGGGGCTTCCCCCGTCCGTTGCACCGAAGAAGGGCGAGGCAAGGCCGCCTGTGGACAGACCGGGCGATCACGGAGAAAAGGGAGAGTTTTCCCACAAGTGGCAAGCGATGCTGCGTGCGATTGAGCAGGAACGAATTGCGATTGGAGCCTTCCTTGCCGAGGCGACCCCGCGCCTTTCCGGAGATCGAGTGACGATCGCCTTCCACCCGGAGTACTCCTTTCATAAGGAGAGCTTGGAGAAATCCGCAAACCTACAGTACCTTGCAGGGATGGTGCATCGTCACTTGGGAGACCAGTTCTACGTGGAGATTAGGCTGGATGATGGAGTGGTGCGCGCGCCCTCGCCACGGGAGAGCTTACGGGAGAAGGCGAAGCTCGTATGCCAGGTGTTCGATGGAACGATCGTAAAGGAGGAATGATGAAGGGGTTAGGTAACATGGGAAATCTGATGAAACAGGCGAAGAAACTGCAGGATGAGTTTGCCAAGAAGCAGGCCGAAATAGCTGAGATGAAGATCGATGCCAGCTCCGGGGGTGGGATGGTCACCGCGATGGTGAACGGTCAAGGAGGGCTTCTCAATCTGAGAATCGAGAAGGAGGTTGTCGATCCTGAGGATGTGGAGATGCTCGTCGATCTGATCGTTGCCGCGGTACAAGAGGCGCAGAAAAAGGCTCAGGAGGCCGCACAGGAGAAGCTGGGGCCGCTGGCGCAGGGGATGAACCTCCCTGGGATGCCCGGCATATGATCGTCCCGCTGGAGGAGCTGATCGAGCGGCTGAAATCACTTCCAGGAATCGGACGCAAGAGTGCGGAACGGGTGGCTTTTTACCTGTTGAACGCACCGCAAGAGGAAGTATCGCGGCTTTCAGAGGCGCTCAACGGGATCAAGCCCAAGGTCCATCGCTGCACGCGCTGCTACAACTTTGCCCCGGGAGACCTGTGTGAGATCTGTTCAAACCCGAAGCGCGACCAGGAGATGATCTGTGTGGTCGGGCGGCCGTGGGAGATCCTTAAGATCGAACGGACCGGGGCCTACCGAGGTCTTTATCATGTGCTCGGTGGATTGATCTCACCGATGGATGAGGTAGGTCTGGACGACCTGACGATCGCTCCCCTCATCGAGCGGATCGAGAGGGAAGGGACGAAGGAGATCATCCTTGCCCTGGAGCCGAAACTCGAGGGAGAACTAACCGGGATGCACATCGTTTCCCTTGTCAAACCCCTCGGTGTAAAGATCTCGCAGATCGCACAGGGGATTCCGGTCGGGCGCGACCTGGAGTTTGCCGACGAGGTGACCCTGGGACGAGCTCTCCAAGGACGGATCGAGCTGTAATCTGTGGGGAAGCAGAAACTCTTCTCTGTGCGAGTTGGATTCCCCGCAGCTTACTGTGAATGTCGTCATTCCGGCGTATGCCGGAATCCAGTGGTTCGTTCGTGGACACCGGTCTTCGCCGGTGTGACGTGATGCTATTAATACCCCAACCGCTTGCGGCAGGGTAGTTTATTTCTCCCGATCTCTCAATTCCTCCTCGTACCCGCGGTAGTAGATCATCTCCAGATCCTCGCGCACGAGCCCGATCTCTTCCAGGTCTTTTTTCGCCGGCGAAGAGGTGACCGGCTCATTCTCCCACATACGCACGCGGATCGCTCTGACCCGCCGCTCATGGCGCGAGATCTCCGGGAGGAGGGTGAGGGCGTTTCGCCGCTCCTTCTCATTTAGTGCAATCAACGGGGTAAGTCTCTCCCCATGGTTCTCGATCGCGAGGATCGGAAGACCGGAACGTAGAACGAGGAAGCTCTTCGGGTGCCGACGTAGGGAAAAGTTCTCGCCGCTGACGTTCAAGAGAGAGAAGAGGGATGACGCACCGTAGGGATTCGCCGGATCGAGGGTCGATAGGAGGATCGGTCTCTCACCCCTGCGTGGGGAAGAGAGATATTCCACCGTCTCCCGCAGGGCGAACTGAATCCCAGAGAGGTGCTCCACAAAGAATCCCCTCTCAACCTTCCCCTGCCACTCTAAGCGGGAGAGGATCGGGTAGAGCGTTCCCCAGCGTACCGGTGAACCAGCAAGGTTGAGTGTCTCGCGACAGAGTACGCCGTAACGGGCAAGGAGGCGTTCGATGAGGACTTTCGCGTCTATCTCCATCGAGTGAGCACTCCTCCCGCAGCCAATCGACAAAACCGGAATCGGTAAGACGGGATTCACACTCCCGCAAGAACAGACCAAATCGGCGTCCGAACGCCGCGTCACGCCCTAGGCCCTCCCCATGCCAGAATGGTATCTGCGCCGCATCCTCGTTGGACGGTACGACGTGCACGCGGTCGGATCCTATTTGCGTGATCCGCCACCGCCCGGTTCCCAGGAGGATCGTCTCCCCGACTCGACGCTCGTAGATAAACTCCTCGTCGAGTTCCCCTAGGCGAGTCCCGCCCTCTTCCAGTACGACCGGGTACTGTCCGGTATCAGGGATCGCGCCCCCATTTATGATTGCCAAGTGTCTGCTTCCGGGAAGCGGGTAGAGACGGTCGTTCACGCGATCCCATGAGATCCGCGGCCGCAGATTGGATGAAACCGGAGTCTGATACCCACCTGCGAGCATGTCGAGCACGGCGAGGAACGCATCCTTGGTGAGGACGTTATAAGGGGCGGCCTGGCGGATCAGGCTATACAGGGAATTGACCTCTCGCTCCTCCACTGCGACCATCGCCACCACCTGCTGGGCGAGGACGTCGAGTGGTCCACGCGGGATATGGACCGCGGAGATCTCTCCACGTCGCATGGCACGCGCCAGGGCGGCCATCTCCAAGAGGTCATCGCGCGTCTTTGGGATCAACCGACCTACGCTTGCCGCTCGGTATAGATGCCCGGCGCGGCCGACCCGTTGTAGTCCCCGGGCGACCGAATGCGGTGACTCCACCTGACAGACGAGATCGATCGCACCCATGTCGATCCCGAGTTCAAGCGACCCGGTGGCGACCAGTGCAGGAAGTCGACCGGCCTTCAAGTCCTGTTCGATCTCGCTCCGTCGCTCCTTGGAGACGCTCCCGTGATGCGCCTGTGCTGGGGTAGGTACTGCAAAGCTCTCGTGAAACCAGCGCCTAACCGCCGGATGGAATAGATCGAGGACATCTTCCTTCGTCATGATGATCATTCTCGCGAAAAGATGAGCCCTGCACCAATTGGCCCTGGGATTCCCATAAGACGATGACAAGCAAGACAGCACGTCGATTGGCAACACACAAGGTCAGGTTCTTTTTGATCTCTTAGGAAACCAGGAATCCAGGAGAGGGACCGCATTCCTGCTCCCTCCTTTGGGGAATACAATCTTGTCTCTCTTCCTGGATTCCTGACCTCCTCATAGAAAACCGTAGCAGACTTAACTTTGAGCTACCCGCTCAAAACGATAAGGAACCCAAAATCAAGCTCCCCGTGCTTGGGCAGTGGTAAGGCTTGATAAATCTTATATCCGCGGTATAATATGAGGGATAAAAGTTTACGCATAATAAACCCGAGCCTGGAGGTGATATACAGGAAATAATCGATACAATGCCAGACTAAACTTGTGGCCTCTCACAAGGACCAAAGGGCAAACCGTTCGAAAGGGCGGGGCGCAAAGCTACGGCCTAAAGGTATGAACGAAAAGGCAAACCAAGAGTGATCTTGGGACGCAAAGCCTCGAATCTCTGTGGAGATTGTCGGGTTGCCGTAGTCTACCTAATGGTGGCAGAGCTGCACGGTGCAGAAAAAAACCATTAGGAGGTGCTTCAAAGGAAGAGGCTTTTGCTTTTAGTAGTAGTAATATCTGTAGTAGTAAGTGTAGGAGTGTGGGCTGATACCGCCCGCGACAATGGTGCCACGCCCCTCTCGGCGAGTCTAGCACCGGTCGTCACCTGGAACGCACACAACTGGATCATCCTCTATATCCCGAAGGCGGATATGGCGGTTGACCTGGGGACGATCGATGGAACGTTGTACGATCCGGTCTCAGATACCTGGACCCCACTCACGTCGGGGGACAAGAATGCCTATGTGATCGGCAATGTTAGCTTTATCCTCAAGGTGATAGCGGCGAGCACGGGTACTATAACGGCCGATCTGACCCGGTTCAAGATGGTCGGCGGCGACCTCGCCAGTTTTACCGCGCTCGATTCAGATCAGACGCTGAAAAAAGGTAATGTAGGAATCACACACATCTCGGACATTCAATATCGCTATGAGCCAACCTGGGCCGATGCTCCCGGCGACTATGCGGTGACGGTCACCTATACAGCTACCGCGCCTTAACCTGAGTACTAGCAAGGGGGATCGATCAAGATCCCCCTTGCTCTTCAATTCCCGGTTGAACTTGAGACCCCCTTGGGTTTTCCCACAGGGGTATCCTGTATCGTCCCCGTGGCAACAGCTCTCGGGGATGTCTAACCCAAAGGGGAGCAAGGAAGAATCGAGATGTGGAGGTGCGTAATGCGTAGATTGCTCGTCGTTATGATTATGTCGATCGGACTCCTCTTTCTCGCAGGGGAGAGGGGCTACGCCCTGCAGATCTCGCAGATCGAGTTTGATCTCCACCAAGCGGCGGGCAGTACAAACACTTACTCCTTTAAGGTGATCAACAACGAATCCCAGACCCAGGAGATCACGGTCTATCTGAGTGACTGGACACGTACCTCGACGGGAGAGAACGACTTTATTCCACTGAACGGGGCCCGGTGGCTCTTCTTGCGTTCGTTCAGCGCCGGCGAGGAGATGGAGATCCTCTACCAGGTCCTCCTCTCCAGTACTGAGCTGACCGTCGCTGGGAGCTACGTCAGTGGCAGCCCAGCACGGCAGGGAAAGGTTGAAGGGATCTCGCTCCTCTCAGCGGAAAACGTGGGGGTGGTTACGCAGGCGCAGGCGGACGATACTGTAAGCGTCACCCGCGAGATCGTCTCCGTCACACCCGCAGGGGATTCCATAACGGTCCGTCTCCACGTTCGTATTCTCCAAGATATCGCCGGCCTGCGCATCGACGAGGTCCTATCGTCGCATGCTCAGATCGAATCGATCGACTCGGCCGGGGGAGAGTTTGATATCGTCAATCGCTCGAACGGAGATTGGATCACCGTTACCCCACAGAGATTCCAGATAGAGGCCGGCCAGGTCCAAGAGGTCACCTTCCGGCTCGATGTCCCTGTGGGGGTAGAGGGCGTCTACTGGGGGATGATCTTCGTCGAAGGATCCCCCCGTCCTCAAGAACAGGCGGGAGCCACAGTTTTAGCGATCGAACGCTTTGGGGTGAAGATCTACGAGACGGTCCCCGGGACCGAAGACCTCGCCGGGAATATCACGCAGGTGAAGAAGACCACGGACAATCCTCTCACGTTCGAGATCCGCTTCGAAAACACGGGAAACGTCCAACTACGTCCAACCGGAAGAATCGATATCATCGATCAAAGCGGAGAGACTGTGCGCAATATTCGGATCGAAGAGTTCCCCCTCCTCCCTGGGAAAGTACGCGTACTCTCAGTCACCGATACCACAGAACCTCCTCTTGCAGCGGGGATCTACCGGGCGTTGGTGACTATCGACTACGGTGGTGACGACCTCGCTGGTGGCACGCGTGACTTCCGTCTGCGCTGAAGCAGGTACGGACTGTATGGCAAACAAAAACGGCCCCTCTCGTTGTGAGAGGAGCCGCTGGTAAACCAACTCTGGTCTGTTTCTACTCCCAAGGACCGACTAGTCCGTCCACTGCCCAGTCCATCGTGGTTAACTCGAAGACCGACATACGTGTACCTGCTGGAACCTTCAAGTTTCCGTCGCGGTCGTAGATCGGTCCGTTGAACGGATCGAAGACCATCGAAGGATCGGACATCTGTTCGAGCCGCTTCAGCACCAGGTCGTAGACGCTAATCGTACCCAGGATAGGGTCATCGACCATAACTGCTTTCAGCTGATCCTCGTAGACGGGATTGATCAACATCCCCGGCTTAGCTCCCATCTCGACACCCTTCTCCTGCAACAGCCACCAGTAGTCGACGTTTGCAAGGTTATGTGCTGTGTAGGCACCAGCGTAGACCTTGGCCAGGAAGTCGAGGTATATGACATCCCAGTGCGCGATCTGCCCGGAGACGACGTGATCAGGGCTGAAGTCGTACATCGGGGAGTAGTGTCCGAAGGACGCGTAGCCACTCGCTGCTGCCTCCTGCACGACCGTCGGTGAGTCCTCGGTGAACGCAAAGACATCGCATCCATCGGCAAGCAACGCTTGGGCAGCCTCCTTGGCCGCGGGTGGGCTGAACCACTCATAGATCCAGCGGATGTGCACATCCGCATCAGGATTGACCTCGCGCACGCCAACGGTGTACGCGCCCATGTGCCGTTTCAGTTCGGGGATCGGGAACGCACCCACGTAGGCAACCTTGTTCGTCTCGGTGAGCGCTCCCGCGATAAGCCCATTGAGGTAGTAGACCTGGTAGAAATCGGCCATGTAGGTCATCATGTTGTCGTTGCGCTTAAACCCGGAGCAGTGAGCGAAGATCTTGTCCGGGTAGCGTAGCGCCGCCTCGAGCGTCCCGTCCATGAACCCGAAGCTGGTGGTGAAGACGACGTCGCAGCCCTCGTCTTGAATCAGCTTGTCGATGTACAGTCCCTCATCCCCTTCGGAGACGCTCTCCACGTATACCGTCGTGAGCCAGGGGAAGGTATCCTCACAAATCATCCGCGCTTCATCGTGGGCATAGGTCCAACCCAGGTCGCCGATCGGCCCGACGTAGATGAACCCCACCTTAAGCGGGTCGCCGGGGACGTACTCCTTAGCCATCGCTACGGTGGCCAGGCTAAAGACGACCGCCATCGCCACTAGAGTCACTACTGCAAATTTCGTTCTCATTCTCTCCCTCCTTATAGGTTTTCTTGCCGGTGAAACAGACTCCTCTTCCTAAGTGTGACACCTCCTTATTGCTGTGATTTAACTCTTATGATAGCTCATTCCTCTCCTCTGGTGTACGGTACAGCAAGGGCGGCTGGCGCTCCCATTCGCTTCTGCAGCGTTCCGCGCGATACAAAGATCAGAACCAATATTGCGAACGCGTACGGCATCGCCTTGAGAAACTCCGGAGAGATCCATGGTTGCAGGCGGAACGACAGGATGTACAACGTGCCGAAGAAGTACGCTCCCAGCATACCGTGAGCCGGATTCCAGAAGGCAAATATCGTCAATGCAATGACGATCCACCCCATCCCTGCGGTCATCCCTTCCGTCCACGCCGGTCGATAGGCCACCGAGAGGTACCCCCCGGCTACACCGGCGAGGACCCCACCGATGACGATGCACAGGTAACGGACCCGATCGACATTGATACCTAAAGAATCAGCGGTGGCAGGGCTCTCCCCCACCGAGCGGATCGTGATCCCGATCCGCGTCCGATAGAGGATGTACCATAACAGGGGGACGAGAAGGATGGTCAGATAGACGAGCAGGTTCTGCCCCTCGAACAAGATCGGTCCCAGAATTGGAATCTTCGAAAGGCCGGGAACGGTGATCGCAGGGATCGGATTAGGAAGCGGTTTCCCCTCCCAGCCGCGTCCTAACACACCGGACAAGCCAAGGCCGAGCATGGTAAGGGAGAGCCCGGAGACGACCTGATTTGCCTTCAAGGTCACGCTGGCAAAGGCGTGAATCAGGGAGAAGGCTCCACCGACAGCCCCACCAACCAGGATTCCCAACCAGGGGTTCCCGGTGATATAGGCGATGGTGAAGGCGGAATAGGCCCCCATGATCATCATCCCCTCGACACCAAGGTTGAGCACTCCAGAGCGCTCCGTGTAGATCTCACCGAGCGTTCCCAGGAGGAGCGGAGTTCCGTAAGCAAGGGTGCGACTGAGCGTTG
>JAUWNS010000186.1 GCA_030612485.1 Candidatus Bipolaricaulota bacterium
CACCACGGAGAGAAAGGTCGCCATCAGCCCCACAGCAAACCCTACAAGAAGAGAGAGCCTGCTTCCCCATATGAGTTGGGAGAAGATGTCCTGCCCCATCGCGGTTGTCCCCAAGGGGTGTGCGATGCTGGGGCGAAGCCACGACTGGAACTCCATTGACGTGGGGGAGGCCGGTGCGATCCAGGGAGCCAGTATGGCGATGAGAATAAACAGGGATAGAACAGCAAACCCAACGGTCGCCTTGCGGTTTTGCAAGGCCAGCCGTTTCCAGTTCACGATCCTGCCCTCTCGCTACGCACCCGCGGATCGAGGAGGACATAGGTCAAATCGGCGAGAAAATTCGCCAGTAGGACCGCCAGGGTGATAAACAAAAAGCACGCCTGCATCAGAGGATAATCCAGGCTGATCACTGCCTGGAGGAGGGTATACCCCACCCCAGGGTAGGAGAAGACCATCTCGGTGAGGATCGCTCCACCCACCACGAACCCCAAAGCCATGGCAAACCCTGTAAAGCTTGGCAGGACGGCATTTCGCGCCGCGTAATGGTAGATGATCTCCCGCGTGGAAAGCCCCTTGGCGTGAGCAAAGGTGATGTAGTCCTCGGCTAGAATACTGATCATGTTGTTGCGCATCGTCATCACCCATCCCCCCGAGGCGGTGATGAGCATAGTTATCCCGGGGAGAAAACTGTGGTAGAGGATGGAGAGGACTCGCGCACTCCCTGCCCTGCTTGCGAATGCATACCCCCCACTCAGGGGAAACCATCTCAAAACAAAACTAAAAGTATATAAGGTTAAAAGAGCAAACCAAAAGTAGGGCATACTCTGGAGGAAGAGAGCTAGCGGGACTAGGCCATCTCCTAACCGGCTTCCTCGTCGCCAAGCGGAAACGATTCCTAACCCGCTTCCAAAAATGAAAGCCAGGATTGTGGTTGCGCCGCAGAGGCCCAGCGTCCACGGAATAGCCTGCCCCAGAACCTGCCGCACCGGTGTTGGGTAGTACGCAAGAGATGTGCCAAAATCTCCTCTGAGGATTCGCCCCCAGTACTTCAGGTACTGCTGAAAGATGCTTTCATTCACCCCAACGCCAAAGGCAAGCGACAACGCCTTGATCGCCTGTGGTTCGAGCCTCCCCTGGAACTTAGCGACCATCACCTCGGCCGGATTCCCCGGCATCATATGAGGTAGGATAAAGTTGAACGTCAGCGCCACCCAAGCCGTGAGCAAAAGGAGAAGAATTCTGTAAAGAAGATAGCGCACTCTTACCCCCTACTTGTAATGAGAGGGGGCGGGCCTTATTGTGAGGCTCGCCCCCAAGATTTCAGGCAAGCATGTTACTTCAGGTGCACGTTCAGGTACATTATTTCTGCACCAGGCTGCTCGGGCCCACACCCGTCATTGTAAGGATTCTCATCTGACGGGAACCCAACGAAAGTCGACATATTGTAACAAATAAAGCTAGGTCGGTCGGTCAACGGAATGAATGGAACATTCTCCAGGACCACCTGAGCGATCGTGTGGATAGCATCAAGCTGTGCCGTGGGATCACTCGTTGCGCGATAGCTTACTAGAGCGGCGGTCACCGCCGGATCGGTGAAGCGACTGTAATTTGACAAAGCCGTATCCCCAATCTCTGTGGCGGAGAACTCCGCGCTCAGCATCTTATAGTAGAAATAGTATGGGGTGGGGCCTGCACCGGTTGACCAACAGATGGCCATGTCGTAGGTCCCATTCTGTATACCACCGATGTAGCCTCCCCAGGACTGTTGATCGATTGAGGTTTGGATACCCACCTTTTTTAGACCCTCGGATATGATCTGAGCCATGCCGATGAAATCAGTCCAGCCTGAGCCGACGAGGATTTTGAAGACAGGGAGGCTCTCCCCATCCAGGCCGAGCAGGTTCCCGGCTGCATCCCAGCTGAAACCGGCATCCTTAAGGACTTCTCGCGCCCCATCAGTGTCATAGCTGTAGCTCATGGCCTTGAGGTCAGCGCTGCTCCACTCATCTAGCTGAGCGGGGAGAATTCCGGTAGCGTCAGCCACGCCAGCGTCCCCGTAGAAGATCTTCTCGCTCATGGATTTCTTGTCGCAGGCCATGGCCACTGCCTTACGGAAGGCCACTTGATCCAAGGTCTTCTTCGCCGTATTCAGGTAGAGAAGATTACTGTTAGCCACCGGCCAGTAGTAAGCATGAACCTCGGGATCGCGGGCTACAAAGGTGTTCTTCACATCAGGAACATAGAGGAACGCGTAGTCCACCTCGTCCAGGAGCATCACCATGAGCGCGGAGTCATTGGTCCTTATTACACTGAAGTTCACCCTGTCGATGTAAGGGCGCCCCTCCATCCAGTAGTTGGGATTCCTCATATAGCTTGCGAACTGCTGCAGGGTACAGCTATCGAGGAGGAACGGCCCCGTGCCCACTGGTTCTTCATTGATGTAAGTCACCGGATCATCGATAGTTGACCAAATATGTTCGGGAACGACAGCTTGAGTGGCAAGGTAAGTGAAGACCGGCGTATTTGGCGCGGAGAAGGTGAACACCACCGTCTGATCGCCGATTGCTTCCACTTTCTCCAACTCCCCTCCCCAGATTGCACTGAGATCGAGCGCTGGATGCTCCTTTATGTAGTTAAAGGTAAAGGCCACATCCTGCGCGCTGAATGCCTCCCCATCGCTCCACAGAACTCCTGAGCGGGTCTTCACGGTCAGTTTGAGGTTATTCTCACTCCACTCGTACGACACCCCGAGGAGCGGAGTTTCATCACCATTCATGGAGTTCACGTAGAATAAGCGTTCGTACACCATCGAAAGTGTTCCCGGCAGGCTTTGACCCGCCGCCAAGAATGGGTTCGATGAGTTGGACGTGATGTTGCCGATTGCTCTTAGCACACCACCACGGAGTATCTCCTGGTCACTGAAGGCCGCGAAGGTCAACAGAGATAGCAGCGCCAATACCAATACAGTTCCTACTGATAGTTTCTTAAGCATTTGTTTGCTTCTTAATCTACTCATTGCATCCTCCTCGCATTTTCTGGAACTTCATTCCTAAGGCTCTTTAGCCCAGTACTTCCCTCACTGTTCAGGCGCTTCTGGTTAGAATTTGACAGAATGACCTGATTCTTTATGTGGTATTAGTCACCTCCTTCTTGTATTCCAGAGGAGGCTCGAACAATGAGCTCCGTCTGGAGAATGGCCTTGCATTCCAAGATTTCCTCGCCGTTGATTTCCTGGAGCAAGAGGCGGCAAGCGACCGCCCCCATACGCGCAACCGGTTGTCGCACGGTGGTGAGCGGCGGATCAAAGTGGGGAGCGATGGGGATGTCATCAAAACCAATGACGGCAATGTCGTCAGGAACCTGCTTCCCTGCTTCTTTAATTGCTTTGATTGCACCGATT
Organism: Candidatus Bipolaricaulota bacterium; assembly: GCA_030612485.1. The sequence goes on from JAUWNS010000186.1 coordinate 3,401, forward strand.
GCCATGAGATCGTTTGCTGCGAAGATTGCTTCTAACGGCGGAGTGAGCGAGAGGAGTTTTTCCATACAGCGATGGCCTCCTTCCTCTTGAAAATCACCTGAACACATCCACTGTTCATCCCGTATGATCTCATGTTCTTGAAGCGCAAGTAGATATCCCCGTAAGCGATCCGTGCTGGCTTGAATCTCAGGAGGACCATTGATAAAACCGATTCGTCGATAGCTGCTCCCAATGAGATGTTCCACCGCTGCTAATGCCCCATGGAAGTTGTCCACAATCACTTCCACAATCTTATCTGAGGCTTGGATATCGCGATCTACCACCACCAGAGGGAATCCTTCGGCGTGGATCTGGCAGATAAGGGCTTCGTCGCCTCGGGGCGTGACAACGATGATCCCATCGACTCTCTGCTCGCCCAATAACTGAAAGTACATCCTCTCGCGAGATGGGCTACCGATGGTGGTGCAGAGTGTCAGGTAATAATCATGAGCACGCGCTTCTTCTTCTACCCCACGAACAAGTTCAGCGTAGAAAGGACTACTGATATCGGGGACGATTACTCCCAGGGTATGCGTCTTCTGTAGTGCCAGGCCCCTTGCAGACGCATTGGGCTGATAATTGAGCCGTTTTGCGATCTCCAAAATCCGCTGACGAGTGTGGGGCGCGACGCCCGGCTTGCCATTCAAGGCAAGCGATACTGTCGCTTTGGAGACCCCTGCTTCTTGTGCGATGACCGCTATTGTAGGCATGTTGATTTTTAAACTGGTTTAGCTCAGTTGATAGAGCAACTTCTTGGTCTTTTTGGGCCATTTTTCTAAACCGGTTTAAAAAATATAATACCACTTTTCTTGAAAATGTCAAGAGACAGAGACGCATCCCCTCGTAATTGAGAAGAGCACGAGGAGAAGCCAGTCCCGATCCCGGGCAGAGATAAGGAATGAGCCTGCACTGCAGGCAGAGGATAAAAGGGATTGCGGAGTCTACTATAGAATCCTGTGCCCATGACG
>JAUWNS010000049.1 GCA_030612485.1 Candidatus Bipolaricaulota bacterium
ACCGTCGAATGAACGCACACCAAACAAACGCGCGAACAAATTCAGGTTCTCTATGGCACTCATCTTCTCGTAGAGATTTGCGTCCTCAAAGCAGACACCGATGTCTCCCTGTACTTTCTCAACGTTCCTGGCAACATCCATGCCAAGTAGTGTGGCTCTACCACCTTTGGGTTTAAGCTGTCCCGTCAGCATCTTAACAGTAGTAGTCTTGCCGGCACCATTGGGACCCAGAAACCCTAGAATTTCGCCTTCAGCCACATTAAAACTGATGTGGTCCACGGCAACCAATTTGCCATACCGGTAGGTCAGTTCCTCAGCAATAATCGCATCGCGAGCCACATCATCTCCTTCCCCACTGTACGCTAGATCCAGCTTGTTGGAATTGTATCATATACCTGAATGGCCCATTTGGTCAATCGAGAATCAAGCGCGCTCGCCACCTGTTGCAGCGTGAGCCCGTTCGACGGCACCGGATCGTCGGCGTAGCCCACGGCGCAGACCTGAAAGGCGCCCTGGTTCTGGGTAGTCTGCGAGTTCGTCATCGAGGCGAAGAAGCCATCGGTGATCCCCCACATCACCAGGATCACCCAGCTGCCGAAAGCGACCGTGGCGATCATCAAGAATGTACGCTGCGGATGGTGCCACAGGTTGCACCACGCAATGCGCCAAGTCATGAGGTTCATCCATCCTCCTTCTTCTGTCGTCGTGTTGGGCAGGTCAGACCATCGGCGATCACCTGTGGAAGAAATTCAAGGAGCAACCTGTACAACTCTTCCGAGATGCTATCGCGCCCGAGCGGGAGCAGCTTGATCATACCAAGAGAGTAGAGGATCTCCTGTGGATTACCGGGAATAATCTCCCCGCGTGCCTGCGCCTTGACGATCTCCTGAATGAGCGGCGCATACAATTCCATTGAGCGTTCTACGATGTCCCCAATGTCTAACGTGCGCATCATTTGCACTAACTGACCCGGGTCATCGAGCTGAATACGAGCGAACTCGTTTGTCTCGATTTCGTGCACGATCCCGTGTAGCAGACTCAGCAACGCCTCGCGTGTGTCGTCGATCGCACCAAACGAACCATCGATCAAGCGTTGTGCTATCGCTGGTAGCTCGGCGAGCAGGATCTCCGCGTACAGCCCCTCCTTGCTCTCGAAGAACAGGTAGAAGCTCGATTTTGCGATTCCAGCCAGCTTGACCAGATCGTCGATTGTCGTCTTCTTCAACCCGTAGCGCGTGAAGCACGACCGCCCAGCAGCGAAAAGCCGCTCGCGGATCTTCTCCTTTTCCACCTCTGTGAAAGCTCTGGGCATGACCGATCCTCTGAATCATAGACGTTTATATTCACAGAATATACAGAGCGCTCTAGAAATGTCAAGATAATAGGCCATTCGAGGAAGGATCCCGCAATCACGTTATGCAAGAAGCAAGGTTTAACCCTTGCCCGCAGTCCCACATACCAAAGACCCTGCTGAGTCCTTGAATCTTTATGTTTCTCCGGTTTTTGCATGACAAAGCTGTTTACATATTCCCTGTCTGCTTGAGCGACAGGTGGCCGTTCCTGGTAACGATGAGGTGATCGAGAACCTTGATCCCGAGGATCTCTCCCGCTTTCACCAAGCGTTTCGTCAGGGCGAGATCCTCAGGGCTTGCTTCGAGTGTCCCCGAGGGGTGGTTGTGCGCGAGGATGACCGAGGCGGCCCGGTCGCTGATCGGATCGGCGAAGACCTCCCGCGGGTGTACCTGGTTGGAATCGAGCAATCCTACCGTGACCACGCGGCTCTCGATCACCTCGTTTGCCCCGTTGAGCGACAGGCAGACGAAGTACTCCTGTCGCTTGTCGCGGATCTGTTGGATGAACGGCAGGACGTCCTTCGCTTCGCGAATCGGGGCCTTCCCCTGGAGGAGGTGCCGTCGTGCCAGTTCGAAGGCGGCCACGATCTGACAGGCCTTGGCCCGTCCGATTCCCTCGACCCCTTCTAGCGTATCGACATCGGCCCGGTCCAATCGTTGCTCCAGCGAGTCGAGAATCAGCGAGGCCAGCTTGAGGACACTGACTCCTTTGATACCGCTTCCCAAGAGGATGGCCAGGAGTTCCGTATCCGAAAGGGCCGCCGCGCCTTTGGCGATCAGCCTTTCCCGCGGCCGGTCAATATCCGGAATATCCCGGATGCGTTTTGTTGACACCGCTCATCACCTCATCGTCTCATAAAATAACAGATACGCATTGATTTGGCAACCCCTCCTTGCGCAGACCGTGGGCCCTCTAGCAAAAAAACCGTGTTGACATTGTCCCGAATCTGAAACTCATGTATATATGCAGAGGTATATAAAGGATCGATACAAAAAGGGGGCACAAGATGAACGGCACAAAACGGATTTTGGTCACGGCTATCACTCTGATCATAAGTCTTTCCTTCCTCGTTGTGGTTTCTACGGTTACCTTGGCGAAAACGATTGAGGTTCCAGGGGATTATACCACGCTGCAGCGGGCGATAGATGCCGCACGCAGCGGCGATAAGATCATCCTCACGACAAGGGCGCGAACCTTGCGGGAAAACATAACTCTGCGCAACGATCGCCGGCTAACGATCACTACCTCATCGCGAACAAGGGAGGTGACGATCAATGGAAGCAGGCGGAATGAGCCTGTCATCACGCTCACCAATTGTAGCTCGATCACGTTCGAGAACATCATTATCCAGAGCGGATCGGTCGGTGTTTTCTCTCAGAACAGCAGGGATATTGTATTTACGGACTGCACGATCGAGAAAAACAGGACTGCCGGACTCCAGGGGACCGGGTTCACGCTAGAAGACAGTGTAGTTCAGCGCAACGGCACATGGGGTGTTGAGTTGATCGGCGATCCGACCGACCCGAGTAAGGTGGAAGCGGTAATCGAGACGAGCACCATCGCTTATAATCGCCAGGGTGGGTTTTCTGTGCGGGCGGCTACCCTCGAGATCAAGAGCTCCACGATCGAGAAGAACCTCGGGTATGGGCTCGATGTCAGTGATAAGGCGGTGGTGACGTTCAACGACACGATAAGGCCTACCGTAATCTTTGAGAACAAGGGTGGAGGCATCTTCGTCCACGATGCCACGCTCACGGTGCAGGGGACCGTTCGCGATAACAAAGGACCGGGAATCCTCGCTGAGTCAGCAACGCTCGACCTCGACGAGGCAACGGTCTCTGGAAACCCGGACGGAGGAGTGATCTACCGGGAATCGACTGGGACGATCAACGCCAGTCAGATCATCGATAATGATGACGACGGGGTAGTCCTCGAACTGGAAAGCACGGTAACCTTCTCGGGGAGCACGGTCTCTGGACAGAGCGGCCGTGGAATATATGTAACCGGTGGTTCTGATGTTCGCCTTACTGAGAAGACCACTGTCACGGGAAACGGCACGGACGGCTTAGTAATCGACACTGCTACTGGCACGGTGAGCAATTCCACGATCGCCAGTAACACCGAGAACGGAATCCTCGTGCTCAACGGCGGGACGGTAACCGTACAGGAGAACTCGATAGTTACTGATAACACGATCGATGGTATCGCGGTCAATGGGGCAACAGCCAACATCGAAGGATCTCATGTTGAGAAGAGCGGAGTCAACGGTGTCTACGCAACTGACGAAGGGCAGGTGAACATCCTTAAGAAATCGATCATCTCCGAGAACGTAGCCGATGGACTTTCCCTGAAAGGGGCGACGGGGACGATCGACGACAGCACACTAAAAGAGAATGGCGCTAACGGAGCGCACGCGACGGAAAGCTCGTTCCTCTATGCCCGGAACGGGGCTCTCTTCTTTGCGAACGACGAGAACGGCCTGTTCAGCGAGGAGAGCTACCTGGAGATGGCGGACTGTGAGGTCCGTGCGAACCAGGTGAACGGGGTCTACACCGTCTCCTCTGAGGCGAAGATTGTGGGAACGACGATCGCTGAGCAGGTCGAACATGGAATCCTTATGGAGAATAGCTCTGTATTCGTCTCTTCATCGAAGATCCTTGCCAATCGGATGGAAGGGATCAAGGAGGTGCGCTCTAAGCTCTCCCTCTCTGATTCGACCGTAGACGGAAACACTAACAACGGTCTCCTCTTGGAGCACGCGATCGCTGATATCCTTGATTCCATCATCACCAACAACGGGATCCACGGGATCGACGCGCAACAGAACTCTAGCGTAACTGCCACGACGACCCTCATCTCCGGACATCCTGATGATGGAGTAAGCCTGCAAAACAGCTCCGGCGATTTCCTCCGGTGTCAGATTAAGGATAACCAGGCACACGGGATCGACGCAATGATCTCGACGATCGTGATGGATACCTGTGAAGTCTCGGGGAATAGCCTGAACGGCATCGAGTTGGTGAATTCGACCGCCGATCTTACGAATAGCGAACTCATCGACAATACGGGGCGGGGGCTGAACGCGCAGGATTCGACGGCATCGCTAATTGGCTGTACCATCTCCGGGCAGAAGGTGGAGGGGGTTGTCCTCACCAACTCTGCTGCCGGGTTCGAATCGACGAATATCGAGGGGAACGCGAGTGTCGGACTCCTCGCCACCAATTCGGTGGCTGCGCTGAACAAGGGGACGGTCTCTAACAACGGCGATGATGGGATGCGCCTGACAAAAGCGTCGATCGACGCGAAGGAGCTCACCATCTTGTCGAATGCCGGGAATGGAATCCATGCCGAATCCTCCGGCGCGACGCTCTTCGATTGCACCGTGAGCAATAACGTAAGGGACGGTCTGTGGCTCCATTTCTCTCAAATCCAGGCCGAGCTGACCACCATCACCAAGAACGGAGGTTATGGAATCTACGGCGAGGAGCGCTCACGCGCGACGATTCTCAACTCAGCGATTGCAGATCACCCGAAAGATGGAATTCGGATGAGCGACTCCACTGCCGATGTGCGCGCAAGCCAGATCGTCGACAACCATGGCGAAGGGATCTTTGCCGATCGTTCGGTCGTGAAGCTTCTCGATGGAAGCGAGATCTCCGGACAGACGGGGAATGGCCTTCTACTCTCGAACAGCTTTGCCGAAGTGAAAGGGAGCACTCTTACTGATAACGGGATCGACGGGGTTCATGCGACGACATCAACGATCATCCTATCGAACTCCGGGGTATCCGACCATCAAGCGAATGGACTCTACCTCATCGATTCCAAGGCCGAGCTTGAGAATTCTCACGTGACAGCGAACCATGAACGAGGGATCCGAGCAGAGCGGAACTCCGAAGCAAAACTCATCGGGAGCACAGTCGACGAGAACGGCTCGGAAGGGGTCATCCTCGATTCGAGCTCGCTCGAGGCGAAGGAGAGCCAGATCGAGGGTAATGGGACGAACGGCATCGTCGGGGTGAACGGGAAGGTGACCCTTCTCGCCTCTACCGTTTCCGATCATCCGGATGACGGGATACTTCTCTCTGGGACCACGGCCGACATCACCGAGAGCCGCATCACCAACAACCGCGGCCACGGGATCGACGCCCTGGCTGGGGTTAACTCGATGATCACCCTCAACGCCTCCGAAGTGTCGGGGAACAGCGAACAGGGGATTCACCTGGAGGACTCCGGGGCGGATCTCGTCGGGAGCAAGGTGGATCGAAACGGCGACGTCGGAATCTACGCCGAGCGGTCGATCCTGAACCTTTCGAAGGTGAGCGAGGTAACCAATCATCCGAGTGACGGAATCGTGCTCAAATCGAGCTCGGCGAAGATCATCGATTCGCTGATCCGCGACAATAAGGGGCACGCCCTCCGCGCCGACGATTCCAAGGCAACCCTCGAAGGGGATACGATCAGCAATAATGGCGAGAACGGGTTGGAGGCCTCTGCTAGTTCGATCACCGCTGTCACCTGTCAGATCACAGATAACGGTGTATCGGCCGTCCACGCCACCAATCGGGCGCGGGTAACGCTCGTGGGGAGCAAGGTAACCGGGCATCCTAAGGATGCAATCGTTCTTGACATGAGTTCGGTTGACCTCCAGGATAGCGAAATCAAGGAGAACGACGCTCGCGGGATCGTGGCGACAAACGGGACTCTCACCGTCTCCGGAACCCTCATCTCCGAGCACCAGGGTGTGGGAATCGACCTCACCGATTCGCGTGCCGATGTGAAGAGCTCGCAGATCAAGGAGAACGGCGACCACGGTGTCGTCGCGATTAAATCCACGATCGTGCTGAACGATTCAACCATCTCCGGGCACCCGGACGACGGAATCACGCTCGATACCTCTTCGTTGGAATTGGTCGGAAGCCTCCTTATCAACAATAAAGGGGTTGGAGTGATGGCCGTGGATTCCCAGACGACGATCTCCGGGAGCACCATCTCCGGCAACACCGGATACGGGCTGGATCTCATCGATAGTTCGGCAGTGGTGATGAACCTCTCCGAGATCAAGGAGAACGGCGACATTGCAATCAACACGAAGAACGCGACGGTTAGCCTCCTCAATTCGAGCATTACCGATCACCCGGCAACGGGTTTGTTCCTCAATAACTCTCCCGCGTCCCTCAGCAAGAGCACGATAAGTGGGAACCAGGGTTGGGGGGTCGAGGCCGTAGATCATACGGCGATGATGGCGAGTGACTCGCTATTCACTAATAACAAGCTTGGTGGAATCTCTCTTGTGAGCTCGGTCGCCGCGCTCCTAGGCGGGGATGTGAAGGAGAATCTCGGAAGCGGGGTCGCTTTGAGTGAGCGATCGGCAGTGCTGGTGATCGGTGCGACGGTCTCGGGTAACCAAGGAGAAGGATTCTTGATCGATACCTCATCGGCATCGATGCGGCAAGCGACCGTCACCGGAAACAGCGGAAACGGGTTGGGGCTGTTCAACCAGTCCGTGCTATCGCTCTATGAGTCACAGGTGTCGGACAACATGAAGGACGGACTCCACCTCGAAAGCTCACTCGCCTCGGTTCGATCGAACACGATCACACAGAACACGGGGTTTGGGATCTTCGCCGATGGGGAGTCGCTCCTTGCCGGGTACGATAACACCATCTCTGGAAACGGGACCAACTTCTCGGAGACGATCCCCGTGGAGTTGACCCAGCCGCGGTAATAGGTTGCGTTTGAGCAAAAAAACACGATGGGGCGAGGTACCTACCTCGCCCCTTTTTTATGGGTGCAGGCGGATTATTGTGAGCCCTTCTTCACGGTCAGCGACGTAGGCCATATCTTCAGTGGCGAAAATGTTGACCGCGCACCCTGGTGTGTCGAAGACAGCAAGGAGCTTTGGTGCAGTCGGATCGGTGAGGCTATATACCGAGAGTCCTTTGTTCGAGTCGGCTGCGTAGAGGAAATTTCCCCGTTGGAAGAACCCAACCACCTCCCCATCTGTGGTGACTGTCCTTACCTCGATTGGGTGTGCTGGGTCGCTAAGATCGATCACGCGGATTCCACGGTACCCTGCTGCTGCGTAGACGAAGTCGCCGTAGGCAGCGGCATCGGTCACATCGCCGGGAAGATCGATCTCGCTCAGTCCGACCGGGCGTGTGGGATCGGAGATGTCAATCACCTCTAACCCGACATCCCCGGTCGCTACAAGCGCGAGCGAACCAACGATCGTGATCCCCTCGGCAAAACCGCGCGTCGCCCAGGCCCCCACGCTCTTTGGAGCGGAAGGACTCGCGATGTCGATCACCTGCAAGCCGCTGTTGAAGTCGGCGATAAAAGCGTAGTGCCCCCTCACCGCCACGTCCTGGGCCGAGCCGGGTGTGTCGAGAACGCCCAGTTCCAAGAGGTTCGCAGGATCGGATATGTCTATGATCAAGAGTCCTTCTCCCCTGTCCGCGATGTAGGCTTTGTTCCCATCAAGCGCGATAGCTTGTGCGTAGCCACGTGTGCTGTGCGAACCGATCTCCACCGGGGCGATTGGATCGGAGAGGTCGATGACGAGGAGACCCTTCACCCCGACGATCAGGTAGGCTAGATCGCCCTTTACCCAGAGATCGAGCGCGTACCCCGAGGAGTTAAACCTCCCGATCGCTTCGAGCTTTAGGATCACGTCCAAGCGCACGGTGTATCCTCCGGTTCCGTCGCTTCGCGCGTGCTGCACGGAGAGGTAGTAGCTTCCGCTGGCCGGCGCGGTCCACTCGATCGTAGCCGCTTTCTGACCGAGCGCTTTGTCCTCGGCCAGCACGGTCATTCCATCTGGCGCATAGAGGGTCAGGACCACATCCATTGTGCTATCGTGAGGCTCGGCAACGAGGGTGTACTCTCCGTCTTTGGATGCGTTAAACGAGAATAGGTCGACATCACCAGGAACATCGATTCGACCGGAGACGCCGCCCCCCTCGGCGGGTATTGGTGTTGCCTTGCGGGCCTCGTTCGCGTGATCGTCCCCGTAGCCAAGCTGGGTAACTGTGAGGTCGTACCCCCCGGTCTCTGCTTCATCAGAGTGTCTTACTGAGATGAAGTATGTCCCAGATGATAAAGCACCCCAGGCGATCCGCGAGGCAGCGCCCATCCCTGAATCATCATCGATTGCGACCGTGCTCCTCCCGTCGGTGTCGAGAAGCTCGACCACCGTGTCCATCCCTTCAGAGAGGTTCTTGCTCTCGATCACGTAGTCGTACCCCTTCTCGACGGAGAAGAAGAAGAGGTCGACATCCTCACCGACCTCTATGGAACCAGGGGTCGGCGTTCCGTCCGTCGCGACCGGAGAGGCCGTGATAGCGCTATCACCATGGTCGTCAGTTTGAACCGCAATGACCGAGAGCTCGTAGCAACCGGTGCCGCTGGTGGCACGAGCGTGCCGCACCATTGCGAAGTATGTTCCCGATAACTCGCAGGTCCATTCGATTCGCGAAGCCGTTCCCTCCCCCGAATCATCATCTACCGCGAGGATGGTCTGCCCATCGGTGCCGAAGAGGAAGAGGATCGAGTCCATATCGGTCGAGAGGTGGCTCGTCTGGAGGATATAGCGGCGTCCTCCTACAGCGGAGAAGAGGATGTAGTCGATATCGCCGGGAGGATCGATGCACCCGGAGAGAAGCGTGCCAGAAGTGGAGACCGGCGACGCTGTAAGCGGTGTGTTTCCGTGCATATCCGCAGGCAAGGCCGCCGCCCCGAAGCCGATCAACGCGATTGAAACGATGATAACGAGTGATAATCGGTGTCTTGCATTCATTGTGCTCTTCTCCTTCCCCGGAAGATCAAAAAAATTCCTGTATAGCCTCTTGCATTCAGGATAGAGGCCCGGGTCTGTTCCTTCAAGTACGAGAGTGCGGCATTAAAACCCTTGTTTCCCCTGCCCGCTCGTTTCATGATCGGGCAGTTGCGGATCGAACTTACCAATGTCCGTTTGAAAACTCCCAAATCTGCCGTGTTTGACGAGAGGCTTCCCTAAGATTGCGTTGGGGTGAGGTGAGTACGATGCGCGGTGCGCGTTTGCAGAGAGAGCTCGTCATTCGAACGGATAACAGGGTTGGCTTGTTGGGAGAGATCACCCGGCTGTTGAGCGATATGGGGATCAGTATCGTCTCAATCTCCGTTAGGGCGGAGAATGGAACTGCAACGTTCCATCTCCTTACCGCTGTACACCTCGCCGCTCGGGATGCCCTGCGCAGGGCCGGTTTCCTGGTGGAAGAGAGGGAGGTGATCGTCCTCGATCTCCCCCATCACCCGGGTTTTCTCTGCCGGGTGGCCGAGGCCCTGGCCCGCAAGGACCTCGACCTGCAAGAACTATACGCGACCGTGTCAGATGGGAGTACAAAGAGCTTGGTGGTCTTCACCACTTCCCATAACAACAAGGCCGTGCAGATGCTGCGCGGACACTGAAATGTTTCCTCCCACCGCGATTCATTCTCCCTCTGTTACCGTAAAGATCCGTCCATCTGCTCGCCCGAAGACCTCCGGGAAGTAGAACTCGTTCGCCGTGGTGGGGATGACATGGTAGGTCCCGACCTGCGTGGCACGGAAGGTGTACTGGTAGGTGTAGGTCCCCGCCGGCAGGTAATTGGCGAAGAGGACGACCTTTTCGTCGCGCATCTCGCTTCTGCTGTACCAGCGCCACCACCACCAGTAGAAGGATGACCACCGGTTGCTCTCTGACTCACGGAAGAGTCCCGGCTCTTGAGAAAGGAGGCTCGTCGTTTCCAGACTCGTATCGATCGCTTCGCAGCCGGCCGGGAGCGGATCCTCAATGACGACGTAGTACAGGTCGTGAGGGGCAATGATCGTCAATCGCACCTGAACGGTCTCTCCCACGGAGGCGTGGTTCACCTCCTCGCACGTCTCGTTGAACGAGCAAGCGACCGGTACGTACTGGCGCTGAACGATGATTCCCCGATCGAGCGCTTCGATCTCCTCGACTGGGAGATGAACCTTGAGGTGCGCGGTGTAGTAGATGCGTCCCGCGCCGGGACCGCGCCAGATGACGAGGCGATTTCCGACGTCAGAAAGGAGATCGGCCACGTCCACCCGTAGCTTGATCGATTCACCCACGTTCTCTGGAACTACTTGCCCTTCGTCGAGGGTGCTCCCGTTCAAGCGGATACCGTAGTTGTAGGAACCTTCAAGTTCGCCTGTGACGACCATCCAATCGGTCAGCGCAATGAGCGCCCAGGCCGTCTCCTGCGTCGTCTCCCAGATTCCGTCTTTGCGTGCGATCATCAGCCAGCGTACAACGTTTGGTATGAGCGCGTTGTTGGGATCTAGTTTCGCCAGGCAATCGAGGATGACGGCGGTGGAGCGGGTATCGGTGTTCATCGCCCAGAAATCGTAGTCCTCCTCCTCCCAGTGTGCGCCTGTGGCACTGAGGATGGCGGCGTTCTGAATATCCGAGAGGAGCGTCTGCACCCGACTGTCGTTCGCATCGATCAGGTTGAGGGTGAGCGCCAGGTAGGCGCGGGCATAGTGGCTCAGTTTCTCGCGGGCGTCGAATAGAGAGTCGGCCCACTTTCTCGCCTCGGAGGTGCGCCCTGCCTCGGTGATGACATAGAGGATCCACGCCTGCCGGTTCGCCTCGCAATAGGAGTCGAGCTCCTTGGAAGAGACCAACCTGCCGACGAGGAAGTCCAATCCACGCTCGATGACGTTCCTCTCCACCTCGAAGCCGACCTCCTGGACCTTTGTGAGGGCGAAGACGACGTACGCGGTGAGGTAGGAACTCGATTCATCCGCCCCCCACCAGCCCCCCCCGCCATCCGTGTGCTGCTTCAAGGTCAGACGGCTCAGCCCTTCTGCGACTAGATTAGGGAGCTTTGCCGAGAGTTCCGGGTCATCGATATTAAGGTCGCGCAGGGCGCGGTAGGTGAGGACGTTTGGGAGGAAGCGACTGACGATCTGTTCGGTGCACTCGTAGGGGAAGTGTTCAAGGTAGTCGAGGCCGTCGCGCATCCCCGCAGCGAGCGAGGGATCGAGTTGGATCGTGAGTTCACCTTGCCTGTCGTCGTACTTCGGAGGAAGGGCGATCACCTCGGTTCGGCTCCCCTCGTCCGTCAGCTGGCCGGCGGTCCCCACAATCTCCGGGGCGGTGTAGCGGTAGACAGGGAGGGTCCCATCCGGCCCTGTGGTCAAGCGTGGACGGGCGGCATCGGAGAGTTCGCCACTCGTGGCACTCATCGCGAGGTCCACCTGTGGGACATCCTCTACCGTCGCCCACCAGGAGACCTTCGCTTCCTCGCCGGCGGGGATATCGATCGATTGTGTGGCCGCGCTCTCCAGGGTTAGACCGGTGTATCCGATCGTGACCTCGACCGTGAGCAGGGTATCGGTGTTGTTGTTGACGAGCGCGTGAAGCTTCACCCGGTCTCCGACGACGAAGAAACGCGGGGTGACCGGGCGGATCAGGAGCGGCTTGGTGACCAGAAGCTCGGTCGTCTTCTCACCTACCTGGGTCGCCTGCGTGACCCCGACGGCGCGGAAGATCCACGTGGTCAGGTTATCGGGAAGATCGATCGTGACCTGCGCCACTCCGTCAGTATCTGTGGAGATTTTCGCATTCCAGTAGGCGGTATCGTCGAACTGTTCGCGCAGCTCGACTCCCGGAGGGAGTTGGTCTGCAGCCCCTTCAGAAATGCGCTCGCCTCCTGCTTTTTCATCGACCGCCATCAGCGCGACCCCTGGTGCAGGCGGTACGGCTCCAGTCGCTCGATCGAGCCCATAGCCTATATTGTCGTCTGTATCGGCAATCCCCACCTCCTCCATCTGCTCAGCGACGAGCCTGTTGATCGAGATCGCGAGGCCGCTCGATGTCGTCACTCCCAACCCGCGGCGATCGTAGAACGCCTGCAGGATCGCATCGGGTTTGCGGGGCTTAAGGGTGAGGATCGCCTTGTCGACCAGGTCGAGGGAGAGGGAAGTGCTCACCGGTTCGCCGAGATCGTCGGTAACAAACACGGTGTAGCTCACCTGTGATCCCGGTAAGGCTTGTGCTACCGAAGGGGTCAGGGTGATGTGGAGTGTCTGCGGGATGGGATCGACCGCCAGGGAGACGTAGCCGACCTTGGTGCTGGCTACGGCTGGGCTGCCACCTGAGGTTGTAAGTGCGGCCGCTTTCCCCTGCACGATCACTACACTGACGTAGATATTTGGGGCATGCTCCGCAGCGATTGGGAGGGTGTAGACCGTGCTGTTCGATTCGAGGCGGATCACTTCGTGGGTGAGTATCGTCCCGCGTTCGACGGTGACAAGGGCCCATTGTTCGCCGGAGAAGGGGCTGGGAATGAGTATCTGAGCCGTCTCTCCGGGCGTGTAAGTCGTCTTATCGCTGATCAGAGTGATCCGATCATCGTTGCTCCGTCGCCAGGAGACGGACTCCGGGCTGCTCGCCCAGAGGAAGAGGCTCGACTGCACCATCCGTTCGTACGCGTCGTGCCCGCGGACGACGACCTTATAAGAACCGCCGACCGGTGGAGTGAAGGTCACGACTCCTTCAGCGTTCTCGGAGGTGACAAGCGATCCGCTAGTGATCTCGATATCGTTCGTCTCCCACTCCCAGTGCCCGCCACCTGCCTCATCTTCGATATAGGTGTTCTTCCATTCACGGCGGTAGATGAGATATTCCAGCAGTTTTGCGGCGAGCCGCTCACCGTTCCAATCGACGGTGACCAGGTCGACGTTCATCTCGTCACCGGCGCGGCCGATGTATCGTTCTGCTGCCAGTCCGACATAGAAATCGCCACGGTGAGCGACGATCGTCGTGCGCCCGGAGAGGGTCTGGCCGTCGTTCCCGCGGACCGTGGCCTCGATCGTGAGAGTGCGACTCCCTAGTGGTGCTTCTGCTGACGGATCCGCGGTTAGGCTAGCCACACCCTCCGGAAGATCGATCACGAACTTCCCGTTCGCATCGGTCCTCCCCGTCCCCTTGAGGACGATCTCCGGTGGAACGGGCGAACGCCACCAGCAGGACCACCATCTCCAGGGATCGTCTACGTCGGTGAACGTGTAGCGGGAGAACTGATCGGGCACGAAGCGGTACTCATCAGCAAGGACAACCCACTCCACCTGTGCATCCTTCACCCCGCCTCCGAAGAAGTACTGTACATTCACCGTTGCCTGGGGCGCTTCGCCGCGGGCGATCTCGGTATCCGCTGGGGTGACCGTAACCTCGAACTCCGGGGGGCGGTACGCGGCCACCTGGAAGGAACCGGAGAAATTCGTCTCTTTGATGCTCGCGCGGAGGCTGTAGTTACCGAGGGCTGCCTCCTTGGTGAGGACGAGTTCCCCGGAGAAGGCACCGAACTGGTCTAGAGGGAGCGTCTCTTCGTAGACGACCTCCCATGCGACATCGCGGATCGTTACATCCACCGTGCTATGGTGCGGGAGAGCGTAGCGGGCGTCGTCCTCAGCACGGATCACGCCCTTGAAATACACCGTCTGGGCGGGGCGGTAGATCGGGCGGTCGGTGTAGATGTGAGCACGCCAATCCGGTGTATAGCCCGAATTGAAGCCGAACTCCCACACGGAGATTCCATCGTTCCACTGAGTACTCCCCATGGTAAATGGCCGCTGAGAGAGTATGGTGGTTCCGTACCAATTGGACGATTCGTCCAATGAAAGAGTGGCCAATCCGTTGCTGTCGGTGATTGAAGCGGAGTGCTCCACCCCCTTGTTATCGACAGCGCGGAGGATGAGCCCAGGGACCGGAGCTCCGGTCTCGAGATCGGTCGCCCATGCAAGAACCTGATCCTCGTCGCTCTTGAGGGTGAGGTTGATCTCGCTCACTACCAAGAGGTGTCGGTGCTGCCAGCGGCTGTAAGAGATACCATCGGCATGCAGTTCCAAACAATAGATTCCCGGATCCAGCCTCCCACCCCCTTCGACAAGGTCGATCGGGGTGTAGCCCACCTCGTTGAGAGGGGACTCGACCGGGACCGACCAGTCGCGCAACCGTCCGCTAGAGGGAAGAACGAAGCGGTACCAATTATCCTGTGCTGCGAGATACTCATCGATAGTGAGACGGTAG
>JAUWNS010000033.1 GCA_030612485.1 Candidatus Bipolaricaulota bacterium
ACGGGGTATTCCGCCAATTTCATTTTGACCTGAAGGTCAAAACCGGGATTTCATTATTTCACCTCACCCCGACCCTCTCCTATCAAGGAGAGGGGGATAAGGAAACCCTGTGGCAAGACCACAGGGAATCTCAAGTTGAAAGGACGGGAACCTTTTAAGGGCCCTGCCGGTTAGTAAAGGCAGGGCCCATCGTTTTTACATGATGTGTCTCACATTATCTGCCGCTCTTCACATAAAGATTGGGTAGATCGGGAAGAGCGAGGCGAAGACGAGCGCGATCACGCTCATCAGCTTGATCAGGATGTCGAGCGACGGGCCGACCGTGTCCTTGAGCGGATCCCCGACGGTGTCCCCGGTGACCGACGCAGCGTGTGCTTCGGAGTTCTTGCCTCCAAAATGCCCTTCTTCGATGTATTTCTTGGCGTTATCCATCGCCCCACCCGAGTTACCGCAGAAGATGGCAAGCTGAATCGCCGACAGGAGAGCCCCGATAAGGAACCCGCCGAGGGCGTAGCGCCCGAAGATCAGCCCGCAAGCGATCGGAGTGCCGACGGCGATCATCGCGGGGACGAACATCTTGTGCAGTCCGCCGTGGGCGGTGATGCTGATGCACTTATTGTAGTCGGGCATCTCTTCACCGGTTAAGATCTTCGGGTTATCTTTGAACTGGCGGCGAACCTCCTGCACGAGGATCCCGGCTGTGCGGCTGACCCCGCGGATGAGAAGAGCGGAGAAGACGTAGGGGACCATCGCTCCGAGCATCAGCCCGGCGATAACGAACGCCCCGACCTGGATCGGGTTTCCCGTGGGGGAGAACTGCGCCGCGATCTCTCCCACGATCGGGAGTTGTGGCTGAACGACTTGCGATGCGCTCCCAATCGCCGACCACATGAAGGCGGCGATCAGGCCGCGGGCAGCGACGGCGGCCGATCCGATGGCGAACCCTTTTCCGATGGCCGCGGTGGTGTTCCCGATCGAATCGAGTTTATCCGTCTTCTCGCGCACTTCAGGGGGAAGCTCGGCCATGGTGGCAATCCCGCCCGCGTTATCGGCGATCGGTCCGTAGGTATCTACAGCGACTGTCATCGCAACGAAGGAGAGCATCCCCATCGCGGTGAAGGCGACCCCGAGGAGTCCTCCTAGCTGGTAGGCCCCGATCGTTGCCGCCGCAATGATGATCACCGGCAATAAGGTGCTAATCATCCCTAACGCCATCCCCTCGGTGACCGCAATCGCTGGGCCGTCCTGATTCATCCTGGCGAGCTCACGCGTCGGCTTGTAGTCGGTCGACGTGAAGTATTCGGCGGAGAAGCCGATGCCTATCGCGGCGGCTAGGCCGAGGAGGACCTCACCGAATATGTTGAAGCCAATGGGAGAGAGCCAGCAGAAGAGGAACGTAGTCACTGCGGTGAGGACCGCGGCCAGGCGCGTACCGTTCATCAGCACCTGTTGCATCCCCTCTTGGCGCTTGCTGAACCGGATGTAGAGGATCGCAAGGAGGCTCGAGAAGAGACCACCGGCGACGATCACTAGCGGTGTCATTAGGACCCACCAGTAGTTGGCCTCGCTCAGGCCAGCGGTCAACCCGAGTTTCTGGATAAGCCCTTGAATGCTGGGATTGTTCCGTCCGACATAGATGTAGAGTGCCATGACGATGACGGAGATGATCGCTCCGACGAACGACTCCAGAAGGTCGGCGCCCAATCCGCCAACATCACCCACGTTGTCGCCGACGTTATCGGCGATCGTCGCCGGGTTGCGCGGGTCGTCCTCGGGGATGTGCATCTCCACCTTCCCCACCATGTCCGCAGCCATGTCCGCCGCCTTGGTGTAGATTCCACCGCCGACACGGTCGAACAGGGCGACGAGGGAGGCCCCCATTGAGTAGGCACTGACGATCAGCGCTCCGCGGATGAAGTTGACCCCCATCGATTTGATGCCGAACAGGTACCGCGTCTCGATATGCAGCGTGCTCGGTTCGTACCACTTACGGAAGAGGACCACGATTATGACGAGTCCAGCTAGTGCCAGACCTGCCACAGAGAGTCCCCTAACGCTCCCGCCGGAGAAGGCGCCGTTGAGCGCGTCCTTGAACGACTTGCGCGCCGCGTGTGTTGTGCGGGCGTTGGCATGGGTCGCTGCGTTCATCCCGATGAACCCGGCGGCCATCGAGAGGAGCGATCCGATCCAGAAGGCCACTGCGATCTCCCAGTAGAAGAGGATCCACAGAATCGCACCGATGATGAGCATCGTGATCCCCATCACCCGTGCCTCCTCCAGCATGAAGGTGAAAGCACCCGATCGGATGTACCCTTGCAGTTCCTTCATCCGGTCGGTCCCCTGTGCCTTGCGCACCACCGAGCGGTTGAACAGGAACGCACTCAAGAGCGCCAGCACTGAAATTACAGCTGGTATGGCAATTAGAGCAGTCATGTTGCTACACGCACCCCTTTTTTGGTAGGTTTTTCCTCCACCAGCTTCAACAGGGAAGCCGGCCTGAAAAACAACGTACTGTTGCGGTTTTCTTTCCTTTTCTTATCCTGGAAAAAGGCTGTGCTATTCTAGCACACACGCTTTCTACCTGCAAGAGGGAGGTATGCTTTTGCTGTTCGATCGGCTCTTCCCAGGAGGACATCTGTCTTCTATCCAGCCGACAAAGTTTTATCTCAACGGCTACCGCAGTCTCTAACGCCTAATCTATTCACGGTTATCCTTGAGCCACTGAACCGAGAATAAAAAGGAGGAACACCATGAAGAAAGCGCTGTCCATAGCATTTGTAGGGGCCTTATCGCTCTTCCTCTTCCTGGCGACCGGCTATGCACAAGGGGAGGTGACGGTCCCCGAATTGCTCGATCAGGAGCTTGCTGCGCTGGATGCAGTCTTC
The DNA here is from genome assembly GCA_030612485.1 of Candidatus Bipolaricaulota bacterium. The sequence continues at coordinate 2,886 of JAUWNS010000033.1, forward strand.
GGCGACCTGCAATCCTTCATGGGTGAGCTGGTAGTTGAGGTGAAGGGTAATATGGGGGACATCGACGAGATCAACTATCGCATCGATGACCTGAAGAATGTCGTTCAAGCCATCTCCATCGAGCTTAAAGCCGCGGAAGGGAAGATCATCGGCTTGCGCAAAGATGTCGATGGAATGGCCAGGATCCAGCAGGAGACTCAGATTCGTCTAGTTGTCCTCGAAACCGGACTCTCCGAGCTCTCTGCGGCCTTCGCTGAGTGTTGTGCCAGATTGGAGGCGGAGATTGCCGATACGCAGGCCAACCTGGCCGCGCTGACCGATCAAGTGGCTGCCCTCATCGTCGACTACAAAGCCTTTAAGGATGAGTATGCGGCGTTCAAGGATTCCATTCTCGCCGACATCTCCATGCTTCAGAAGGGTCAAGATGCCCTGGCTGCCCGCGTGCAGGTCCTCGAGGATCAGGATGTGGGAACGTTCAAGAAGAAGGTACTGCAACTCGAACGCTCGATGAGCGCCCTGTCGATCAAGATCGACAACAATCGGGCCAAGCTTGAGGGGTTCGACCAAGCGATAGCCTCTTTGGCGAGTGAAATCGAGACGAATAGGAGTGGTCTCCTCGCCAACATGAACCTCCTCGAAGATCATGAGATCCGGATCTCCGGGCTTGAAGGCGGGGCACAGCTTGCCGCTCTTGAGGAGCAGGTGAACACCCTCTACTTCATCTCGATCGTCGCTCTCCTTGCGGGAATCGGCGCGCTCGTCTGGGGATTCCTGGGAGGAAGTTAGGCTCCAAAATGGGATGAGGGGGATAGAATAGTCGAGAGGGACATCTCTTGTCCCTCTCTGTTTTTTGCTATTGTACGTAACAGAAGTTATATTAGTAAACTTACCACGAGGGGGTGCGATGGAGAGCTTGGGAAGGCGGTTACGCCATCTTCGGATTGAGAGCGGGTGGAGCAAGCGAATGGTGGCGGAGAAGCTCGGTGTTTCGATCCCCTCGATCATTCGTTGGGAAGAGGAGATTGCGCAGCCGAACGACTACAACTGCTACAAGATAGAGCGATTCCTCGCAGAAGGGGTCGCTTCTCCTGTGCTCGCTGGGAGGGAGATCCGCCAGCTCGGTCTATTCCCCGAAGAAGGGGCTGGTAAAGCACGATGACCAAGATCAACAAACTCGAACTCCGCGGGTTCAAGTCGTTCCGCGCAAAGACGGTCGTCCCGTTCTTCGATGGTCTGACCGCGGTGATCGGCGAGAACGGATCGGGAAAATCGAACCTGTTCGACGCGATCAGTTTCGTGATGGGTAGGCGATCTTCACAGCTGCGCTCCGACAGGTTGGAGCACCTGATCTTCAACGGAGGAGGGAAGCAGGGTTCGTTGGACGGGGCGGAGGTGGTCCTCTACCTGGATAACAAAGACGGGGTCTTCGATCAATTCTTCCCGGACGGGGAGGTCCCCGAGGTGACCCTCGGTCGACGGCTCACCCGTCACTCCTCCACCTACACCTTCATGGGAAAGACCTGCACGCGAGGGATGATCGATCGGGTGCTCGAGTCAGGGAGCATCGACCCGGATGGGCAGCAGTTGATCGCTCAGGGGAGGATCACCGAGGTGATCAAGAAGAGCCCGGTCCGTCGTCGCGAGATCATCGATGAGGTCAGCGGTATTGCCGCCTACGACGAGAAGCGGAAGAAAGCGATTATCGAGCTGAAGGACGTGAAGTCGAAGTTGAACACGCACCGGGTGATCCTCGCCGAACGTCGTCGTCGGCTGGTCACGCTTGAGCACGAGCGCGATGCTGCCCTGGAGCACCAACAGTTGACCGAGGAGCAAACTCGCCTCGAACAGTCGATCCGCCACCGCAAGAGGGAGAAGATCGTCGAGAAGCTCAATCGGGCTCGCACCGAGCGCAGTGGGATGGCCGAGCGGATCGAGGTCCTTGAGGCAGAGGTGACTAAGCTCGATCTTGCGGTCGAGAACAAGGAATGGGAACTCGAAGGGATGCGGGATGACCTGGAGAAGACCGGTCAGATCACCATGGTCAAGGCGATTGAGCACCTGCGTTCCCAGATCTTCCAGAAACAAGGGGAGATCGAGCTTGCACGACAGCAGGCGCGAAACCTCCAGGAGATGATCGATGAGGTAGCGAAGATCAAGGCGGCGGAGGCGGCGCGCACGCAGGTCAGCGGGAGCAGGAACCGTGCTGTGGAGGCATTGATCGAGCGGAAACGCGGTGGTGTCTATGGGACGATCGCCTCCCTGTCGACAGCGCGGTCCGGATTTGAGGTGGCATTCGAGACGGCTGCCGGTGGGCACATGAACGACCTGGTGGTCGACTCACGCGAGACAGCGATCGACTGCATAAACTACCTGAAGCAGAATCGCCTTGGCCGCGCACGTATCCTTCCGTTGCGGCGGTTGGTCACCGTGCGTAAGAGTCTCTCCTCGGCCGACGCCCTGAAGCTCCCAGAAGTGATCGACTACGCGATCAACTTGGTCGAGTTCGATCCCAAGTACCGGCGTGCGTTCGAGTACATCCTCTCCGATGCGATCGTTGCCGAGAACCTGGAGGCGTTGCGGGGGATCGACGGAGTGCGTGCGGTCACCCTAGACGGGGACCTACAGAGCAAGGGAGGTGCACTCACCGGTGGATGGCGCGCGGAGGCAGGAAAGAAGGGGCCGGCAACGAAACCGGCCGACGCCAGCTTCGATACTGCCAAACGGCGGCAGCAGATCTCCAAACTGAAGAAACAGATCACCACACTCACCGAAGAGATCGAGGAGTTGGAAGGACGCCTCGCGGAGAAGGAGGAGGAGTTCACCGTCAAGCAGCAGGAGGAGAGCCTGGTAAAGGGGGCGGCGAGCACACGCAGCGACGAACTCCACGCACTGCGCGACAAACGCCGGGATACCTACCGTGAGCTGGAGACCCTCCGCCGAGGACTCACCCGATACGAGCGCCAGGAGGCTGAAGCACAGGCTGAATTGGAATCTCTCAGCGAGGAAGAACACGATCCTTCCTATTACATCGAAGGGCCGATCGCGGAGCTCGAACGAAAGATCGATGCGAACAAGCGGCGCTTACGCCGGTTGGAGCCGGTGAACATGCGATCGATCGATGAGTACGCGATCTATGAGAAGGAGTACGAAACGTTCCGCGAGAAGGTCGATGTCCTGGAGAGGGAGAAGCGCGAGATCGAGCTCTTGATCGGTGAGATCGAGGAACGGAAGAAGGAGCGCTTCCTCGACACACTAGAGACGATCAACGGCCAGTTCAATAGCATCTTCGAGAAGCTGTTCGAGGGCGGACACGCCTCCCTGGAGTTGGATGAGCCGGGGAATATCTCATCGGGTCTCCTGATCAAGGCGAACCCACCGGACAAGGAACCACACGTGATAGACTCACTCTCAGGAGGGGAACAGACCCTGGTGGCGACGGCGTTCATCTTTGCCCTGCAAGAGTACCAACGGGCCCCGTTCTTCATCCTGGACGAGATCGATGCGGCGCTCGACCTGATGAACGTGATGCGGCTGGCGCGGATGCTCCGCGAGTATGCCCAGCGGATTCAGGTGATTGTTGTCTCGCACAATGAGGAAACAGTTCGTCATGCCGACCGTGCCTATGGGGTGACAATCAAGGATGGAGCTTCACAGATACTAGCGCTCAATCTGAATTAGGAGGGGCCCGACCAGATGGAAGACGCAATACGGATCGCCGATGTTCCCATCGAGGCTCTGATAGAGGAGACCTGGGAGGGGACCTTAGAGCGATTGACCGTGGATATGGATCCATGGGACATCGATGTTGCCGAGCTTGCGCGTCGATACCGTCAGTACATCGAGGCGTTGAGAGAGCTTTGTTTCGAGGTCTCCGGGAGGATGGTCCTCACCTGCTCTATCCTGCTTCGGATGCAATCGGACGATCTTCTTGCCTCCGCTCGTCCCACTGAGCAGAACAATCTAATCGAGGAGCTGGAGGCGGCGGTTGAGGAGGAAGCGGCAGAGTGGGAAGAGCCGGTTGCTCCAGAGGAGTTCTCCCTCCCCTTGATGCGGCGACCACATCGCCAGGTGACCCTGGCTGACCTGCGGCGGGCGTTCGCAGCGGCGTTGAAGGTAAGCCACCGGCGTGTAGTCCGTACCGCCGAGAGGATCGATGACGACGACGATGAGGAGATCTTCGACCACTTCCAGATTGGCGGCGAGAACTTCGGCGACCGCCTGCACTCCCTGTTCAGCAAGATCAAGGACCTCCTCCGCGGCCGGCGGCGGATCAGCTTCTTCCGCCTGCTCGATCGCGGGGATAAGGAGGAGAAGACCCGGTGTTTCTTCGAGATCCTGCACCTGGACGCGCAGGGGGGGATCTCCTGCGAGCAGGAGGAATTCCTCGGCGATATCACCATCACCCTCCCTCAGGAGGTGTGAGGGAGGGATTGAGTAATTTAACAATTTCCCGATCATTCAATCGCTAAATCTTTCAATTCGTGATAAGCAACGTACCGGACGCTAAACAAGTATGGGAGAGACGATGCCAAGTACGGGAGACGGTGATAAGGAACGCGATCGAGGGTTGCTAGAGGCGGCTCTCTTCCTTGCGGGAAAGCCGTTGTCGCGAAGGAAGCTGGCAAAGATCCTCGATGAGGCCTCGTTGGCGTACGTCGACCTGCTCCTTGACGAACTACGCGAGGAGCTATCGCAACCCCATCGTGGGATCGAACTTCGCGTAGAGGAGGGGAAGATCCTCCTTCAGGTAAAGAACTCCTACGTCGATGCGGTCGCTCATCTCGCTCCCCAGCAGGACATCCCACGCCCGATCCTGCGCAGCCTGGCGATGATCGCCTACAACAACCCGATGACACAAGCCGACCTCGTCAAGACACGGGGGAACAAGGCGTACGGCCACGTGCAGGAGTTGATCGAGCGGCGCCTCATTCGCGCGGAGGAACAGGGACGGACCCTTCTTCTCCACGTTACCGGCGAGTTCCTCCGTCACTTCGGTCTCACGAACGTGGAGGAGTTCCGCTTTCATCTCCCGGTGCCAACAGCCGAGGAAGAGGAGCCCAATGAGGAGCGAGCAACTCCCGCAGAGGATCTTCTAGCTGAGGAGAATTTGCCATCCGACAGGGAACCAGCTGGTATGAACAACTCAAGCAATGGAACAGATAGCAAGGAGGTAGAGTGATGGAAAAGTGGGAATGCACCCTCTGTGGATACATCTACGATCCGGCGGTGGGGGATCCAACGACAGGGATCGCTGCGGGAACAGCCTTCGAGGACCTTCCTGATGGTTGGACCTGTCCTGATTGCGGTGTGGAAAAAGAGATGTTTGAGATGATCTAAAAGCTCGGCTCTTTGTCATTCCGAGTGGGTAGTGATTTTTAATTCCGGTGTGCACGGGGACGGATGCCGGTTGCGAAGCAAGACCGGAGGTCGAAGAGAATTCACCACGAAGCGCACGAAGGACACGAAGAATGGAAGCGGGAGGGAAGATCGGACTGCTGATGAACTTCACTGTCACCAACCTTAAGAGCGAGATCAAACGCTTCGTCCTTTGACTCCTTCGTGCTCTTCGTGTCCTTCGTGGTGAAACCGTTTTGTGCCTCTGCGACAGTCTTCTCAATAGCTAGTAACCGGCTTCTGCTTGATAAATCGGACCAATTTGGTAAGCTTTCGCGCGGTGATCGATATGGTAAAAAGAATATATCTCGATAACAGCGCAACGACGCCGGTTGCCCCCGAAGTCATCGAGGCAATGATGCCTTATTTCTTGGGGGAGTACGGGAATGCCTCCAGTCTGCACTCCTTCGGGCAAGCGGCGCGGAAGGCGGTGGAGAATAGTCGGGAGGAAATCGCGGCTACTCTCGGAGCCTCTCCGTCAGAGATCGTGTTTACAGCCGGGGCGACCGAGGCGAACAACCTCGCCATCAAAGGGCTCTCCTTTGCTCATCCGGAGAAGCAGCATATCATCACGTCGAAGATCGAACATCATGCTATCATTCATACTTGTGGGTGGCTGGAGGAACATGGGTATGATGCAACCTACCTCGACGTCGATTCCTCCGGGTGGATTGACCCCGCAGCGGTGCGGGAAGCGATCCGCGAGGATACGCTCCTCGTCTCGATCATGGCAGGGAATAACGAGATTGGAACCTTGGAGCCGATCGAGGAGATCGGCGCAATCTGTCGAGAAAAAGGGATCTTCTTCCACACCGACGCGGTACAGGCCTACGGGAAGGTTCCGCTCTCTATGGGGACAATTGACCTTTTGTCGGTCTCTGCGCACAAGCTGCACGGGCCGAAGGGCGTCGGCTTTCTCTACGTGCGGAAGGGAGTTCCCTTCACCCCGCTCTTTCACGGTGGTGGACATGAAAGGGGACGCCGCAGCGGAACGGAGAACGTTCCTGGAATCGTTGGAATGGTTACTGCGGCAGATATTGCCTTCCAGGAGATGGAGGCTACTGCGGCCCGGTTGCGCGGGCATAGGGAGCGGTTGATCGCGGGGATCTCCGCCATCCCAGGGACACGATTGAACGGACACGAGACAAAGTTTCTCCCTCACATCACGAACTTCGGGTTTCAAGGGATCGAGGGGGAGAGTTTGGTGATGAGGCTCGATGAGCAAGGGATTGCGACCTCAACAGGCTCTGCTTGTTCCTCCCCCGACCTCGAACCGAGTCACGTCCTGCTCGCGATTGGGGTCCCGCTTGCTATGGCGCACGGAAGTCTGCGGATCAGTACCGGTCGGCAGACAACCGATGGAGAGATGGATGCGATTCTTGAGGTGCTCCCACGTGTCGTGGAGGATCTGCGCGCGATCTCACCGTTTAAGGTAGGCTGATTAAGATGTATACCGAGAAAGTGATCGAGCACTTTCGCCACCCACACCACATGGGGAAGCTTCCTGATTACTCCGCGATTGGCAAGGTGGGGAATGTTGTCTGTGGCGATGTGATGTGGCTCTACATCAAGGTTGATAAGGACGAAAAGGGGCGTGAGGTGATTACGGACATCTCCTGGGAGACGTTCGGCTGTACAGCGGCAATCGCGACCTCATCGATGGTGTCGGACATAGCTAAAGGGAAGACGCTTGAGGCGGCGATCGCGATCACCAATCGTGAGGTTGCCCAGGAGCTTGGAGGCCTCCCTCCAGTGAAGATGCACTGTTCGGCATTGGCTGCCGATGCGTTGAACGAGGCGATCTACGCGTACCTCACTCAAGCTGGGCAAGAGATACCTCCGGCACTTGCGCGGCGACACGAGCGTATCGCCGAAGAGATGGCCACACTAGAAAGGCGTTACCAGGCGTTCGTCGACAAAGAGAAACCCGAGGAATGAGAGGGAGGAGGGTGTGCACCTGACAAAGAAGGCAAGCTATGGTCTGATCGCCGTTCTCGAACTAGCAGCAAATACGGATGCGGGACCACTCTCGGCAGGTACAATCGCGGAGAAGTATGCCCTTCCAGTCCCGTTTATGGAGAAGATCCTTCACCAATTGCGGCAATCAGGGCTTGTCGCAGCGCAACAGGGAAGGGGCGGGGGGTACACCCTCATCGATGATCCGATGACGGTCTCGATCAAGAAGGTCCTTGAATCCCTCGAGGAGTCGCTCGATCTTGTCGGCTGCATTACAGCCAATTCGAAGTGCCACCTGACGGCAATATGCCCGACGCGCTTCGCGTGGGGAAAGATCGACCAACGATTCAAAGAACTTCTCGACTCCCTCTCGTTGCAAGATCTGCTGGCTGACGAGTGAGATACTCCATACCGCATGCAGTGTAGCGGCCAATGTGATCTATATAACAGACAAGGGTATGGTGAATGTGCTATAGTAGCGTTGTTAAAGCATGAGAACCCCCTCATCTTTTTCACCACCCGGAGAGGGCGGTCGAGCGAAATCGCTCGACCGCCCTTAACATTTTTTCCTCTCGCCCGCTTGCTACGCTCACTCAAGCCGCAAAGATCGCTAAGAGATGCGTTTCTAGTTCTTTTCCCTATGTAACGCTTTCCTTTGCGTTCTTGGCGTCTTTGCGAGAGGCACAAGCTTTTTCTCTCGCCCGTTCGTTGCACTCACTCAAGCCGCAAAGGTGTTACAATACCAAGATCGCCAAGGAATCTTGGTTTTCACTCTCTGCGTGCTCCGCGTCCTCGGCGGTGAAAGCTTCTACTTCGCAAGGAGAAGGGACTGTGGAATAGTCTGCGCTACCCACTCGAAACGAGAAGGAACCGATATTTTACGCCCCAATGACCCACAGCAGGGTGCGCTGCACGAGATAGATCGTCGCTACCAGGAATGGGTAGAGGATGAGCAGGGACAGAGTTACCGGAAAGACTTGAAACATCCCTCCTTTTGGCTTTCCTGGCCATGAAAACCCTTCCGCAAACAGGTAGTCGGCCGGGGAACGTGGATAGTGCCACTCTATTTCTTCTCCCTTGAACCGTTCGATTAGAGCCCGGAACGGCGAACGTGCGAGGGCTCTTTGGCGCAGATGAAGAAACAGACCGATGAGAAGGACGATATAGGAGAGGAGGGGGATCGTCCCGCCGAAGGTGGCGATCAGGTTGAACGAACCATGCAGACCGACCGCGAGGAGAAACGCTCCCACGAGCCAGGGAAGCCGATCGCGAGAGCGCGTGAGGAAACGCGCGCGGCCGACCAAGTAACCGGCAAAGGCGTTGAACAATATATGCCCGGGGAATGAACGGGCGAGGAGGAGACCCTGAAGGGCACGGTGAAACTCCACGCTCTCGCCTGCGGACCAGAACGGATAGGATCCTCCGAAGATATACCAGAAGTCTTCGTAGACGCCGAATCCCACCCCAAGAATCCCAAAGTAGATGACGAAATCAAGAGGCTCGGCCAGATCAGGGAACCTGAACCGCCAGATTGTGAACGCCATGACCAGAAACTTGACACCCTCCTCGACCAACCCGGCAGAGACGTAGGCCGAGAAGAACGGCCCTCCTCCGTCGAGCGGGAGAAGACGATGAATGAGGGTGACCGGGATCAACGCGATCATCCCCAGGGTGAAGGTTACTGTCACCGTTGTTGCGGGAAGGCGGCGCAAGGGATTGGCGCGATAGAGGAGGAAGATGTAGAGGAGTGACAGTCCAGAGGCGAGGTAGATCATTTGCACGAAGAGGCTCATCGTAAGACGATCTTAGTTTGCCTGGGCGACCGGATCAATTTTACGTCCTTGTTTAGCATTCCGGCCTCTGGCCAGTTGGAGACCGGTACGTTGCTTATCACGAATTCCACGAAATTGAGTGATTTAACGAGTGCGCGGTTGAATGATTGATTTAAGTCCCAAATCGCCCGATCATTCAATCACTAAATCTTCCAATCCTATATCAGGTGAAGGATGTAGTAGTAGTAGAAGTAGAAGACCGGGAGGGCGAAGAGGAGTCCGTCGATCCGGTCGAGGGCTCCGCCGTGCCCGGGGAGGAAGGTTCCCGAGTCCTTCACCTCGGCGGCACGCTTCAGCTTCGACTCGAAGACATCCCCTAGCTGGACCGCACACGCGACGAGGAACGAGGAGGCGAGTATGTGCGGGAATCCCTCCCAGAAGGCGAACTGTCTCCACACAGGAGAGAGCGATGCGCCGACCAGAGCGCCGACGATCGTAAACAGGAACCCTCCGGTGATCCCCTCCCACGTCTTCTTCGGGCTCACGTTCGGGAAGGCACGATGGCGTCCGATCAGGCTCCCGAAGAAGTACGCACCGCTGTCGTATCCCCACACCATGAGAAGGAGGACGATCGCGTGGGAGGCACCAACGCTTGGGAAGCCGCCCTGGCTGCTGATGTACATCGAGTAGAAAAAGTGAAGGAGCCAAGGGATGTAGAGTAAGCCGAATACCCCCGCCACCGTTTGGAAGAATCCCATCTTATGGGGAAGGCTCCCGAGGTAACGCAAAACCTGATAGGCGATCGCAAGGAGGAGGACGACGTCTCCGTATTGGCCGTCGAAGATGACGTAGCTGAAGATGAGGGAGGGAATCCAGATGAGGAACTCCGGGGCCGCGAGCGGAACCCCCAACCGTTTCATCAGCTGCAGGTACTCCACGGCAGCGGGATAGGCGACGAGAAGGATCAGGAACCCCACGATCCACTGCACGTTGAAACGCGCTCCTCCATAGAGGATCGCAAAGACGAACCCTCCTGCAGCAAGGGCACTAGCGAGTCGCTTGATCAGATTGGTGAGGTTCATTCTCCCTCCTCAACGATTCCAAAACGCCGCTCGCGTCCCTGATATGCTGTGATCGCTCGCAAGAGTTCGGCCGGGGTGAAGTCCGGCCACAGGGTCGTGGTGAAGTAGAGCTCGGCGTAGGCCGCCTGCCAGAGAAGGAAGTTCGAGAGGCGCATCTCGCCGCTTGTGCGGATTATGAGGTCAGGATCGGGGATCTCGCGGGTGTAAAGAGCACGGGCGACGGTATCCTTGTCGATCGCTGCGGGATCGACCCCTTCCTTTGCCACTGTGCTGGCAATGTCGCGACAGGCACGTACAATCTCCTCCCTAGCCCCGTAGTTCAGGGCGATATTCAACACGAGGCGGTCGTTCTTGGCGGTCGTATGGAGCGCGTTTGCAACCGCTTGTTGCAGTGATTCGGGGAGCCGTTCGATATTCCCTGAGACGACCACGTGGACCCCTTCTCTCTTGAACTCGGAGAGCTTCTCGCTGATGAACCGGTCGAGAAGGTCCATGATGAAGTCGATCTCCGCAGCGGGGCGGTTCCAATTCTCGGTAGAGAAGGCGAACAGGGTGAGGTAGGGAAGGCCAAGTTGCCGTCCGGCAAAGCGGATCAGGCGCTCGGCGGCCTGTGTTCCCGCTTGATGCCCAGCAGTGCGAGGGAGGTCGCGGCTCTTCGCCCAGCGACCGTTCCCGTCCATGATCAGGGCGATGTGCCGTGGTAATCCGCGTTCCTTGACTCTCTCGATCAGCGTCGACATAGTTCCTCCCGCAGGATCGGTCTTGCCTCGCGCACCACGGTGAGCGAGCCGGTGACGACCAGGGCGTCATCCTCTTTAAGGCTATTATACGCGCTGGTCACCCCCTCGCGGACGCTGGACGACCGAAGCGGGACGATTCCGAGCGATCTTGCCGTCTCCAACAGCAATTCGAGCGCCATTGCTCGCGGGCTCTTCGACCTGGTGAGGGTCACTGAGGAGAAGAGTGGAAAGAGGGCGCGGGCAATCGGTTCTAACTCCTTGTCGACCAGGATGCCGAATAGAAGGTGACGGTGAATCTGGTTCGGGAGGGTTCGTTCGATATCCTCGGCGAGGGCGAGCGCTCCAGGTTGGTTGTGCGCCCCATCGAGGATGACAAGCGGACGCTGCGAGATCACCTCGAAACGACCGGGCCAGCGGACCGCGGCTAGCCCCGCAGCGACCGCGTAGATCGGTATCGTGAGCCCGTCTTTGCGCAGGAGCTCGATCGCGCGCAGGGTCACCCGCAGGTTCGCTTGCTGATACCCCCCGAGTAGGGGAAGGAGGATCTCTTTTGGGAGGTTCGATCCCTCGATCTGATAGGTCACCTTCTCCCAGTCGAAGGCGACCCGTTCAAGGTCGATCGTGTGGCAATCGGTGAGTGGGGCGTGGAGACGGGCGCACTCCGCAACGAGTATTCTCTGTGCCTCTAGAGGTAGATCACCGGCGAGGCATGGGACGTTCTCCTTGGCGATACCTGCCTTCTCCCACGCGATCTTCTCGATCGTCCCTCCGAGGAGGGCGAGGTGATCGCGCCCAACCGTGGTGAGGATCGTCAGGAGAGGAGAAAGGAGATTTGTGGCGTCGAACCGCCCTCCTAGCCCGACCTCGATCACTGCCAGGTCGACTCTGTTTTTGGCGAAGTGATGGAAGGCGATCGCGGTGAGCGCCTCGAAGAGGGTAGGAGGATCTTTCGCGGCGAAGACAGGGAGAAGTTGTTCGACTGTACTAGCGAGTTCGTCTCCTTCGATCCAGAGATTGTCGATGCTGATCCGATCGCGGAAATCGATGAGGTCAGGGGAGGTAAACCGCCCCACCCGATAGCCGGCCTGGGAGAGTACGCTCGCGAGCATCGCCGCGACCGACCCCTTCCCGTTCGTCCCGGCGATGTGCACCGCAGGGAAGGCCTGTTCGGGGTGATCGAGCACGTCGAGGAGACGGAGAATCCGGTCGAGGCCCGGTTTCACGTCGAGAGAGGGGAGCCTCTCCAGTGCGCGACGGGCCTCGGCGTAGGTCAATCTACCCCTCCAGTGCCGCAAGGTTCGCTTGCAGCCGCTTCTTCTTCGCGACGAACTCCTCTCTCTTCGACTCTTCTTTCTCCACCACGGCGCGCGGGGCCCGCTTCAAGAAGGCCGCGTTGCCGAGGTTCTTCTCGACTTTCTTGAGATCTGTCTCGACCTGGGTCAGTTCCCTTCTGAGCCGTGCGCGCTCGACATCGATATCGATCCATTCCGCGAGGGGGACGAAGAGATCCGCATTGGCAAGGACCTGTCGTGCCGATCCAGCGGGTGCGGAGAGGTCCTCTCCTACCTGCCACGCCTCGACGTTGGTGAGGGTGTTCAGCGCCTCCGTCTTCTCCGTGATCAGACTGGTGCGCTTCTGAGAGGATGTCCTAACGAGTACGGTGAGGCGCGCACTCTGGGGGACGTTCAGCTCCGCGCGGATCGTCCGCACCGCGCCGACGACCTCGCGGAAGCGCTCCATATCCTCTTCCGCCTCAGGGTCGCGCGTGCCTGGCTGTGGGAAGGGGGCGATGCAGATGGATTCCGGCTCCTCGTTGAGCGTCTGCCAGATCTCCTCGCTGATGAACGGGACGAACGGGTGGAGGAGCTTCAGGATCTCCTTCAACACGTGGTACAGAATCCCCTTTGCTGCTCGGTCCTCCCCGCTGTTAAGCCGCACCTTGGCGAGCTCGAGGTACCAGTCGCAGAAGTCGTGCCAGATGAAGGCGTACAGACCTTCGATCGCCAGGTTGAAGCTGTAGGCATCGAGGTTCTCCCGTACGCCTTCAATGGTCGCGGCGAGGCGAGAGAGGATGAATCGGTCCTCGAGTTCGCTCACCTTGTTAGGGAGCGGCGGCCGCTCGTTATCCAGGTTCAACAGGATGAACCGGCTCATGTTCCACACCTTGTTCAGGAAGTTGCGCGCCTCATCGAGGAGGGACTGCGGAAGGCGCATCGAACGCCCCTTGGAGGTCGACTGTGCAAGGGCGAACCTAAGGGCGTCCATCCCGTAGGTCTCTTTGACGTCCATCGGGTCGATGCTGTTCCCGCGGGACTTGCTCATCTTCTGTCCCTTCTCGTCCACGATCAACGGAGTGATGTACACCTCGGGGAATGGGACCTCACCGGTAAAGTGAAGGCCCATCATCACCATCCGTGAGACCCAGAAGAAGAGGATATCAAACCCGGTCAGGAGGACGGAGCTTGGGTAGAAGGTCTCTAGATCAAGTGTCTTCTCCGGCCAACCCATCACCGAAAACGGCCACAGGGAGGAGGAGAACCAGGTATCGAGAACGTCCTCTTCCTGCTTTAATTCCACATCCTTGCCGTAGTGGGCGCGTGCCTGGGCGTGTGCGTCTTCCTCGTCCATCGCCGCGAATGGTCTCTCATCCGGTCCGTACCAGACAGGGATGCGGTGTCCCCACCACAGCTGCCGCGAGATGCACCAATCGCGAATGTTCTCCAGCCAATCGAAGTAGAGCTTGGTCCAGCGTTCGGGGACGAAGCGTACGCGGCCTGCACGCACAGCCTCGATCGCGGGTTCGGCGAGCGGCTTCATGCGGACGAACCACTGGTTCGAGATCAGCGGCTCCACCGCGGTGTTGCAGCGCTGACAGTGTCCGACGGAGTGACGATACGGGACGACCTTCTCCAGGAGCCCCTTCTCGCGTAGGGCCTGGATGACCGCTTCTTCTGCCTCCTTGCGACCCATCCCAGCGAACGCTCCCCCGTTCTCATTGATCGTTCCATCATCGTTGAAGATGTTGATTGTTGAAAAATGGTTTCGTTCTCCGATCTCGGAGTCGATCGGGTCGTGGGCCGGGGTGATCTTGAGGACGCCAGTTCCGAACTCGGGGTCGACCTCCGCCGCTCCGACGCTCGGGAGCTCACGGGCGAGGAGAGGGAGGATCGCGATCTTTCCGATCAGGTGACGGTAGCGGTCGTCTTCTGGGTTCACGGCGACCCCGGTATCCCCAAGCATCGTCTCCGGCCTGGTGGTGGCGATAACCACGTGCCCCCCATCCTGCAGCGGATAGCGGATGTAGTAAAGGTTCCCGTCGATCTCGTGATGCTCGACCTCGATATCCGACAGGGCGGTCCCGCAGCGTGGGCACCAGTTGATCATATAGTTTCCGCGGTAGATTAGCCCTTCGTTGTACATCTGGACGAACGCCTGACGGACGGCCTGCGACAGCCCCTCGTCGAGGGTGAACCGCTGCCGCTTCCAGTCGCACGAGCAGCCGAGCGCCTTCAACTGGTCGATGATCTCCGACCCGTACTTCTTCTTCCAATCCCATACGCGCTCGACGAACGCGTCGCGTCCGAGAGCGTGGCGTGAGGTTTCTTCCTTGGAGAGATCCTTCTCTACTACATTTTGCGTGGCGATTCCGGCGTGGTCCGTCCCCGGGAACCAGCACGAGGCGTATCCGTCCATCCGTTTGTAACGGATCAGGATGTCCTGCAGGGTGTTGTTCAGGGCGTGTCCCATGTGTAGACGCCCGGTGACGTTGGGAGGAGGGATGACGATGGAGAATGGTTTCTGCACGTCAGGTGCGATCTTGGCGTGAAAGAAGTCTCCCTCTTCCCAGAAATGATACAGCTTACCCTCCACCTCGGAGGGTTGATAGCGTTTGGAAAGCTCCATAGTTCTCCTTAGCTCTAGATCGACCGCATTCTCATCGTAGCGGCTCGATCAGAGAGACACACGTGTCTAGGCACGCGTGCCTCGGCATGTATACCTCCCCTGTTAGAGCCAGCTCGAAAGGGTGAGCTGGTAGTCGTAGATCTCCTCGGGAGGGAAGAAGAGCGCAAGCTCGCGCTTGGCTGAAGTGAGCGAATCGGAGCCGTGCACGAGGTTCTTCGTGAGGCTGAGTCCAAAGTCCCCCCGGATGGTCCCTGGCACCGCATTCTGCGGGTTGGTGACCCCCATGATTCCACGCACGACCTCGACAGCGTTCTCTCCCTCGATCGCCATGGCGACGATCGGCGAAGAGGTGATAAACGAGACCAGTTCAGAGAAGAACGGTTTCTCGATATGCTCCTGGTAGTGCGTGTGGGCGAGTTCTTCATCGACGTGCAGCATCCGCAGGCCGACGATCTTGAACCCCTTATCCTCGAAACGTGAGACGATCCGCCCGACGAGTCCGCGTTGTACGGAGTCGGGCTTGCAAAGAACTAATGTGCGTTGCACACTCATCAATGATACCTCCTACGGCTTTCTGATGTAACGCCTCCCATCGACCTCCTGGATCAGGTTCTCCATCTGGAGCAGAAGGAGGATGTGAGCAGCGTCTGTCGGGGAAAGC
>JAUWNS010000137.1 GCA_030612485.1 Candidatus Bipolaricaulota bacterium
GTAATGTCGTAGTCGGGAAACTCGTCCCGTGCGATCTGAGAGGCGGAGTAGATCGACGCGCCGCTCTCGTTCACCAGAACGATCGAGATTCGCTTCTTGAGATCTAGCTTGCGTACGAACTCTTCCGTCTCCCGGCTGGCCATTCCGTTTCCGATTGCGACTGCCTCGATGGAGAAGCGGTCTACAAGGTCGAGGATCACTATTCCCGCTTCCTTTACCAGCTTTTCCGACTGGGTGGGGTAGATGACCGTGTTGTGGAGGAGCTTCCCCTGTCGATCTAGGCAGACCACCTTACACCCGGTGCGGGACCCTGGATCGATCGCGAGGACCGCCTTCTGTCCCCGTGGGGATGCCATGAGGAGTTCGCGCAGGTTCTGGGAGAAGACGCGGATCGCTTCGACGTCGGCGCGCTCTTTAGCACGGTGACGGATCTCTGTCTCCAGAGATGGGGCAAGGAGTCGTTTGTAGCTGTCATCAACTGCCAGGATCATCTCCTCCGAAGCCGGACTGTGTCCATCGATGAATCGTCGGTGGAGACGTGTCAGGGCTTCTTCCTCCTGGGGGCGCAGCGTGAGCTTAAGAATTCCTTCCTGCTCGCCGCGGAACATAGCGAGGATGCGGTGGCTCGGTGCCTTTGTGATTGACCCCTGCGAGTCGAAGTAGTCGCGGTACTTTGCTCCTTCGACCTCCTTCCCCTTGACGACTTTGGAAGTGATCATCCCTTTTTTGACGAACAGCGCACGTATGTCTCCCCGTGCTACTGCGTCCTCATTCACCCACTCGGCGATGATATCCCGCGCGCCGGCAAGGGCAGCCTCGCTCGATTCGACCCCCTTTTTCGCATCGATGAACGCACGTGCCTCATCGCGCGGATCGATTGCAGGATCTTGCGAGAAGATCAGCTTAGCGAACGGTTCGAGCCCCTTCTCGCGGGCGATCGTGGCCCGTGTCCGCCGCTTTGGTCTATAAGGGCGATAGATGTCTTCAAGCGCGGTCAGAGTCAGTGCTTCTTCCACGGAGATGCACAACTCATCGGTCAAGAGATCTCGTTCTTCGAGGGAGCTTAGGATAGCCTCGCGACGCTTGTCGAGCTCGGCGAGCTGTGCCAACCGATCGCGGATCACGGTGATCGCTACCTCGTCGAGCGACTCAGTCTGCTCCTTGCGGTAGCGGGCGATGAACGGAACCGTGCCCCCCTCAGAGAGGAGCGTAGCTGTGGCGCGCACCTGTGATGCGCTGATCTTCAGCTCTGTTGCGATACGATTGTCATGCAGTCCTGGCATAGTAATCTTCTTGTTCACTTTACGGTCCATAACGCAAGGCAGCACACCTTTCGCTGCCCTACTAACGGAACTAATGTTAGGGAGTGTCTTCCGTGGGCGGAATCCTGACACCAAGCCTCTGAGACGAGATCCTGCTCCCGGAGTCCCGCAGGCTCACCTTATTATTTACGTCCAAGAGAGGATAGAATGGGGAGAGAGGTGGGTCAAGGTGCGAATTGCTATTACAGGGCGGCCGGGAGTGGGAAAGACGACGCTGATCGAGCGGGTACTCAACCAATTATCGATCAGTGCAGGGGGGATGTTGACCAAGGAGATCCGCAAGTGTGGCCATCGCGTCGGCTTTTCCGTCATTGCCATCGACACCAAAGAAGAGGGAATCCTCGCCCACCTGCATCAGACAAAGGGGCCGAGGTTGGGGCAGTACACCGTCAACCTGGATGATCTCGAAGGAGTGGGAATATCCGCCATCCGTCGTGCCGTGCAGGAGAAGGATCTAGTGGTGATCGACGAACTCGCACCGATGGAGCTCTCCTCTCCTGCATTTATCCCCGCGGTGGAGGAGGCGCTGGCAAGCTGTAGAGACCTCATAATCTCCACCCACGCCCACCTGGACCACCCTCTTATCCACCGAATTCGTCGTGAACTCACCCTCTACCGTGTGAAGATGGGAAACCGCGATCGATTGGTGGAGACGATCGTCGATGCTTTTAGTCCCTCATCGTCTTGAGTGGGTAACTGCAAGCTAAGATTGTCCGCGGTTTTTGCTCTGTGGAAACCAGGAATCCAGGAGAAGAAAAGACCCCGAAAGCTTGAGCCGGAAACAGAAAAGAGGCTCCTCGCTGTTTCGAGTGGGTAGTGGCTTCTAATTTCGGTTGTCACGGGACGGATGCCAAAGGAAATTCACCACGAAGAGCACGAAGGACACGAAGAATGGCACTCGGTTCAAGCTGCAGCATCCGCAATCGGTCAAGTGCAAAAGCGGAAAAAGATAGTCGTGAGCCTAAATGAAGCCCATAGTCCAAAGTTCAACGTGGCAGACAAGCTGCTCACGCTACAAAAGAACAGGCTTTGTGGTAGCGTCGGGAGCTTGCCATGCATGGCTTGCCTCCGACGTTGCGCTTGTCCTCTGAACCCTTCGTGCTCTTCGTGTCCTTCGTGGTGAAATGAGTCCATTACACAGCTTTGTACCTCTGCGAGAATCTTGGTGCTTGACCTTTCTCTTTAGTTACCCACTCGAAACGACGAAGAGCCAGAACAGATCTCTCTGGCTTCATAGCCAAAGTGCCTCATGCCTATTTCCTGACTTCCTTAGAGATCGAAAGAGCCGCATCCTTACCCTTCCTCGGACACCGGCCAGAGAGAAGGGCACTGTTCTTTGCATACAGCGACGAAGTGTTATAATAGTGGATAACAGGAAATTCCATCCTGGTGAAAAAAAGGGGGTACGTATGAAACGAATGATGGTGGTGGGTTTGTTAGGTTGTCTGTTTACGGGCCTATTGGCGGTTGCTGCTCCACTCTCTCTCTGCGACTACCATACTCCCGAAACGAGTCTCTCGGACATGAATTTGTCCTTTAGCTACCGCTACTTTGACGATCCGGCAACAGAAGGGGTCGATGCGAGCTCCGGGCGGTTCTCGCTCGGCTACAACCAGCTCTATGACTCGCCAGTCATGGGATTCACCCTGACAGGTAACGGCGAGGTCGCCCTCACGGGCTTTAGTGTCACCGGCGGGCTCGGGCAGGGTGCCGGAACGCTGCGCTACTACCTTGTGGAGGAGACGCCTTTCTTCGGGTTCGGCGGGGTGGAGGGATCGTTCGCCACGGGGCAGCCTCAGCCGGGCTTGGCTCTTAGTGCCGGCCTTGGTTATGGCCGATTCAACGATGTAACACCGTTGGCTAAGGCGTTCAAGATCCAGCAAGATCTCGTCGCGCTAGAAGCGATCACCGATCGCTTGCCCGATGAAGTGTTGATGGCGATAGCAACGGAGATCGGCCGGCAGATCGAGTACGCAGAGCTGAAGGATCTCGTCGCGGTGATTGAAACACTGATCGAGGACGCGTCCGGTGCCACACTGAACGCCCGCGCGCTCCTCTCTATCGAGGACGAGATCCTCGCTACCGGGGATGAGAAGTACTGCGGCTGGTCGGTGCAAGGCGGGATCGGATACGAGATCGTCGATCCCTTCGGTGGTGAGAAGGATATCCTCCTCACCCTATCAGCCGATGCTGCCTTCGCCCCGGAGCCAGGTTCACAGCTTCTCTTCCACGCGAGCTTCTTCGGCCCGTTCGACATCATCGAAGAGAACACCTTGACCGCGACAGCCTCCTACGATTACGCCCTCAGCGAGGACACGACGATCATTGCCAACTACAACCTGCAGCGGGTGCAGCCCCTGGGACAGGACGCAGTGGACAGCCAATCGGCCTCGCTCGCAATCGCCTTCAACCTCGGCGGAGCGAACGTCTCCTTGCAGCTTGCACTGACAAAGGGAGTAGGTGCGATCGATTGGTCGAAGGAGATCACGGTCTCCGCAACGATGGACCTGCTCTAAGAAAGAGATCACCCCGGGAGGGAACACCGCAGGATCGATGTTCCCTCCCTTATATTCTGTAGGCGACCCCGCAGCAAGAGGTGAAAATCACTCGAAAGCAGAAGGAAAGGGGGGAGAAAAACGATGGATGTGCCTAACGATATCAAGAAGGAAGCCTGGTCACACTTCAAGGACTACCAGTATGTGATGTTGGCGACAGAAGAGGGTGAACAACCGCGGGTTCGCCCCGTTACCCTGATCAATTACGACCATAAGTTCTGGATTGCAACAGGAACGAACAGTGCAAAGGTAAGAGAAATGCGAGGAAACCCGAATATAGAGTGCTGCCTACAGTTTCAGGAAGAGGCAGGCGGTGGCTACGTGCGCGTCACCGGGTTGGGAGAGGTCGTCACCGACCACGAGACAAAGAAGAAGCTCGCCGAACATATCGACTACTTTGATAAGCACTGGACAGGCGCCGATGATCCCAGCTACGCATTGATTCAGATCATTCCGGTCGAGGTGGAGTACATGCGGCCGGGCGATATGGATGCGCAGAGGTTCGGGGTTTGAGAAGGCCTCATTTTGGCTCTTTATCGTTCCGAGTGGGTAACTAATGAGAAAGGGTCAAGCGCCAAGACTCTCGCAGAGGTACAAAACTGTGTAATGGACTCATTTCACCACGAAGGACACGAAGAGCACGAAGGAGGAGGACGAAGCGCCTGATCCCGCTCTTACGCCTGGGGGGTGTAGTAGCCGGTCCTGTTTACTACACCCCCCGAGGTGACATTGAAGTTCATCAGGAGTCCGGTCTTCACCCCCGCCAGCCGCAAAGAGATGCCTCCGGTTCTAGTTCTTCCCTATGCAACGCTTTCATTTGCGCCTTTGCGAGAGGCACAAGCTTTTCCTCTCGCCCGTTCGTTGCATTCACTCAAGCCGCAAAGGTGTCGCGACACCAAGATCGCCAAGGAATCTTGGTTTTCACTCTCTACGTGCTTGGGGGGTGTAGTAATCGATTTGGAATTTACTACATCCCCCGAGCGCCCTCGGCGGTGAAAGCTTCTGCTTCGCAAGGAGAAGAGAAGACTGGTGGAATAGCCTGCGCTACCCCCTCGAAACGACAAGGAGGCTTCATTGTTCAGTTCGGGCTTGCCCGCCGCACCGCGAGCAAGAAGGGGGCCTGCTAACTTGAGCCAGGGCAGACCGGCTTGCTTTTTCCCCTCTGATCATCAAGAATCCCAGAAGAGATGAAAGGGATAAACAGCCCCTATCGAAACAGCAAGCTCTTCTCGCACGATTTCCTTGAGGAGCGATTGCCGTACTTGCTGGACTGGCAGCTCCCCGAGGAAGAGCTGAAAGCAGCTTGCGAACAGTTGTGCGATCTTTTCGACCGCGCTCTTCCTGCCACTTCCGAGGCTGGTCTGGAGGAAGAGCTCATCCGGCCGATCTTGAGCGATGTTCTAGGCTTTTCTTATCTTGTCCAGCCCTCAACTTCGATCTTCAAGACACACCGTAAGCCCGACTACGCTCTATTTTTGACCGAAGAGGAGAAACAGGCGGCAAAGCCCTTCGATGGCGAGAAGAAGCTCTTTGCAAACGCGCTTGCTGTTGCTGATGCCAAGGCGTGGGAGGTTGACCTCGACACTATCGGCCCGGCAAGCCAGATGCACGACTATATCCTGATCTCCAGTGTTCGGTGGGGAATGATCACAAACGGCCGTCGCTGGCGGCTCTATCAGCGAGACACGGTCCACGAACTCGACACCTTCTACGAGGTGGATCTGGAGAAGATCATCGCAGCAGACGATCCTTCCAGCCTGAAGTACTTCCTCGTCTTCTTCCGCGCGCAAAGCTACGTGCAAAACGGTTTTCTGGATCGTGTTCTCACTGAGAGCGTCGAATACGCACGCCGCGTTGGTGCCGAGCTCAAGGAGAACGTCTTCGAGGCATTGCGTCTCCTGTGTCAGGGGTTCCTCGATGGAAATCAAGACCTCTCAGCAGAAGACCTCCCTGCAATTCACGAAAACGGGCTTATCTTGCTGTACCGAGTTTTGTTCCTTCTGTATGCTGAAAGTGATCGCGAGCGGGAGCTTCTCCCGTTGAGCAACCTGGAGTATCGAGAACAGATTGGGTTGTGCGCCTTGAAGCGCGAGGTCGCCGAACAAAGAGTTTGGCTCCCCGAGACCCACAACTTGTGGGGACGTTTCAAGGACCTATTTCACCTCATTCACAGCGGAAGCGAGCGGCTTGGAATCTACGAATATAACGGTGGTCTCTTCGATCCGGAACAGTATCCGTTCCTCGAACGCCACGTGATTGGGGACCGCTACCTGGCAGAAGCTCTTAGGCTCCTCACCTGCACGCAGGCGGAGGGACATCGCGGATTCCTCGATTACAGCGCCCTGGACGTCCGCGAGCTGGGATCGGTCTACGAAGGACTCCTCGAACACAAGCTAATCTTGCGGGAGGAAGAGCTCTCCTGGGAGAGGGATAAGTCGCAGCGCAAGAAGACGGGAAGCTACTATACGCCGGAATACATCGTCTCTTACATCGTAGGAGAGACCCTCGGCCCGTTGGTCGATGAGATCAAACAGGGGCTTAAGGAAGAGCGTACTGCCC
>JAUWNS010000042.1 GCA_030612485.1 Candidatus Bipolaricaulota bacterium
GAGTACAAGAAGATCTATCGGGACACCTTCGTCCAGATCGTGATCCAAGGCGAAGAGGACATCGCTAGCTTGCTCCTCACTCAAGGGCAGGCCATGCGTGCTCTCTACCTGGAAACCGGCGCACCTTACCCAGCACCGGACAAATAGGCTGAGAGAAGTGGGGGAGCGCATCACCTCCCCCACTTCCTATTTCCGATAAATAGGGATATGAATCCAAAACTACGCAGGTTTCTTAGAACGGATACGTTGCTTCCCTATTGGCTTTTGCTTCCCTCCTTAGCCTTTATGCTAGTGTTCTTCCTGGTTCCCTTGATTAACGCAATTGGGCTTTCCTTCCGCACCAACGAGGGGGCCTTCACCACTCAGTATTTCTTCCACATGCTCCGTGACTTGCGTTTCACCAGCGCTCTGAAGTATACGTTTCTTTTGGCCATCGCCATCATTCCGCTTCAAGCGATTACCGCCCTTCTCATTGCCCTTCTGGTCAATACCAGGTTCAGAGGGTCTAGGTTTTTTCTCTACATCTGCACTCTCCCCTTGGGGATAGCCGATCTCGCTGCCGGTCTTATCTGGCTTGCAATTTTCACTCAACACGGTTATTTGAACTCCATTTTGTGCAATTTAGGAATCATTCAAAGACCGATCTACTTTATCTCCTGGGAGAATACAGGATGGGTTTTCTCGGCGATCGTACTCGCCGAACATTGGAGAGCCACAGCGATCGTGCTGGTGATCCTGGTGGCGGGCCTTCAAATGGTCTCCAAAGACTACTTGGAAGCCGCGGAGGTGTTAGGTGCAAACCCCTGGCAGAGGTTCTGGCACGTAACGCTTCCGTTGCTCAAGCCGTCTATCCAGTCCGCCCTGATTATCAGAACGATATTCGCCCTGCAGATGTTTGCGGTTGCGGTGGCTTTGGGAGGAGACTTAGTCCCGGTATTAGCTGGTGAATCCTATTTTTGGTACTCCATCTATCGAAATAGTCACGTCGCAGCGGCCTACGCAGTGCTCATCATGGGCATCTCCATCCTTATGACCTGGGTGTTCCTACGCTTCCTTAGGCTTAAGGCAGAGGTTACGGCGAGATGAGTTTCCGAAGATTACGCCGGCAAACGCTTCTCTACATGGCCGCCGTTCTGATCGTCCTGTGGGTATTGGTACCCATTGTCCTCATTGCCCTTTCCGCCTTTACCCCCAAGCAGGAGATCTACGCCTGGCCCAAGTCTATCATCCCGAGCAGATTTTCCTTTGAGACCATGAAGTTCTTCCTGAATTCCTATGGAGTTATTCCTTCACTTCTCAACAGTGTGAAGGTGGCGCTCATGACCTTAGGGCTTACGCTCCTTGTAGGTGCCCCGGCCGGGTACGCGGTGGCGCGGTTCCTCTTTCGTGGACGGGAGGCGTTTCGGCTGGGGATCCTTATGACCAGGATGTTCCCTACGGCGTTGCTTGCCATCCCCCTCACGGTAACATTCATCAAATGGAATCTCTACGACACCCTCATCGGGGTAGCATTAGTGCATGCAGCCATGGCCATGCCGTTTGCAGTGCTCATTATCACTGGGATATTCATCGGGGTCTCAAGGGAGCTGGAGGAGGCAGCGATGACCCTTGGTTGCAGCCGACTGGGCGCCTTCATACGGGTGGCCCTTCCTTTGGCCCTGCCCGGTCTGGCAGCAGCGGCAATATTCACTTTTGTCATCTCGTGGAACGAGGTATTCGCTGCCGCTATCCTCACAGTGACCAATCGCACCCTCCCGGCTCATATCCTCACTACACTACGAGCTTCACCTATATACTTCCGTTTTGCCGGGGGATTATTTATGATTCTCCCAGCCCTGATCTTCATGTTCATCATCCGAAGGTATCTATTCCAGATGTGGGGTGGAGCCACAGCAGAGAGGTGATCAAATGCCAGCCGAGATTCGACTGTTAGATGTGCGCAAGGAGTTCGGTAAGGTAGTGGCGGTCAGGGAGCTGGACTTGACCGTAGAAGCGTCGGAATTCCTGGTGCTGTTGGGTCCTTCGGGCTGCGGCAAGACGACCACCCTGCGTTGTATCGCTGGACTAGAGCGGGTGAACAAGGGACAGATCTCCATCGGAGGACGCGAGGTCACCAACGTTCCTCCGGCTCAGCGAGGCATCGCCATGGTCTTCCAGAGCTACGCCGTCTTCCCCCATATGACCGTGGAACGGAACATAGGGTTTGGGCTGCGGATGCAGCGCGTTCCCAAGGGGGAGATTCAGAAACGCGTCCGCGAAGTGGCCGAGCTCCTGCAGATCGACGAGCTTCTGGCTCGCTACCCGGCCCAACTCTCAGGAGGGCAGCGGCAGCGGGTGGCCGTGGCCCGAGCGATTGTGATGAAGCCTGAAGTTCTGCTCATGGATGAGCCTCTCTCCAATCTGGATGCCCTTCTCAGGCTCCAGATGCGCGCGGAGCTCAAACGGCTCCATCGGGAGATCGGTACCACCACCGTTTACGTCACACACGATCAGATTGAGGC
Source organism: Candidatus Bipolaricaulota bacterium (assembly GCA_030612485.1). The sequence continues at coordinate 2,502 of JAUWNS010000042.1, forward strand.
TCTGTCTCTAGGGGACCGAATTGCCGTGATGCAAGAGGGAGAGATCATTCAACTCGACAGTCCCGACCGGGTCTACGATCACCCCATCAGTAAGTTTGTAGGAGGATTCATTGGAACTCCACCTATGAATTTCCTTCGGGCTACGGTCAGTGTTGAAGGAGAAGAGGTGCTTCTTGCAGTCGGTGAGTTCATGATCGCGGTTCTTGAGACCTGGAAACCTCGACTCAAGAGGATGGCTGTGCCGACCATAATTTTGGGGATCCGGCCAGAGAACATTGAGGTACATGCCGAACCCGGGGGTGCGCGCCTCCCCGCTGAGGTTATTGTTTCCGAGCACTTAGGAGCGCAGCAACTCCTCACCGTCCAGGTGGGAGAGGACATATTAAAGGTGGCCACGAGTCCCGACCTGCCTATGCAACCGGGACAGACTATTGGCCTCACCTTAACCAAGGGGAAGCTACGAGTTTTCGACGAGGATACTGGTGGCATACTCTCCCTGGACAATGAGTAAGTCGATTCCAAACCCAACCCTTTTTCCGTTAGGAGGAACAAGATGCGAAGCTTAGTTGTTTTTCCGTTCAAATCTGAAGATATTGGAGTCTTCCGGAAGAATATCCGCGAGGCCGTCGCCCATCCCCGGGTAGCCACAGTTCTCTGCGTTGGCTACGAAGAGAACAAGTGCTACAAGGAGGTACACGCGGCTATTCCGGAGATCGAGAAGGAGAGCAACAAGGAAGTTCGTTTAGTTCTTCAGGAGAGACTTGGAGACAGGCGTCCTGGAAAGGGCGATGGGATGAACACCGCGCTCAAGTATTTCCTGGAGGAGACCGACTACGAGCGGCTCCACTTCTACGACTCGGATATCGAGACCTTCTCCCAGGAGTGGATCACACAGGCGGAGCTGCCGGCAGATGATGGTTACCAGGTGGTAAGACACTACTTCCCACGGGCTTCTACCGATGCGATGGTCACTTGGATGATCACCAAGACCGGGTTTGCGGTCCTTTGGCCCAATACGGAACTACCGTTCATCGAACAGCCTCTCGGGGGGGAACTCCTCCTTACAAGAGAGGTAGCGGCAAAACTGTATGAGGACAAGCGGAGCATTAGGCAATCCGACTGGGGGATTGACACAGCCTACACCTGGATCATGGTCGCAAACGAGTTCAGTTTGTATGAGACGTATGTGCCGATCGGCAAGGTCCATAAGCTTTACAAGACGTTGGCTGACTTGCAAGACATGTCAATCGAGTGTTTCGCTACCATCCAGCAACTGAAAGGGGAGAAAGTCGATACGGTAAGGATGATCCACCGCGTGGAGCGGCCAGGACCGGTCCCTGACAGGGTCAAGGAGAAGACCGCCTATGACTTGGAAGGGAGTTTGCACCTCCTGATGGAAGGTTGGACGGAGAAGCAGCTTGAGCTTCTAAATCACTTTCCCCAGAACGTCCGCGAAGGCATGGCAGAATGCCAAAGAAAACCCCGCTTTACGTTTATGGACGCGGAAAGTTGGTATGAGACCTACAAGGTCCTGCTTGAGTACTTCGATCCTGCAGATGAAGACTGGCGGGAGTTGTTTTTCAAGCTTTGGATTACCAGGGTGCTCAACTACACCACTAAGGTGGCGCTAAGAGGTTACGATTACGCGCTCTTCTATCTCTACCAAATGGTTGAGGGATTTGTCAGGATGTCAAAAGGGGAGAGGAGTGGAATCTGAGGCGTTTGCAGTAGTAATGGCCGGGGGAGGCGGGACGAGACTTTGGCCCCTGAGCACAAAAACAAGCCCTAAGCAGTTCCTTCACCTTAGCAAGCGAAGCTTGATCCAGGAAACGGTCGATCGAGTCTTGCCTCTCTTTCCTTTCGAACGAATTTACGTGGTAACCATCAGGGGGCAAGGTGAACTTATCAGTGAGCATTTGCCGGAGATCCCACCTGAGAACATCATCGAAGAGCCGGTCGGACGCAATACCGCTCTGTGTATAGGCCTTGCCTCAATTTATCTAAAGAGAATAGACCCCGCCGCCGTCATGGTCGCGCTTCCCGCCGATCACTTTATCAAAAAAGAAGAGCGCTTCCGCCAGGCGCTCACCCTGGGGATGGAGGTTGCTCAAAAGGGGTATCTTGCCACCTTGGGGATCGTTCCTGATTACCCTGCTACCGGTTACGGCTATATTGCTGCCGGGGATGTTCTTTCGGGATCACAGGATGCCATCAAGGCGTACCGCGTGGAACATTTCACAGAGAAGCCCTCCCTATCGAGAGCGAAAACGTTCCTCGAGGAGGGGAACTACTACTGGAACAGTGGGATCTTTATCTGGAAGGTCGAACGCATCCTGGAAGAGATAGCGCGTCATATGCCAGAACTCTACAGCGGCTTAAAAGAGATCGAGAAGCATTGGGAGACGCCCGATTCAGAACAGGTCGTAGCAGAAGTTTACAGGGGTCAAAAAGCTGTCTCCATCGATCATGGGGTAATGGAGAAGGCGTCGCGGATAGCTGTCATCCCGGTAGAGATGGGCTGGAACGACCTCGGTGATTGGAACTCTTTGAGTGTGGTCCTTGAGAAGGACGCGGACGGCAATGTGATCCGCGCCAAGCATATCGGGATCGACCTCAAAGATTCTACCGTCTTCTCCATACAGGATAAGTTGATCGCTACCATCGGGCTTGAGGACGTCGTGATCGTTGATACCCCTGAGGCTCTTCTAGTTATGGATAGAAGGAGGGCGCAGGAAATAAAGGAGATAGTTGTCAAACTGAAAATGGAAAGTAAGGCAGCACCTACCTCCGAATGATGGAAACATTGCATGGAAATGAGTCACGCCCTGACAAGTAAAAGAGGATCCTCTTTTGGAAGTTCTCCAATACCGACGCCCTCCTTGGCCTTTACCTGTGTAGTGTGGTAAAACTTACGGAGGGTCGATCGGGTGCCCTGAGGGGAGGTATTTTTATGCGAGATTTAGAACGCAGCATCGATAAACAGGCCTCCCTGCCTATCTATCGTCAGTTAAAAGAGATCATCAAAGAGAAGATCGGAGACGGGAAATTCAGGCCAGGTGATCGCATACCGACTGAGTATGAGCTGTGCGAGCAGTTTGAAATCAGTCGAGCTCCTGTTCGTCAAGCGCTAGCTGAGTTGGTTAACGAAGGAGTCCTCTACCGCCAACAGGGAAGTGGAACTTTTGTCAACCACCATCGTGGCGAGACGGCGCTATCTCTGCGCGTAATCGTAACGGAAGATCTGTGGATTCCATCCTTGAATAAGGCCGTTTCAATTTATAACAGTGAACAGAAGAGCCCCAGAGTTAGGCTAGAAGTGGAAACCCTTGGGCGCCCTCAACTTCGTGCGAAGATTCTCTCGGCAGTAGGACGAGGAGAGGCTCCTGACATCGCCCTAATCGACTGGGCGTGGGTGAGCGAGTTTGCGGACCTCCGCTTCCTGAAACGACTAGATATCCTTGACCGCGAGTGGACGGAGACCTTCAAAGCGGATCTATTTCCAGCGTTTGTGGATCGGTCGACTCCGGCATTGTATGGGATTCAGCCGGAGGCGAACGTCTCGGTGATCTGGTATCGGAAGGATTGGTTCGAAAGAGAGGGGCAGACTCCGCCGCAGACGTGGGACGAACTGGTGCGGACGGCAAAGCGCTTCAAACGTTTCGTCGAGTTCCCCCTGACCTTTGTGGCCAGTTGCCGAGCTGGGGAGACCACTACCTATCAGCTGCTCCCATTCCTTTGGTCGACGGGTGGATGCCTGTTCTCGGATGGAAAAGTGGTGCTGGGTGAACAGGCGATCATTGCGCTAGATTTTCTTGTTTCACTCGTCCACAAGTACCGAGTGGCCTCTCCCGAGGTCGTCTCCTACGCGTGGGATCGCCCGGCGCGCCTCTTCGCAAAAGGTAATGCAGCCTTGGCCGTTGGTGGAAGTTACGAGAAACCTCTGATACAGGAGGAATCTGGGTGGGACGATGAGACCTTTCGAAACAAAGTCGGTTGCATTCCTGTTCCGGCCGGTCCCGGTGGGGCGCAAGCGACAGTCGCCGGAGGGATGGCTTACGTCATCTTCCGCCAATCAAAGGACGCGAAACTGGCACTCGAGATCCTGAAGCGGGTGGTAAGCCCACCCTTGATGAGGGAATTCTGCACAAAGACCGGTCGCAGTCCGACGCGTGTCTCCGTGGTGGAGACCCTGGATACGGAACAAGATTGGTTCTCTCGCCGGGTCTCACAATTTCTGCATCGTGCGCGTACACGATCAAGCATCCCGGAATACGCGAGAGTCTCCAAGCAGGTCCAGCTGATGGTAGAGAACGCAATCTCCGGCCGGGTCCTCCCCCGGGAAGCGGTCGGGAAGACGCGGGAGATCCTACAGGCTATTATATCTCACGAAAACTGAGCGAGCTCTGCGATCAGGCTAGAACGCGTTCTTTGCCCTCCTTCCTACACCGTTTAGCAAGATAGACGGCGTCCCTCCCCTTCCTCTTGACAAGGTACGCGAGACGTGCTATATTTGGCATAACAAATTCTGCCTCTCATTCTTTTCCCGGAGGTGATCGATTTAGGCACTTAACACGAGGTATCCGAACGGAGTAGCTCACAAGGCAAAAAGGATGTTCTGTTTTAAGGAGGAAAAGAAGATGAAAAAAGGCGTGAAAAGTTTACTAGTGATTGGTCTGCTTCTGGTCGGTTTGTTGACCGCTTACGCGGCTGATAAGACGGTGGTGGAGTTCTGGACAACTGACAACGAGCCCGATCGTGTTGCCGTTTACGAAGCAGTTGCGGCACGATTCATGGCCGAGAACCCGGGCATCGAAGTGCAGATCATACCTGTTCAAGAGGCCGATCTTAGCCAACGGATCGCCACTGCGATGGCCGCCAATGATCTGCCGGACATCGTCCGCATGGGGATCGAGCGCGTGGCCGTTTTTGCTGCTGATGGGATCATGGATGAGGACGCTGCTGAGGCTACAATCGCCAGCGTCGGGAAGAGCGACTTCCGCGCCGGCCCGTTGGCAATGGTGCTCAACCCTGCGACCGGCAAGTATGCAGCGATTCCTTACGACGGCTGGATTCAGGCCGTCTGGTATCGTGCCGATATGTTTAAGGAAGCAGGCCTTACTCCGCCGGTCTCCTGGGCCGATATCAATGCGGCGGCTGATGTGCTCCCTGGAACGGGAAACTTGCTCTACGCTCTGGGCCTCGGTACGGATCCCGGTCAGAACTACCCGCATCAGGTCTTCGAACAGGTGGCGATATCCAACGATGCCTGGCCGTTCGACGAGGATGGAAACGTCACCATGAACACGCCGGAGATGATCGCTGCACTGCGATTCTACACCGACCTGCAGCGTGCCGCGATCCCTGGGCCGCAGTACTGGCGTGGGGCACGTGAGGCCTACGAACTCGATCAGTCCGGGATGCTCTTCTACAGCACCTACATCATGGATGACCTGGTGGACGGTTCCGGCATGGAGGGCGGTGGCAAGATCCAGATCGCCGTAGAAGACCTGGCGCTCAAGACCGGCTTTGCACCGAAGATGGTCGGACCTAACGGCTCTGCTACGTACGGACAGCTGGTTACCCTCGGGATCATGAAGGGAGCCGACCCCGCTGCGCAGAAGGTCGTCGAGTACTTCCTGACCGAAGGCTACATCGATGTTCTGTCCCTTTCCCCGTTCGGGAAGATCCCCGTGCTGGCGAGTGCGGTGGATGGCTGGAAGGATCTCAGCCCGTTCTTCGCTTACTACTCGAGTGATACGCTCGATCAGATCGCCAACGGCTTCGAGACGATGCAGCGGTGGCTCTTCCGACCGGACTACGACCCGGTGGAGCGAGCCGTGATCGGCGATATCGAAGGGCGCCTGCTGATTTCACAGGCCATCAGCAACATCGCTCTGGAAGGGATCATGACCCCAGAGACCGGTGCCGCGTGGCTGCAGGGGCAGGTTGAGGCTATGCTGGCCGAACGCCGGTAGACAGAGTAAATACTTAACGAGTCGGGGACGCGGCGTACCGTCGCGTCCCCATTTAACTCTACTGCCTTTGGGGCCGACTTTCTCACCGTAAAAGTCTCCCCTGCTGGTGGATCGGGAGGTTGAATTTCATGGTATGGCGAGTGCTGTGAAGGGGTTATTGTCTGCGACAGGTCGGTGGAACTCGCTTCAAGCCCGGGAGGCACACCTCGCCTGGATGCTAATCTCCCCCACCGCTCTGATCGTCTTTGGATTGGTCCTCTTCCCCGCTATTTTTAGTGTCTGGATCAGCTTTCACGACGTTACCCTGCGGAACCTGAACGACGTCTTCCATGCGCCGTTTGTGGGTTGGGATAACTATCGCCATGTGGTCAACGATTTTGCGTTCAAGTATCAAAACTTACGTGTATGGGGAGCAGCGGTCACCAGCATTGTATATTCATTCGTCTCAACATTTGTCACTGTACTTCTTGGCCTGATAGCCGCACTGTTACTCAACCAACCGTTCCGTGGCCGGGGAACGGTGCGTGCCATCTTCCTATTCCCCTATATCGCGCCGATCGTCAGCGTGGCGTTCGTCTGGCGTTGGATCCTAGATCCACGCCCGTCTGGTGTGTTGAACGATCTGTTGATGCGGTTGGACATGATCGATGCTCCAAGAGCGTATCTCGCCACACGCGGTCTCGCTCTGGTATTGGTGATCATCTTTACTGCGTGGCGCTATTTTCCGTTTGCCATGTTGATGATATTGGCTCGGCTTCAGGCGATCGATAAGACCATGTACGAGGCAGCCAGCGTGGATGGTGCCAATGCCTGGGATAAGTTTCGGAATATCACCATGCCTGAATTGAGGTACGTTCTGGGTGCTGTCTTTCTCCTTCGGTTGATCTGGACCTTTAATAAGTTCGATGACATATTCCTGCTGACCGGGGGAGGCTTCGGCACCAACGTCCTACCGGTGCTTACTTATCAGTTTAGTTTCAGAGCATTCAACTTCGGCAAAGGAGCGGCCAACGCCATGATCCTGCTGGTCATACTGGGGACTTTCATGCTGGTATATGCGCGCACCGTGATGCGAGAGAAAGGGTAAAGGAGTCAACCGTGACGCACGATCGATCCCCAAGATCATCGAAGAACGAGCGTTTAAATTTGATCGACCGCCTGGCACAGTCAATCACCTTGCCCCGTTTCATTTTTGTCTTGACCTTGACCTTCTTTCTCACCAGTATCCTGTTCCCCTTCTATTGGATGGTCAGCTCGTCGTTCAAGACCTACGCGGAGATTGGCAGCCGCGAAGCCGTCTACGTTCCCAGTGCTTTGCGCTGGGATGCCTATAAAGAGCTGTTCGATCCAAGCACTCCTCACTTCTGGAACTTCGGCGCCAATATCGTCAACAGCATCAAGGTCGCGATCCCCACAGCGATCGTTGCGGTTATCCTGTCAACACTAGGGGCCTACGCTATTGCCAGGCTGCGTTTCCGAGGGAAGAACTTGCTGCTCAACGGTATTCTCCTCGTCTATCTCTTCCCCGGGGTCTTACTGATCATCCCGCTCTTTGCGATGATCGCCCGGATCGGTGCGCGGTTCGGGTTCGGTGTTCAGGATAACCTCCCAATACTGATCATCACGTACTTGGCACAGACCTTGCCCGTGGCACTGTACATGCTGGCCAACTACTTCCGTACGATCCCCGCCGAGATTGAGCAGGCCGGCCTGATCGATGGGTGCAGCCGTTGGGGCGTCATCTGGCGGATCACGTTACCCTTATCGGTTCCTGCGTTAGTTTCCGTCTCCATCTACACGTTCATGATCGCCTGGAACGAGTTCCTGTACGCCCTCGTATTCCTGAACAGCCGTGTGATGTTCACCATGCCGATCAAGATCAGCATGATCTTTAACGATCCCACCCCCCGTCCACATGTTGTCATGGCCGCTTCGACCGTGATGACGATACCGGTTGTGATCCTCTTTCTCGCTCTGGAACGGTTTCTGACGGAAGGGCTTACCGCGGGCGGCGTGAAGGGGTAACAGGGTGTGAGAGTCACAGAGCCCCCGTATTCAAAGATCTGAGGGATAGCTATGACCACGATTGGTATTTGTCATTACAAAATTGGAGATACAGACGGCGTCTCCCTGGAGATGGATAAGTGGAAGGTTGTTCTGGAGGGGTTGGGACACACAGTTCACCTCTGTGGTGGAGACCTCGGGAAGGCTGAAGGGTTCCTCATCGAGGAACTATATCACCATCGTGAGAATATCGAGAGGATCCATCGTAATGCCTTTGATCGGCTCACCGACTACGAGAGCGAGGCGGCCCTGGAAAGGGATATCTTTGAGGTAGCCGATCGGATAGAACAGGATCTCTGTTCGTTCATCGACGAGTTCTCCCTCGACCTACTCATTCCTAATAACATCTGGTCGATCGGAGTGAACCTTCCTGCCGCCATTGCTTTCGCGCGTGTGGTCCGTAAACGGAGGATTCCCGCTGTCGCTCACCATCACGATTTTCACTGGGAAACGTTCCGAGGGATGACGCCGACTTGCGCGGTGGTGCGCCGCATTGCCCGAGAATACCTTCCCCCTAAAGATCCATTGGTCGCCCACGTGGTGATCAACAGCCTGGTCCAAGCTGAGCTTCGCCAAAGGAGTGGGGTGGAGTCCACAATCGTTCCGAACGTGTTTGACTTCGCCGGCGAGCTATGGTGCATTGACGAGTACAACCGTGATTTTCGGGAGGCCATCGGAGTCAACGAGAACGACATCGTTGTACTTCAAGCCACCCGGATTGTCGAACGCAAGGGGATCGAACTGGCGATCGATCTCGTCGAGGAACTCAACGAACCCTCCAACATCGCCAAGTTACAGGAGGGCAGGCTCTACGATGGAAGGCGGTTCACGAAAGATGATCGGGTCGTCCTTGTCCTTGCCGGATACTCGGAAGACAGGACGAAAAACTACCTTTCACGATTGAAACGGAAGATCGAGCGAGCGGGGATCGAGGCTCGATTCATCGCGGAAAGGGTCCGTTCGCGGCGCGAAGAGAGCTACGGAGAACGCCTCTACTCCCTCTGGGATTGCTACGTCTTTGCCGACCTTGTAACCTATCCCTCACTTTTCGAAGGATGGGGAAACCAATTCCTCGAAGCGATTCGCGCCAAGCTGCCCGTTGCCATCTTTGAATACCCCGTGTACCGAGCGGATATTCGAGAGAAAGGTTTCGACGTGATCTCTCTTGGGAGTGAGGTAGAAGGCACCGACGAGTCGGGATTGGTCTACCTCAGCGAGGCAATGGTTCGTCGTGCAACGGATAAGGCTGTCGGGGTTCTTATCGATTCTTCAGCGAGGCAGGCGATGGTCGATCGAAACTTCGGGTTAGGGAGAGAAGCCTACAGCTTGGAAAGCCTGGCGCAGCGATTGGATAACATCATCAAACAGACAGGAAACTTATAGGACTCGGAATCATATTGGAGGAAGGTATGGACAGAAGTTCGCTCGATATTGTCGTTGGGGTTTGCACCAAGAACTGCGCCGATACGGTTGCCGGCGTGCTCAAGACGGTCGATCGCGGCCTTACACAGTTCTTCCCCTCCAAACGCATTCTGATCGTCGTCTCCGACGGCTTCTCTACCGATGCTACGCAAGAGAAGGTGCAAGAAACGGAGACGGCAACGGAGGTCATGTTCACTCCTCAAACCGGAGGGATTGGAAAAGGGAACGGCGTCCGCACGATCCTCGAGATCGCTAGGGACCGCGGTGCTTCCGCGGTCGCTCTGGTCGACGGAGACCTGACAAGCATCGAATCAAATTGGGTTCACAAGCTTGCCGGTCCGATCCTTGACGGGAAGGATCTGGTCGTCCCCTACTATCTCCGCCATCACTACGACGGAGTGATCACCAATCAGATTGCCTATCCCCTGACCAACGTTCTGTTTGGTGTGGGGGTGCGGCAGCCGATCGGCGGGGAATACGGGATCTCCGCGCGTCTGTTGGAACGCCTTCTCCAGCACGAACTCTTCCCTGAGAAGTTCGGGATCGACATCTTCATCACCCTGGTCGCCACTTCGGAGCAGATGGAGATCGCCGAAGCGGTTCTGGGAGTGAAAGAACACGAATCGACCAAGCAGTACGCGGACCCGGACAAGCTGCTGGTCCCGATGTTCTATCAAGTCGTCGGGACCCTCTTCCGATTGATCAACTACTATCGTGATCACATCGAGACCGTGCATGAAGTCCGCCCGGTGGAACGACTGGGAGAGATGCCCTATAAGCGCCCCAGAGCGATCACGGTCGATCAGGAGGACCTTCTCCGGCGGTTCAAGGAGAAGTACGACGAGCTGATGGGGGAGAACGCGGCCTTTCTCGGAGATCTCCGAGAGGACCTAGACCGTATTGCTTCCCGCGAACTCGACAGCTATTCCTTCCCGCTTCCGCTTTGGGTCAAGGCGGTCTACCTGGCGATCGGCGCGTTCTCCGCTTCGGAAGACCTCAAGATCCTCGACGCCTTGCGCGTCCTGTGGCAGGGCCGCTTCTTGAGCCTGGTGCGCGAGACAGAAGCAATGAGCGACGAGGAGGCGGAGGCCTACATCCGAGGGCAGCTTGCGGTTTTCGAAGAGCAGCGATCGATCTTGAGCGGCTGATGGGTGAACGACGACTCGCAAAAGATGTGGAAGGCCTGCGCGCCGATCTCGATAGGATCGCTCAAGCAGCATTGATAGCGGTCGCTCCGGAGACGTGTCTACGCCGCGCCGTGCACGTCGAGGGAGATCAACTCCACATTGCGAAGGAGCCCTTCGCGAAGGAAACCTTCGACCTTTCCCGTATCCAGCGAATACTGGTTGTAGGCATGGGGAAAGCCTCGGCACGGATGGCCGCGACCTTGGAAGAACTCTTGGGAGAGCGGATCTCCGGTGGTCTCGTGGTCACTGCCGACGGGTACAGGGTTCCCACCCGGAGAGTGGAGGTTGTCGAGGCTTCCCACCCCGTTCCCGATGCGCGCGGCCGAGCGGCCGCGGAACGGATCGTGGCCCTTGTCGAGGAGGCAAACGAGGAGGATCTCGTGGTCGTTCTCATCTCCGGCGGAGGTTCGGCCCTTCTCCCACTGCCCGCCTCCGGGATCACGCTCTCCGATCTTGCCGCGACAAACGAACTCCTTCTCCGCTCCGGGGCGAAGATCCAAGAGATCAACACGGTGCGAAAGCACCTCTCGCAGGTGAAAGGCGGACAGCTTGCGCGGCACGCCTTCCCCGCGCAGGTCCTTGCTCTCGTTCTCTCCGACGTGCCCGGTGATCCCTTGAACGCGATCGCATCCGGCCCAACCGTGGGTGATCCGACGACCTTTGACCAGGCAAAGCGGATCCTGCGTCAGTATCGCTTGTGGGAGGAAATACCGGATCCCGTTCGAGAACGGGTCGAGGCGGGCGTTCGCTGCGAGATTGAAGAGACCCCCAAACCCGGAGACGCTGTGCTGCAACGGGTGACGACCACGATCATTGGCTCGGGATCCGACGCCCTCGATGCCGCGCGCGAGGAAGGGGATCGTTTGGGCTATCACACGCTTTCCCTCACAACCACCCTCGAAGGGGAGGCGCGAGAGGTGGGTAAGATCCTTGCCGCCTTAGCGAGGGAGGAGGCAAGCAGCGGGCGGCCGGTACCTCTTCCCGCGTTGATCCTCGCCGCCGGGGAGACAACAGTCACCGTGCGGGGAACCGGCAGGGGAGGGCGCAATCAGGAACTCGCTCTGTCGGCCGCCCTTGGGATCGAAGGGATTGCTCAGGTGGTGATCTCTTCTATAGGAACCGACGGCCGCGATGGCCCGACCGACGCCGCCGGGGGGATGGTCGACGGAGAGACGGTTGGCCGGATGAGGGAACGAGGTATCGATCCCGGGGAATATCTGGAGCAGAACAACTCCTACAAAGCCTTGGAGGAAGCTGGGGATCTGATCGTCACCGGCCCGACCGGGACGAACGTGGCCGACCTTTGCTTGATCCTTGTGGGGAAACGAAAATAACAATCTTGGACAAGCGGTTGAGCTGCTAGTGGCAGGCTGGTACTATTACCTCATTATGGCGGTCACGATAAGGGATATAGCCAAACAGGCAAAGGTTGCGCGGTCCACTGTTTCCCGGGCGTTGAACGACAAAGGGAGAATGAGCAGTGCCACTCGGGAGAGGATTCGTCAGCTCGCACAAGAGCTCGGCTACCATCCGAACATGAACGCAAAAGGCCTGGCAACAAATAAGACAGGGAATATAGGAATTGTCATCAATAAAAGGCATAAGCCCTTGCCTGGTTCTTTCTACGATTTTTACGGAACGATAATAGTAGGGGTGGAAGAAGCAATACAGAAGCAAGGATATCATCTTATATTCTCGACCACCGATGGTGGGTCTTCTATTCCCCGTTGTGTGGAAGAAAGGTGTGTAGATGGCGTAATACTTATGGGTTGTGATATATGTAAAGACCTAATTCTCTCATTAAACAGTACGCCACTGGTTTTGGTGGATAACCATCTCGAGGGGGTAGACTCTATAGCGATCGATAATGAAGGAGGGGCCTATAAGGCAGTGGAGTACCTAATCAAGCTGGGCTATCGAGAGATCGGGTTTGTCGCCGAGCGACTTAACGACCTGAGTTTCAAAGAGAGGTTTAAAGGTTACAAGTTGGCCCTTAAAGAACATGGCCTAGAATACAACGCAGATCTTGTTGCAGAAGGGCTTACACCACCCGATTATGGATATGCAGCGATGAGGCAAGTGCTCAAGCGGGGAACTCCTCCAGCTATCTTCGCAGCGAATGACTCGACGGCTGCTGGCGCAATTAAGGCGATAAAGGAGAAGGGATTAAGGATTCCTAAAGATATCGCCGTTATTGGCTTCGACGATGGACCCACAGCCCTCCATACTGTCCCACCGCTCACTAGTGTAAGG
>JAUWNS010000181.1 GCA_030612485.1 Candidatus Bipolaricaulota bacterium
CTACCCCGGGCATATGGAGAAGGCGAGCGCGATGGCTGAGCTGGGCTTCTTCGACACCGTTCCAAGGTCAATCGACGGGATCGATGTCGTCCCGCGCGAGCTCGCGGTGCACCTACTGGCCGAGAACCTCTCCTACAACGAACCAGACGTTGTCCTACTGCGCGTGAACGCGTTCGGTACGTTCGAGGGGTGCCCACGCGAGGTGCGCTACCAGATGATCGACCGCTACGACGAAGAGACCGGCCTTTCCGCGATGATGCGTACGACCGGTTTTCCCATCGCGCAGATCGCGTACATGCTCGCAACCGAGCACATCTCTCAGCGTGGCGCTCTCCCGCAAGAGGTTTGCGTCCCCACACAGCCCTTCCTCGCTGGGCTGCAAGAGAGGGGCCTGGCAATCGAAAGGACGGTGCATGAGGGATGAAACCGCTCATCGGATTTGACATGGACGGGGTCATCATCGACTCCGAGGATTTCAGCGAAGCCAACTGGATTGCTGCTGCATTCATGAAGACCTTAGCCGAATTCGGGATCCCCGAGAGTGAGGAGAACGCCCGCGCCCTCTACGTCAAGAACATGCGAGAGAACTCCGCAGCCTTCTGTCAGAGGTTTGGGATCGACGATCCGCACCTCTTGTGGAACCGCCGTGAGGCGCACTATGTCGCGGAGAAGCTCGCCGCACTGGAGGCGGGATGGATCCACCTCTACCAGGATGTCTCCGCCCTCGAGGTGCTCAGTCGCAACTATTCCTTGGGCCTGGTCAGCAACTCTCCACAAACCGTGGTCGATCGCGTCATCGCCCACTTCTCGTTGGAGAGGCTATTCCGCGTGTGGATCGGGCGCGGGAGCGCCCTCGCGGACCTGCATCGCGCCAAGCCAGCCCCGGATATGTTGAACGAAATGAAGACCCTTATAGGAACGGATCACGGCTACTACGTCGGCGACCAGCCCGAAGACGTCGAGGCCGCCCGCGCCGCATCGCTTCATCCGATCCTCCTCACCCGCAACGGGATATCAGGGGATATTCACACCCTTACAGTGTTAGGAGACTACCTGAAGCGGCACCCAGGATCGAGAGAGCGGAGGATTGAATCATTGAGTGATTGAGTGATTGAGTGATTGAATGATTGAGAGATTGAGCCGTCAAATCACGAGAATCGTGAAGGATGCCCCGCCTTGTAAGCGGGGATGGATTTGCGCAATCCTAACCGGACTCGATGTCCAATTGGGACTGTAATCGCTTTTCCCCACAACACTTCATCACTTGGGTAGTGAAATCGTTCAAGAGCGTATCGGTAAGTGCGCTTGTTGGAATCAGCAGGGGAAAGGTGTCCCACCCAACGTCGGAGATAAACTCCGACGAAAGAAGGTTTGTTGGGTCTTGCCTGCCGGTCGCGTCCAGCAGGCAGACAGGTGCCCGACGTTGCATCCAATATACGAAAGTGCCTTATTTAGGTTGCAGGATGACGATCAACTCCTCTTAGATCCTTGGGCTTTTCTTCTTGAAGCCCGCCCTGTGAGCGGGGAGCTTCTCTCAATCGCTCACTTACTCAATTACTCTCATAGTTTCAATCCCTGTTACGAGGGACTACAATAACGGGCCATGACAAGATCAGACGATATCGAACGAGAGATCCGCTCCCACAGTCTCCCTGGCCTTCCAGAGGGGCTTATTCTTCCCGATTACCGCGGGTATTCCATCTGTGGTGTGCCGCGATTCATCCGTACCCTCTTCGGGGATAGGGTCGATCGCGCAGAGGCGTTCGCCCCCCTACTCACTGATCATCTACCGGATCGGGTAGTCTTCCTCCTCCTCGATGGGGTGGGATACCTTCACTTGAACCGGCTCCGCGCCTCCTTCCCCGACCTCTTCCTCAACCGGGTGATCGACCGCGGCAGGTTCGTCCCGCTTACATCGACCCTCCCCGCGACCACTGCCACCGCGCTCGCCAGCTACAACACCGGACTCACACCGCAGGAGCACGGGATGCTCGGCTACCGACTCTACCTGAAGGAGACCTCCGCGATCACCAACATGGTCCGTCTCTCCCTTCTGGGGAACAGTAAAGGGGATTCCGCACTCACTGCGGGGATCGATCTTAAGACCTTTCTCGGGGAGATGACACTGTACGATCACCTGGCGCAACTGGGCGTACAAGCACACATCCTGTTGAGCAAGTACATCGCCACAAGCGGACTGTCACGGCTTATCTACGACGGAAACGTGCAATCGCACCCGGTCGTGAATCTCTCGGACATGCTCGTCACCACCCGCCACATCCTCCAGGAGACAAGCGGAAAGACCTTCCTCAGCCTGTACTGGGGAGCAACCGATGCCATCGCTCACACCCATGGGCCACAGAGTGAGGCGTTCACCGCCGAGCTGCGTTCGATCGATGTCGCGCTCGAACGTGAGCTTGCCGGGGGAATCGACGACACTCTACTCCTGATCAGCGCCGATCACGGATTCGTCGCCATGAAGGAATCCGATTACATCATGATCCCTGACCACCCGGAGCTCGCCCGAAACCTCCTCCTGCCACCTGTAGGAGACACACGTGCCGCCTACCTGTTTGTAAGGGAGGGAAAGAAAAAAGAAGTCAAGGAGTTCATCACCGAGCACTTTGACAAAGACCTTCTATGTCTAGATTCGCACGAGGCCCTTGAAGCGGGGCTCTTTGGGCTAGGGAAGATCAAACCAGAGGTTCCCGATAGGATCGGAGATCTCCTCGTCATCTCCACTGGGAGTCGGGCCCTCTATTACCCGTACAAGGATAGCGCCAAACTGAAGGGGATGCATGGTGGGCTGACCCCGCAGGAGATGCTCGTTCCGTTCATCATGAGCCGATTATAAAGGGAATCCGGTTCTTGTTGCTCCGGGCGAGAAGTTTGATCCTGATCGCTTTTTTGCTATAAGGAAGCCAGGAATCCATGAAAAATATAAGGTGAAGAATGGTACTGCAATATGAAGAATTGACTTCAAGAGTAATCGCAGCTGCCATCGAGGTACATCGACGACTGGGCCCTGGTTTTATTGAATCCATATACGAACACGCTCTTGTCGTGGAGTTACACAAGCGGGGATTGAAGGTAGAAGAGCAGGTTGAAGTACCTATAGAGTATGAAGGAGTAGAAGTAGGACGGCACCGGCTCGATCTGCTTGTTGAAGGAACGATCGTGGTAGAACTGAAAGCGATCAAGAATCTGGATAATGTTCACTTTGCCATTGTAAAGTCGTATCTGAGAGCAATTGGGAAGGAGCACGGATTGCTGTTGAACTTTGCCAAGCCCACTCTGGAGGTAAAAAGGGTAATATGTCAGAAAGCTGGAATTCTTCCTGGTTTCCTGGATTCCTCATAGTTTTAAAGGCCTTCGGGTCACGTGGGTAACCCAAGGCTGGATTTATCCCTACACAATCCCAAATTACCCACACCAGATAGCGAAAGACTTATAAAAGGAGGAGATGTGATCGTTATCGGGAGAAGCAAAGAGATTCACGCGTGCGATCTACACGATGGGAAGACAATCTTCCATACGAAAAAGCGCGTATTGATCGGCCCCGAACAGGGAGCGAGGAACTTTGTCATGCGCCTGTTCACCGTAGGGGCGGGCGGGTGCAGCCCATATCACACTCACGACTGGGAGCACGAGGTGTTCATCCTTTCGGGAAAGGGAACGGTCAAATCGGACTCTGGGAGCACCCCAGTGAGCGCAGGAGACTTCGTATACGTCCCCCCAAACGAGGAGCACCAGTTCCTGAACACTGGTCCCGACCCGTTTGAATTCCTGTGCCTTGTCCCCGCCAACGGCGAAGGGTAAGAAGTGACCAAGCGGGTCCTCGTCTGCATGAGCGGCGGGGTGGACAGCACCGTGGCTGCACTGCTGTTGAGAGAAGAGGGCTACAAGATCGAGGGGCTCACCTTCTGGTTCTGGTCCTACCCCGGTGCTCCCGACTACGCCGGGAAGACAAAGTGTTGCTCGCTCGATGGATCCTCTCTCGCTGCTGCGGAACTTCAGATTCCCCACCACACGATCGACGCAAGCGATCGGTTCTACAAGCTAGTCCTGCAGGATTACATCGCCCGTTACCGTCGCGGAGAGACCCCAAATCCCTGCGGACGCTGCAATCGGCTCCTCCGCTTCGATCTTGCGTTTGATTATGCAAGGGAGAACGGTTTCGACCTTGTCGCGACCGGGCATCATGTGCGGACCCTGCACGACGCAAGCGGACACCTTCACCTTCGCCGCGGTGTCGATCCGAGTAAGGACCAATCGTACTTTCTCTACGGGTTGAGAGAAGAGGACCTCGAACGCCTCGTCTTCCCAGTGGGAGACCTGAACAAGGAAGACGTGTTCGCCATCGCTCGCGAACACGGGTTACACGCCGCGACCCTCCCCGAGAGCCAGGACCTGTGCTTTGCACACGAAGGGAGTACCGCTTTTCTTTTTGAGCCAGGCGATCTCCGTCCCGGGCCGATCTTAGACCTTGCTGGTCAACGACTCGGA
>JAUWNS010000123.1 GCA_030612485.1 Candidatus Bipolaricaulota bacterium
CAAGCACGCGATGAGGCGATATCCCGAATGGTCAAAGAAGCAGAAGCTCTCGGTGCAAACGCTGTTTTGGGAGTGCGTTTCACCACCTCTCAGACGATGTCTGGCGCTGCCGAGATTCTCGCCTACGGAACGGCCGTACGGTTGAAGGAGTAGCCCCGGACTGTTGTATGAACCTCTTCTCCTTGCAGGTTGCGAAGCAAAGCCGGAGGCCAAACAGAAGCTTTCACTGCCGAGAAAGCTAGAGAGGTGGGGCAGGGTTGAGTGATTGAGGGATTGAATCTCCCGATCTCTCAATTCCTCCGCGCCCTCGGCGGTAGAAAAGGCTTGTATCTCTCGCCAAGACGCAGAGAACAGCAGGAAGAGGGGAAAGAACCACAGACAGGAATAAAATCGGTTCTTCGTAGCGATCTTGGTGTCGCGACACCTTTGCGGCTTGAGTGGGCATGGCAGTGAGAGTATTTGTTCCAGGGGAGGCTTTGAACGAATCTTTCGTAAACAAGAACTCGAATCTCGTCTCAGCAGTTGAAGGCCGTGTTTCCGATACCGGAGATCATAAGAGCGTTTGGCGGTGGTCCCTCCGATCTTAGAATTACGCTTAACGATGGATTCCTGCAGACACGGGGCCTTGCTCCAAGAAAGAGGACTTTCCAAAAGATGAAGATGCTATTCAAAGAGATCTACCACAGCTCGCAGACACAAGGACTGAGAAAACTCGTCCCTCAGGAAAGTACCCACAGAGTAAGTTGGGTATACGCCACATGCGACATGGTCATGGCTGCCGCCTTCCTCGGAACTCTGGGTGGTGATCTCACGTGTGCTGTGGGCAGAGATACCGAAATTGAGTGGACACCCTTCATTTGCGAGAGATTCGATGGAGCGTTTGACCTCAGATATGGCAATGTTCGGGGATCAATCTATGTCTTGCCAGGAGAGGGCTTTATTGCGGGCAAGACGCAATGGGATGAAGAAGTGGTCTGCAGCGAAGAGGTGACTCCAATCCGAGAAATAAGGGTCTCTAGTGCAAAGGAGTACCTGCTGCAACTTGTCAAGGAGGGGGCACTGACCGTCTACTTCTACCCGGAAAGACCGTCGTGCATACCAGAAGATGACGAGGACTTGGTGCGTCGTGCAGCAGTTTGGCACAAGCGCTTTGGAAACAGGATCTTGGACAACGTGAACAAGTACCATCCGCACTTGCTTGAGAGGGTCTTGCGTGCTATCGAAGAGGGCAAGTACTGGTCTGCCTGAATAGCCAGGCAGGGAACCGTTTTTCTCGCAAGATGCCAAGGCGTCAATCCGCAGAGGATTTATAGCCCTTCTCCCTCTTTTTGCGGCTCTTCTTGCATTCCTGGTCTCCTCAGCATTAATAGTGGGCAAGTAATTGCCTGTCGCACTTGATTTCTGCTCGTCTAACTGTACACTTAGAAGGTCAATTTAAGGAGGGATCAAGGTGTTTAAGAGAGCTATTCCCATTACTCAGGCGCGTCACGAGCTCAGCCGTCTTCCAGAGGAATTTGCCGCCGACAATGCATCTGATGCGGTCGCAATTACCCGCCGCGGAAAGCCGGTGCTGGCTGTCTTGCCGTGGGATCTGTACGACAGCCTCGTGGAAACCCTGGAGATCCTCGGCGATGAGGATCTTATGGCGGCTCTACGACAGAGCATCAAGGAGATGGAGAGCGGAGAGCTTATCCCGTGGGACGAGGTAAGAAGCGTTTCTTAGCCGACAATGCCTTCCTATCAAGTATTCTTCACGCCTCAAGCGCAGCTCATGCTTCACGCGATTACCGATAGACGAATTCGTAACATGATCGCCCGCCGTATCGATGAACTAACAAAGGAACCGGCAAAGAAAGGCAAGGCACTAGTCGCCGAGTTGATCGGATTCCGCAGCCTGCGTGTCGCAAGATACCGTGTGCTCTACAAGGTAGAGCAGAAACGGGTGATCATTGTTGCAATAGGAATTCGGAGAGAGGGCGATACAAAGGATATCTACGCTCGTGCGAAGAAACTGCTCAGGCTGAAATTGATTGAACTTCCTATTGATAGGCAGGAAGAGGTATAGGAGGGTAAAGTCCATTACTGAGGGAAATCGATGATCCTTACCTGGAGACACTAACATGGGCACTGACAGTGTATTTCCCTGTCAGTGGGTGGACAAAAAGAATGCAAACGCACTTGGAATCGGAACCTTCTTTAAAGTGGTGATCCTGATTGGGGCGGCTGGGTTGATCATAACGATCATCGGGCTAGTTTTAGAACGGAAGAAGGAGGGAAAGAATGTTTCTAGTGACGACTGAGGCAGTGGAAGGGCGGCAGATCGAACAGGTTCTTGGCCTCGTGCGGGGAAACACCATCCGGGCCCGCCACATCGGACGGGACGTGATGGCCGGGCTGCGGAACATCGTCGGTGGTGAGATCAAGGAGTACACTCGTATGCTCTCCCAAGCACGCGATGAGGCGATATCCCGAATGGTCAAAGAAGCAGAAGCTCTCGGTGCAAACGCTGTTTTGGGAGTGCGTTTCACTACTTCCCAGACAATGTCCGGCGCTGCCGAAATCCTCGCCTACGGAACGGCCGTGCGGTTGAGCGACTAGACTGGAAGACTAGTCTGGGAGGTTAGCCTCCTTGTCGTAGCGCCGAGAGGATCATCTCTATGGCAGTGCGAACCGAGCTTTCTTTGTTCTCGGTGCGATTTCCTTCCCATTGAAAGCAACGTGAGATCACACTGTGCACGGTGGCTAGCCCAACATAGGTAAGGCCGACTGGCTTTTCCACGCTTCCTCCTCCCGGCCCGGCGATCCCCGTGATGGAGACGGCGATGTCACACTTGAACAGACTGCGGCAGCCACTAGCCATCGACCGGCTGACTCAAGCGCTCGCGTGATGCTGGCGGACGTGCTTCGTTCTACGGCGAGACGAAGGATGCACGTGGGCTCTGGCCTTCATGCAGTCTCCGATTCCTTAAGGAGAGCCGTGAGATCGCTCTAATGGGCCTGGAGGGTCGGGGCAGGTACCTTGATTCCCCGGGAAGCATTTTCAGATACGGATCAACTCCGTGAGCAGTGGGAGAGGACATTCTCGGCGGAACGGTTCGTAAACAGAAGCCAGTACCTCGACTCCAATCCCGGAGATAAGGCATGTGTCCCTCGATTGCCCGCCGGCGTTCGTGACGACGCACTCGATCCTCTTGCAGTTCGGCCCGTCAGCGAAACGCGCACAAGGTGCTTACCGCAAGCTTGTATCTGCCAATTGCGGGACAACGGTGTGGGAGAGCGTCCGCGGGCAGATCTACCTTGGCAGCGATGAGTTCATCGAGCATCATGTGTCAGTGGATAGCGGCGAGTTCCGCGAGAGGCCGCGCTCGCAAAGCTGCTCGGTCGGCCAGCACTTGGCATCATCGTGACAACGTCACACGACGCAACTTGGGTAGCGAAGGCGTATCTCGACTATGGATACACGTTGAAGGAAATAGCCGCGCAGCTCGAGGTTCACTACTTCACCGTCAGTCGCCGGGTCTGTTAGCATGAAATCAGGCGGGGGCGCGGGTGATGTACCATTGCAAGACCCAACTCCTTTGTCCTGATGGTTGATGGGGCTACTTCGGTTGCTCTTCACGAACGGTTAGGGTGCTGTCGATTGTGTCGATCCCCTTGACCATCTCTTTGGCTTTCTCAAGGGTGATTTCAGTCAGTATGACCTTCGCACGCGCTCGATTCCCCAAGATACTCCGGACCTCAATCATTGCGGTGGTTTTTCTATCTGTGATATCGAGGTCGTGTTTCGGCGTGCCCCACCACTCTGCGAAGTAATAGGCAAAGCCTCCGATCGATCCCCCTGGGGAAACAAGTGTGGTCCCAGGGTTCGTAGGGCCCCTTATGCCAAGCACTGGCCATCTCTTCTCCCCCGCCTCTCCAAGCTGCATAGAGGGTTCCGGAATGCTGAGAGGCTCAAGTGTACTCCACTGACCGGCTTTACTGCGGATCCGAAGACGCCACGACTCGAGTTAAACAGCACGTCTTCCGCGGTTGATAACGTCGAAGTAGACGAGGATTTCAACCTTCCGAGTTCGCATGCCTTGGTACTCCCCTGCAGGCAGTCGAAAGAACCACTGATACACACTTGGATACACAGCCTTAACACGGAGGATTGGCCGATCTGTCGCGTACCGCCAGAGCAGCATCAATCCGTTGACAACGGCGAGCATGAGGACGAGCAACGCCAGAAAATCGCGTGAGAATAACGCTGAGTATGATACCGTCAGAACCATTATCTGGGGCGACATTGATTCCCTCCTATGAACCACTGATTAGACCATCCTACCTGAGTTGCCCGAGATTTGCCAAGCTCGGACATGATTACGATGCCCGGAGTGAGTCGTGCGGATCGCTCACGTGTAAACACGCATTGGAAGACCATGTAGCTTGGGCAGGAGTTCCGGGGACACATACCTCAAAGGAGGAGTTTCAGATACGGAACAACTTCCGCTGACAGTGGAGGAGGATCTTCTTGGCCGAATGCTTCGTAAACAGAAGCCAGGGCCTCGGCCGCGGAGATAAGCTATGTGTACACGGAATTGGATTCCGGGGGGCTGATTCTTCGCTGGATCGAGTTTCCGTTTGTACGTGAGCACCTACCGCGCGTGAACGAAGAACTCAGTGTTCCCTTTCTCACCCTGGATGGGAGAGACCATGTCCGCGATGACATTCCACGGTGTCTCGTTCTCTATAAACGCGCGCAGGTCGGTGAGTACGGCGTCGCGATCCTCCTTGTTCTTTACCACACCGTCCTTGGGAAGCAGGTCCTTTCCAACCTCAAACTGAGGTTTAACGAGAGCCTCGATTTCGCCATCGGGCGCGATAATGTCGACAAGAGGGGGGAGGATCAGCTTCAGGGAGATGAACGAGACGTCCACAACTACGAGGTCAATCGGTTCGCCGATATCCTGTGGCTCAAGGTAACGGGCGTTGATCCCTTCACGGGCGACGACGCGTGGGTCGCGACGGATCTTGGCGTGCATCTGATCGTGGCCAACGTCGATCGCGTAGACTTTTTTCGCGCCGTGCTGGAGGAGACAGTCGGTGAATCCACCGGTTGACGCGCCGATATCGAGACAGACCTGCCCCTTGGGATCAACCTGGAATCGCTCCAGGGCCGCTTCGATCTTCTCGCCGCCGCGGCTAACGTAGCGCTCAAACCCGAGGATCTCGATCCTGAGGATCTCGATCTTGGCTTCGGAGTCTATCGGATGCCCGGGCCGAGTTATGACGCGACCGTCGACCTTCACCTGGCCGGCTTCGATCATTCGTTGGGCGCGCGAGCGGCAGCGATCCGCTGGCGCCAAGACCTTGGAGGAAACGGCCGACGAGCATCCACTCGAAGTGCGGTGCCACCGCGCTGAGTAGAAGGTTAGAGTCCAGGGACGTGGTGTATTGATTGGACGGCGCAAGAGAGTTGCAAAGAACGACCATCGCCGCCATCTTCGGAAGGTATACAAAAGCGCCGACATCGTTCGGCACCGAGGAGGAAGCGATGGTCACAGAGAAGGTAGACGGTTTGGCATGGCTGCGCAAGCAGGTGGAAGCAGCGGACAAGGATCTGTTGCGTGAGATGGTTCAGAGGATGGCTGAGATGCTGATGGGAGCAGAAACTGACGGTATCTGTGGTGCTCCGTACCGCCAGCCCAGCACCGATCGGGTCAACCGCCGCAACGGCTACCGTGAACGCCGGTGGGATACCCGTGTCGGGACGATCGATCTTGCGATCCCCCGTCTGCGTAAGGGGAGCTACTTTCCAGACTGGCTTCTCGATCCCCGCCGTCGGCCGGAACGCGCGTTGGTACAAGTGGTCACTGAGTGCTACGTGCGCGGCGTCTCCACACGGCGAGTGGATGGAGTGGTTCAGCGCCTTGGCCTCCAAGGGATGAGCAAGAGCCAGGTCTCAGAGCTGGCGAAGCAGCTGGACATGATGGTAGAAGGATTCCGGAACCGTCCGTTGAACAGTGGACCGTACACATTCGTCTGGCTCGATGCGATGACGCAGCGGTGTCGGGAAGAAGGTCGAGTGGTTAACGTGATCACCGTCATCGCGACGGGAGTGAACAGTGATGGCCACCGAGAGATCCTCGGGGTGGACGTGATCACTAGTGAGGACGGAGAAGGATGGAAGGCGTTCCTGCGTGGCCTGGTGGATCGAGGCTTGAGTGGGGTTAAGTTAGTGATCTCTGATGCGCACGCCGGTCTCAAGGCGGCAATCGCTGAGGTACTTTCAGGCAGTTCCTGGCAGCGCTGTCGAACCCATTTCATGTGCAATTTGCTCACCAAGGTGCCGAAGAGCGCCCAAGGCCTAGTCGCGACGATGGTGCGGTCAATCTTCGCGCAACCCAGTGCCAAGAACGTTATGGGCCAACACAAACTGGTGGTGGAGCAGCTCAGCACCCGGTTCCCCGAGGCGGCAGATATGTTGAGCGATGCCACGGAGGACATCCTCGCGTTTGCCAGCTTTCCCAAGGCGGTCTGGCGACAGATCTGGTCGAACAACCCGCAGGAGCGACTTAACCGAGAGGTCCGACGGCGTACCGATGTGGTTGGAATCTTCCCCAATCGCGCAGCGATCATCCGCCTGGTCGGTGCGGTGCTTGCCGAACAGAACGACGAGTGGATGATCACCCGCAGGTACATGTCCGTCAGTGTCTTACGCAAGGCTCAAGCGAAGAGCAGTCAACCTCAGTGGGAGGAACTAAGCGAACCGAAGGAGGAACCGGTGCTGGTCGAGCAGCTGGTCGCTTGATCAGTCAGCCGATGATTTAACAATACACCACCTTGACGGACGTGGCCCCCTCATAGCACGAGGACTGCTTCAACCAGGTCCATGTAGCTGGCGTAGGGGGCCCGTTGCCTCATTTAAAAATGTACACGAAATGAATTCGTCAGCTCACTTGAAAATGTACTCCAAATCGACGTGTCATTCCTCCTGTTTCGGTCTGTTCTTTGACCGTGCCAGTGCCTCTAA
>JAUWNS010000197.1 GCA_030612485.1 Candidatus Bipolaricaulota bacterium
CGGCAGCAAGTGCCCACGGTCAGTCAACCACCGGGCCAAGGCAGCGATGATGACAGCCGTAGCACATCACATCCGTTGTGTTCCTGAGTCCAGGGCGTATTACGAGAAGAAACGAGCAGATGGCAAGAGTCACAACCAAGCGGTCCGGGCTCTCGGTCGGCATCTCGTAAGAGTGATCTGGTCAATGCTCAAGAACGAAAGGGACTACGAACTCCGGGAGGTGATCCCCAGTGTGACTTGAAAATCCAAGTGGAATGTTCAGATCTTTGTTCTTGGTGTTTTGTCTGTTTGGCGCGTGCCTCGTCAAACAGTGATGAATTCTTGTATACAGGTTACCACTGCTGCCTTCGTTCGCAATAGCCCGCTGCCAAGCGGAAAGCCTCCAGCATACGAAAGACAAGTTTACCCAAAGGACACGGAGAACGAAGATCTGATGATGGCATCCGCTCAGGCAGAGAGGATTGGACATTCGAGTCGGCATCCGTAGAATGTGCAGTCACTAAGGGCGAAAATGACAAGGGGGTTGCATGGATTACTCTCCAGGATTGGCTATTGCGACGGCGTGTTTTGAGATATCAGGGGCCGTTTGGGCGTTGAGAGGTCCGGGCGAGAGGTCCATCATCCGCACAACGGGTGCAATTCTTCTCCTGCTAGCAACCTATCAGATCATCGAAGTGAGCATCTGCTCCAATGTATCAGCGGCGGGTTTCCTGCCGCAACTGGCGTTTATCGCTGTGACCTGGCTTCCTCCTCTCGGTTTGATCTTGATTGCCAAACTCTACCGCCCAAGATCCCGCATGCTCTACAGGAATGCCTACTCCATGCTTGCCGTCGCTCTCGGTATTATCGTGTGGATTGCTCTCGACAGAGGGTTTGTGTCTATTTCGGTGTGCACTGCCGTGTTCGCGCACTATACCTCCGCCACACCACGATTCATGCTCTATTCTGGTTTCTACTGGCTGGGACTCCTCGGAATGATCTTGTCCTCCGGATACGGCGTGAAGACCTGCGGCGATTGCCATCGACGTTGTTTGCTCTTTCAAGTCTTTGCGGGGACGCTGGCCTTTGTTGTTCCATCTCTGTTGGCGTCATATTTCGTGCCTCCGGCAAGGGGTGCGCTGCCCTCTGTCATGTGTCATTTTGCGTTGTTGCTTGCCATCTTTCTTACCCGTTTAGTCTATCTGGAACGCCAACCGGCAGAAGAAGAGAAGACGCCAGTCATCGTTCAGACATAGCTGATTCGACTGCTAAAACACACTGCCACTGCTCCTCTATCGGAATCAGACCGTGACTGGCAGGTCTCTGGCGCGTAGAATAGTGAGTCGAGATCGGAAGACAAAGGAGATCGCGCGTCTCAGACATGGTTCGCGGTCCTTGTGCCATGCGAAGGAACACACTCGGGAAAGGGACGCCGAAAAGGAGAATCGTAATTGACATCCTTTAGCGGAACCGCGTGGGAAGAGATCTGGCAGACCTTGGGAACAAGGGAATATGTCGTCCTCGACACGGAGACGACCGGGCTCGATGCCCCGGAGATCGTCGGTGTGGCAGTTATTGATAGCCACGGAAAGACGTTGATCAACGAACTCGTACGCCCGGCTAAACCGATCGAACCGGGAGCGAGCCGGATCACTGGTATCACCGATGAGATGGTCCGCGATAGAGCGGAGTTCCCCACGATATACCAAGCGTTATTTGAAGCACTCGATGGAAAACTCGTCACGATCTACAACGCTGACTACGATTTGCGTATTCTTCGCAACACCTGTCTTCGCTACAATTTAAATATACCCAAGTTCGAGCACTGGTGCGTGATGGAGTGGTTCGCACGTGTCTACGGAAAGTGGGACCGTTACCGCGCAAACTACTCCTGGCAGAAGCTTTCGGCCGCAGCAAAGTACTTCAGGGTGAAACAGTCTGACGCCCACGACGCGTTGGGGGACTGCCTCACGACCCAACGCATTATCGAAGCCGGCCTCGACAGAGCACGAAAACTACGTCCCAACATGGACCCTCTGCTATAGACGGTTAACGTAGAGCCTGTTGTGTGAACCTTTTCTACCGCTCATCTCCGAGCTCAAACCCCAGTTTCAAGCATTTTACCGCAGAGGGCGCAAAGATCGCTGAGATGAAGCATTAAGATTCTAATTCCCTTCTCTGCGTGCTCCGCGTTCTCGGCGGTGAGCGCTTCTGTTCGGCCTCCGGTCTTGCTCCACAACCCGCAAGGAGAAAAGGTTTGGGTAACAGCCTGCGTACCACGTCGAATTTGCACGGGCCTTGCCATCGTGCTCACCCGCGAAGGAGCGTTACGCAGAATGAAACCCGATCGTGCTACCGCGGGTAGATAGAACGAGGTGAGAACCATGAAAAGACGATGGACCGTATGGATAGGCCTGCTGGTTGCACTTATCAGCGTTTCAAGCCTTGCGAGTGGGCAGGGGTTTCCTCTGGGGTTGCTCCCCACCCCCACACAAAGCGACAAGCCGCTCGTCGTCGGGGTGTGGACAGAGGAGCCGAACTACGAACTGGGCGACGCTCTGACGCTCTTCTTCTCAGTGAACCAGCCTGCTTTCATTTACCTATTTGACCTACAGCCGGATGGGATCGTTCGACTCCTCTTCCCAAACGTCTACTCGCAGTATAACTACGTCGCCGCGGGGACGCATCGGCTCCCGGATGGTGGGTACGAGTTGACCATCGCCCCACCGACTGGAGTGGAGGAGTTGCTGATCTTCGCCAGCCTGACACCGATCGGCCTTGACCCAACAGCCTACAGCGGCCCTTTCCCGATCATCGCTTCCGATCCGAGTGAGGCTATGTACCAGCTCCAATCCTTGATGAGGGCGATGATGCCGATCCCCACCTGGGCAACCGGCTGGACCGCGTTTACGATCTCTGGGCCGTCCTTCGATTACGCCCCTCCGGCAAGCGATGGTTCCATTCCCCCCTTCCCTCCGTCCTACCCTCCGTACCCTGGTCAGCCTGGCGATGCGTGGTACTGGCAGGGTGAAACGTGGCACGCTGGCCTTCCTACGAGCGGTTGGTATTGGTACTTCGGCTTGGAAGCCCGCTGGCACCTGTGTCTTCAGATCCAGTAAATTGGAGTGATTTAGCGAGTGAGGGATTGAGTGATTTGTCAGCGCAAGCGCCCGATCATTCAACTTGAGATTCCCTGTGGTCTTGCCACAGGGTTTCCTTATACCCCTCTCCTTGATAAGAGAGGGTCGGGGTGAGGTGAGATAATGAAATCCCGGTTTTGACCTTCAGGTCAAAATGAAATTGACTATCCCCGTAGTCTTGCTACGGGGATAGTCAATTTCAAGGGATTTCTTTATTCTTCCGATCTCTCAATTCCTCAGCGCCCCTGGGGGGTGTAGTAAATCCTTCTCCACATACTACACCCCCCGAGACGGTAAAATGCTTGAAACTACGGTTTGATCTTAAAGACGAGCAGTCGAAAAGGTTACGCAACAGGCTCTTTTGCGATTTGCCTTACGCGCCCGCTGCCGGATACTATTCCACTTTAGGCACCTGAGGTGATGCAAAGTGGCGAATACGAACGGTACGATGATGCGGGTGACAAAGCTCGTGAAACACTACGGGGAGGTACATGCTGTTGATGGCATCTCGTTTACTATCCCGCGCGCCAGCGTGTTCACCATCCTTGGCCCGAACGGGGCCGGCAAGACGACGACCCTGGAGATCCTCGAGGGGATCCGCCATCCGGATTCAGGCGAGATCGAGGTCTTTGGCGTTCGTCTCAAGCGCATAAACCGCGCGGTCAAGGAGCGGATGGGGGTCCTCCTGCAAGACGGAAATTTTGAACCATACCTCAGGGTTAAGGAAGTGGTGACGCTCTTCGCCTCCTTCTTCAAGAGCCCGCTCTCCGTCGATGAGGTGCTCAACAAGGTCGCACTCGAGGAGAAGACGACCGCCTACGTCAAGACTCTCTCCGGAGGACAGAAACAGCGGCTGGCGGGCGGTGTCGCGCTGGTGAACAATCCTGACCTCATCTTCCTCGACGAACCAACGACCGGGCTCGACCCACAGGCACGGCGGAACATCTGGTCGATTATCACCGACCTCATAGGAGAAGGGAAGACGATCATCCTCACAACGCATTACATGGAGGAGGCTGAAGCCCTCTCCGATCACGTCTGCATCATGGATCACGGAGCGATCATCGCGGAGGGGTCACCCCGCGACCTGGCCGCGCGCCTCGGGCAGGAGACGATCATCGAATT
>JAUWNS010000068.1 GCA_030612485.1 Candidatus Bipolaricaulota bacterium
CTTCGCACCCTCTATGTGGGGACTCAGAACTACGTTCGCCTGTTCACCTCATCGGCTTACCTCCGCAGCCTGTGGGTAAGCGTTCTGTTCGCCGGTGGGATCGTTCTTCTGGGGCTCACCTTATCCTTGGCGGTTGCGCTACTTGCCAACCGAAAGGTGCGCGGGGCGCGCATCTATCGGACAGCCCTTATCTGGCCGTACGCCCTCTCCCCAGCTGTGGCGGGGACAATCTGGCTATTCTTGTTCAATCCGACGGCCGGTGTCGTAAACTACGTTTTGGAAAGGACTATCGGCATTTCTCCCGATTGGGTGACTAGTCAGAATCTCGCTGTTTTTCTGGTGATCAGCGCAGCGGTCTGGAAGAACCTGGGGTACAACATCGTTTTCTTCCTAGCGGGACTGCAGAACGTACCCGGACAGGTCATCGAGGCGGCACGCATCGACGGGGCCGGAGCATGGCGCTGTTTCTGGCGGATCACGCTTCCCTTGTTGTCTCCGACTGCGTTCTTCCTGTTGATCATGAATATGATCTACGCTTTCTTCGGTGTGTTCGGTCTTATCGACGTCCTGACCAAGGGAGGCCCAGCACGGGCAACTAACATCCTCATCTACAACCTGTACCGCGATGCGTTCGAACATAACAAGTGGGGGATGGCATCGGCCCAGTCCGTCATCCTGTTCATCATGGTCGTTGGGTTTACATTGTTGCAGTTCCGAACTACCGGAAAGAAGGTGCACTATGGCGGATAATACGAAGACGCGTGACTGGTACTACTGGAGACCGAAGCTCTCCACTTTCTCCACTCATCTTGCCCTCCTGTTGACCGCTCTATTGATCGCCTCCCCGATCATCTTCGCGCTGATCAAGAGCACGCAGAGTACAGCTCAGATCAGCACGTACCCACCGCAGTTCGTCATCGGTAATTCAGCGGTTGAGAACTACACCGTCGCTTGGGAGCGCTACAACCTGGGAAAGTTGATGGCTAATACGTTTGGCGTGGCAATAACTGTCATGCTAGGGAAGACTATCCTCTCCCTCTTCGCCGCCCTCGCACTGGTCTACTTCGATTTCCGCTTCAAGGGGTTGATCTTCATCTTCATCCTGGTGACCCTGATGATGCCTGTTCCCGTACGGGTTGTTCCTCTATTCAAGCTCGTATGCAGCCTCGGCTGGGGGAACACCTTTTGGGCACTGACCGTCCCGTTCTTAGCATCGGCAACAGGGACGTTCTTGTTCCGCCAGCACTTCATGTCGATCCCGACGTCGTTGGTCGACGCGGCCCGCGTCGACGGAGTCGGTCCGATGCGCTTCTTGTGGCAGATCTTGCTCCCGATGTCGATGAATACCGTCGGGGCCCTCGCAGTGATCGAGTTCGTCTACCTGTGGAATCAGTATCTGTGGCCGCTGATCATCATCAGTTCCAACGATAATCAGATGATCCAGATGGGGGTGAAGAGGCTGACCAGCGCTGGGCCAGAGGGGATGGTGCACTGGGGCGTATCCATGGCCGGGGTGATCATCACCATGCTCCCGCCGCTGATCATGTTCATCCTCCTGCAGGAGCAGTTCATGCGCGGGTTCGCCCTGACGGAGGAGAAGTGAAGGTCATTGGACATAAGGGGGCTGTTGATGGTGCTCCAGAAAACACCCGGGCCAGCTTGGAGAGAGCTCTCTCTCTTGGCGTAGACGCCGTAGAGATCGATGTCTGGCCGACAGCTGACGGAAAGTTCATCCTCTTTCACGATGCGCACCTGGCACGCATCACTGGGCACAGTGGGTGGACGACGGCACTGACAAGCGGAGAGCTCAAGCTACTCGATGTGGGGAGCTCGTACTCTCCCGAGTTCAGTGGTGAGCGGATCCTGCTGCTTGAGGAAGCGCTCGACATCATCGCTGGCCGGGTCCTTCTGATTCTGGAGCTCAAGCGCACTCGCCACGAGATGGACCGGTTTGCATGGGTGGAGGAACGGCTTGGGAAAATCCTGGCATCGTCGGGCGCTTTGCCATGGACAGTGGTCATCTCGTTCGATCACGCAGCGTTGCTCAGCCTGCGGGAGATCACTCCAGAGATGCGGATCGGGATGCTCTACGCCGGCGAATGGCTCAGCTTGTGGGCGGAAGCAGAGCGCCTCACTCCAGAGGCCCTTCTCCCGCATTGGGCGCAGACGACGCCCCAACTCGTGGACGAGGCCCACCAGCGAGGCCTGAGTATCTACCCGTGGATCGTCAATCACGACGAGTGGATGACGCGTTTTTCGGAGATGAATGTCGACGGCATCATTACGGATCGCCCGGAGCAACTTCTCCGAATGTTGGGGCGAGCGAAGGCTATCTGATTTCCACTTGAATCTTGGAGGTATAACGTGATGGAATGGTATCCAGATGGAGACGTGTTGTCGCGACTGTCGTCAACCCACCCACTGATTCGCTGCAAGGGCTTCGTCTTTGACGTCGATGGAGTCCTCTGCCGCGGCGGCGATCTTATCCCGCGAGCCGAAGAGGCGATTGAACGTCTGCGTCGTGGGGGAAAGAAGGTCATATTCATCTCCAATAACTCCACCAAATCCCGCGAGGAATACATCGCGAAGTTCACTCGCCTGGGGATTCCGGTGACCGAGAACGACCTCGTACTCTCCACGTACGCCACTGCCCGTTACGTGGCGAATGAGAAACCAGGGGCAAAGGTATACATGGTGGGCGCAAAGGGTCTTGGTAGGGAGATCGAGCTTACCAGCCTTGAGCTAGTGGACGATCCTCTTCAGGCAGAGTACGTCATCGTTGGCTCGGCGTTCAACGGCAAGGGTGCGCTAACGTCGGAAAACGGGCTCCGGATCACGGGGGCGCTGCGCGCGCTGTACCACGCCAACGCCAAGTTCGTGGCGACCAATCCTGACCGGATCTTTCCGGCCAAGGATGGGGTGATCCCAGGGACAGGGGCGGTGATCGGCGCTCTCTCCTACATGGTCGATCGCGAGCCGGATGTGATCATCGGAAAACCGTCCCCGTACATCGTGAAGATCGCCCTCGACCGGCTCGGTCTCAACGGGAACGAGTGCGCGATCGTAGGAGATATGGATACGGACATGCTTGCAGGGCAGAGAATGAACATGACGACCGTCTTCGTGCGATCAGGCGCGATGACCGAGGAGAAGCTTCGCTCGCTCGGCATAACACCGCGCTTCGCGTTCGATTCGGTGATCGACATCCTCGCAGTAGAAGGAGAATAAGGTGAGCAAGAAGAGCTACATCGCGGCATTGACGGAAGGGATTCCACGGCTCAGGGCGGAAGGACGCACGGTGGTCCTCGCCCACCACAACGACGCAGACGGACTCGCAGCGGCCACCGTGTTGGAGACGGCTCTTACCAGGGACGGCTTCACCGTCGACCGCATCCCGCTCGAACGGGTCCATCCCCCCATCGTCGAGCGCATCCATGATGTCGCCGCTGGCAGACCGGTGATCTACACCGATCTCGGTGGGCGAGCAGCCCCCGTCATCTGTGCCGCCAACAAGGAACGCTCATTCACCCTCATCCTCGACCACCACCCTGCAGAGGAGTCCACCTCTCAGAAAGTGCTGTGCCTGTCAACAGAACTCTTCGGCCTCTCCGGGGAGAAGGAGATCTCCGCCGCTACCGGCGCGTACCTCTTCGCCCTTGCACTTAATCCAGACAACTACGATCTCGCCTACTTGGGAGTGATCGGAGCACTCGGAGACTCCCACGACCGTGACGGGCGCCTCGTCGGTGAGAACAGGGATGCCCTGATGGACGCAGTCTCCCAGGGGGTGATCAGGGTTACCGAGGAGAACGGACACGAGAAATACACCCTCACGAAGTTCGACAAGGAGATCCCTATGGGACCGTTCTCTAAGTCGCTCACAACCTTAGGGGCGGCCGGTTACGCCATGGGTGGACCGGAACTCGGAGTACGTACATGCCTCGACGGACCGACCCCAGAGTACGAGTCGAAGCTCGCTGAACTGACCACCCTCAAGGAGGAAGGATTCGCGCGGGAACTCGCCCGCATCGAAAATGGCGAACTACTCAAGACGCAGCACATTCAATGGTTTTCCATCGGAGATGGCTTCGCCCCGATGGGGGTGAAGATCATCGGTGAGTTCTGCATGGATATTCGCGATACAGAGTTTATGTCAACCGACAAGTACATCGCAGGTTTCCAGGATATGCCAGCTGAGATCCCCAGTTTGGGACAATTCGAGTGGGACCTGGTCAAGGTCTCGATGCGCATACCCACTCCGCTCGGGCAACGGATTATCGACAGGGATATGCCTGGACTGGACTGGCTCCTTCCAGAGGCAGCACTAAAGATCGGCGGATCAATCGATGCCTGCCACGGATACGCGGCAGCCGCTCTCATCCCCCGCGGGAAGGAGGAAGAACTGATCGCATTGATGGACGCACTCCTCGTCGAGAAAGGGCTGTGATGGCGAGGGTGGGGATCGCGTCGCTCACGCTCTGCCTTCTCGTGCTCATCGTTGTCACGGTGGGAGGAGTGGGTAAGGAGAGATTCCCGCACGACCCGATTTCCATCCGATCGGACGACGACTTCACCACGGCAAACGGTGTTGTAGCAGGGCGCGGTACGCTTACTGACCCCTACGTCATCGCCAACTGGACTATCGACGCTGGAACCGGTGTTGGTATCCGCATACAGGGTACCTCCGCCCACGTTCTCATCCAGGACTGTCATGTAGTTGGTGACAGCAGGCGCGGCATTGGCATTCTCCTGCGGGATACTGCCCATGTCCGCGTTTACAGGTGTGCTTTCACCAACCTTAAGACAGGTCTCTTTATCTACCAGAATCCGGCCGCTTTCGTGGATGAGAACACCTTTACGGATTGCCGTCGTGGTATCGAAGGAACGGAATCGGATGGGCTAGCCATAACGGGGAACAGCGTTTGCGGGGCGCGGGAGCACGGAATCTTCCTCTGGCGCTGCCATGAGGCATCCCTGCGCGGAAACGCCCTCTCAGACTGCAGTAATGGGATCTACCTTGACAGCTGCCACCGCGATCATCTGGATGGGAACCGAGTTAAGAGGATGGATCACGGGATCTTCCTGTGGGACTGCTTCGATTGCACTATCGTTGGCAACGTGCTCCACACGTGCGACCTCGGTCTTGCACTGGTGCACACCTCCGAGCGGAACACCGTCTTCCACAACGAGTTCTTCGACAATACCCGTCCCGCAACCTGCGACGAAACAAAGAACCGCTGGGACGGTGGCTACCCCGTCGGCGGCAATTTCTGGGGTGAGGGGGAGAGCGTGGATGAGCACTCCGGGCCTAATCAAGATCAACCCGGCTCAGACGGGATCGCGGATACCCCCATCCTGGTTCCGCTCGGAAACATCGATCGTTACCCGCTTATCTCGCCATTGGAGGCGGATGGAACGGAGTAAATCAGTATAATAAGGAGGACATTATGAAGCGTGCGTTGCTCATTATTGGTATCTTGCTGTTGCTCGGGGTGCTCGGCCTAGCAGAGGGAAAGATCGTCATCGCTCACCGGGGAGCGGCCGGCTACCTGCCAGAACACACCCTGGAGGGGTATGCCTACGCGTACGCCCTGGGAGCAGATTACATCGAGCCCGATCTCGTGCTGACGAAGGACGCCCAGTTCATCTGTCTTCATGATATCTACCTCGATCCGACGACCGACGTGGAAGCAGTCTTTCCGGATCGTCGCCGCAGAGACGGGCATTGGTACGCCGCCGACTTCACCCTCGCTGAGATCAGAGAGCTTCGCATCCACGAACGGTGCCGAGAGAACGGGAACCCGTATTTTCCGAATCGTTTTCCCGTGGGCGAATCGAGGTTCGAGGTCCCCACCTTTATCGAGATGATCGAACTGATTCAGGGGCTCAACAAGAGCACCGGACGGAACGTGGGAATCTACCCCGAACTGAAGAAGCCGAGTTGGCACTCCTCGGAGGGGTTACCTATGGAGGAAGCGGTCCTCGACGTACTCGATCACTATGGCTACACTGGAGAAGACGCAAAGGTGTACATCCAGTCCTTTGAGCCTGACTCTCTAAAGAGGCTCCGTTTCGATCTGGGAACGGACCTCAATCTCCTTCAGGCAATCAGCGGGAGCTTCTCATATTCGCACATGTGGACTAAGGACGGTCTCGATGAGATCGCCACCTACGCGAACGCAATCGGACCGTCGAAGACGATTATCGAGAAGAATCCCCAGTTCGTCGCCTGGGCACATGAGCGAGACCTGGTAGTGCACCCGTATACCTTCCGTAAAGATTCCCTCCCCGCGCAGTACGCCTCCCTGGAAGAGGAGATGCAGAGATTCTACTTCACCTACAATGTAGACGGTCTGTTCACCGATTTTGCTGATGTAGCGGTTGAAGTGCTTTTGGCCGAGTGACGGCAAATATGGTAGTCTTGGCAAGGAGTGGCGTAGCGGCGTCCCGGCTGCGGCGATAGCCCCCTGGGAAAGGGCTCTGAATGGTATCAAAAAAGGAGGTGATAAGACCATAAGGATTTAAGGAGAGGAAAAGGCGTTAGTCAAAAAAGGAGGTAGAAATGAAGCGCGTATCGATTGTTATTCTGATAGCGCTGCTCCTAGCGGTGCCAGTAGCACTGGCCGATGAGCAGGCGATCAGCGAAGCCACTGATCAATGGTTACAGACGGTAAACCTCGGCCCCTACGAGGCAACCAGCGTTGAAGATGCATATGAAGCACTGCTCTACGATCTTGCCAAGGAAGAGGGCGAGGTGAACATCTACTCGTACTCCTCGCGAGTCTTTAAGTTCGGTCCAACCTTTGAAGAGCGCTATCCTGGCATTAAGGTGAACGGGTTCGATATGGACTCCCCAGAGATCGTTACCAAAATAATTGCCGAACAGGAGGCGGGGAACTACGTCGCCGACGTCATCTACCTGAAGGATCCGGCAACGGTATATCATGAGCTCTATAAGCAGGGGTACGTGTTTACGTATATTCCGCCGGAACTCATTCCGGTGCTCCCCGAGGAGTTTAAGAACCCGTTCTTGGTCCACCATCTGAGCATGGACGCCTTCGTGTACAACACCGAGGCCTATGATACCTGTCCGTTCGACAATATCTGGGACTTAACCCGACCGGAGTGGCGGTCCAAGGTCCTTATTCCAGATCCTAACATCCTCTCCGAGTTCGTGGAGGTGTTAGGAGCGATCGTTCAGCACCCTGAGGATATGGCCGCGGCGTACGAAGAGGAGTTCGGTGAGCCGCTCGTCCTTTCTCCAGGTGTGGAGAACGCAGGATACGAATGGATCAAGAGGCTGCTGGACAACGACGTGATCATCGTCCGCTCAACAAACGACGTCTCCAATGCTGTGGGCGCTGCAGGTCAGGAGAGCCCCCCTGTTGGAATGACCGCATTCTCGCGGCTCCGAGACAGAGATAAGGATCCTTCGCTCGTGTTTGACGTCGCTTACGACATCAAACCGGTGATGGGAGTCACCACCAACGTTGTTGTCCTCATCGTCAACCGAGCACCACATCCCAATGCAGCCAAGCTGCTGGTGAGATGGATGCTTGGGGATGAGGAGGGGGGCTGGGGGTACGCACCCTACTTCGTTGCCGGCAACATCCCGTCGCGAACCGATGTCCCCGCACCTCCTGGGACCAAGACGCTGGAGGAGATGGATACCTGGCAGGTCGACCCTGATTTCGTCTGGTACGAAGGCCTGAAGATCAAGGATTTCTGGCTCCTTATGCAGTAATCAGAAACACTGATAAGCGGCAGTACGAGGATCTATATCCTTCGTGCTGCCGCGTTACATTAAAGGGACAGCCCAACATGCAGAGACACGAGCCTCGCTTCTCCATGACGGCACGTGGTGCCCTGAAACGATTCAGCAATCTAGTGACTACCCCGCGCGTAGTGCTCTCTTTGCTCATCCTCGCTATCCTGGCTGTGTTCGTAGTGATGCCGTTTGCCAGGCTGGTCCGCGACACCTTGGTATGGCAGGGGACCGATATACGCATTTCGCGGGATGCACAGCCGGGAACGTTCACCACCTTCCACTGGGAGCGAACATTTGCCAGCCCTCTGACAAAGAACCTGCTCATCCTCCCACTGGTGCATTCGCTTGAGGTCGGCGTCTCTGTTGCAGTGCTCGCCTTGATCATTGGGGGGTTCTTGGCGTGGCTGATAGTGAGAACCGACATGCCGTTCAAGAAGCTACTCGGAGCCCTGGCCATCATCCCCTATGTGTTGCCTTCCTACACCCTCGCCCTGGCTTGGATCATCGTCTTCAAGAACGAGCGGATCGGCGGTGCAATGGGGCTCTTTCAATACCTGACCGGAATCAGCCCTCCTAATTGGCTGTCGTACGGATACGTGCCTATCGTGATCAATCTTGCGATTCACTACTCCCCGTTCGCTTTCTTACTCATCTCCGGAGCGCTCGCGAGCATCGACTCTCGCTTGGAAGAATCGGCAGAGCTATTGGGAGCGACGCGCTGGCTGACCCTGCGGAGAATCACGTTACCGATAGTTCTTCCAGCAATACTCTCCGCCTTTATCCTTGTCTTCTCGCGAAGTATCGGAATCTTTGGTACTCCCTACTTCCTCGGTTCTCCGGTCCGGTACTTCACCCTACCAACGATGATCTACACCAACATCGTAAGCCGCACTCCGTCGGCCGGATATATCCTTGCGCTTATCCTTATCCTCAGCTCTACATTCCTGATCTTCATCAATCAGAAGTTCATCGGTACACGCCGGAGTTTCGTTACCATCTCGGGCAAGGGTTTTCGCTCAAACCTGACCCGCCTTGGGCCGTGGAAGACACCGGCAGTCCTCTATGCAACAGGGATCATCCTAATAGGGGCTCTCCTTCCTCTATTGCTGCTCCTCTGGCAGACGCTGATGCGCTATCCCGGCAATTACTCTTTCGCCAATTTAACCCCCCTCTTCTGGGTGGGTCCCCGCGGTACCGCGTTCGCGGAGGGGGAAGCGGGAATCCTGCGCAACTGGCAGATTCTTGGCGCTGCGTGGAATAGCGTCAAGCTTTCGGTCACCGTTGCATTTGTGACCGGAATCCTCGGTCTTCTGGCCGGGTATGCCGTTGTCAAAGGGAGAGGGACGTTTCTCTCCAAGGCGTTGGAGCAGCTCACCTTCCTGCCGTATCTTATTCCCAGCATCGCCTTCGGAGCGATCTATCTGTCGGTTTTCACCCACAATTGGGGCCCAATCCCCTCGCTGTATGGCACGTTCTTGCTGCTGGTCCTTGTCTGTACATTCAAGAACTTGCCCTTCGCCTCTCGTTCGGGGACATCAGCCATGCTGCAGGTGGGAGGGGAACTCGAGGAGGCAGCGTCTGTGGCCGGCGCTGGCTGGTTTCGTCGATTCGGCAGGATCATCCTTCCTTTGACCTTGAAGGGTGCGATGGCCGGTTTCATCCTCGTCTTCATCACCACCATGCGTGAACTCTCCCTGATCATCCTCCTTGTTACTCCAAAGACGAGAATGCTTACCACGATGACGTTCAGGTATCTAGAGCAGGGGTATGCACAGTTTGCCAATGCGATTACTCTTCTCATCGCGTTCTTGGTCCTTATCGGTGTCTGGATCTCGCGAAGGATGGGAGGAAAGGGGCTTGTTTGATATAACAGGAGTGATTGACGTTGAACATCCTTGAGCTAGAGCATGTGACGAAAAAGTTCGGATCGGTCGTCGCGGTAGATGATCTTTCCCTGGCCGTCACGCAGGGAGAGTTCCTGACGCTGCTCGGCCCTTCCGGTTGCGGGAAGACGACCACCTTACGCCTCATCGCGGGGTTGGAAATGGCTGAAGGAGGAGAGATCAGGTTCGGCGGGCAAAAGGTCTTCTCTTATACGGAGGGTGTTTTCGTTCCTCCAAGGAGACGAAACCTTGGTCTCGTCTTTCAAAACTACGCCTTGTGGCCGCACATGACAGTCTTTGAGAACGTTGCATTCGGGCTGAAGGTCAAGAGAATGACAAAGACCAAGATTCAGGAGGCCGTCAGGAGAACGCTCGACTACATGCACCTGGTCGACCTGGAGCAACGGTATCCGCACGAGTTGAGCGGGGGGCAGCAGCAGCGTGTCGCAGTAGCGCGGATGATCGTCACAGAGCCTAATATCTTCTTGATGGATGAGCCCCTCTCCAACCTCGATGCAAAGCTTCGTCTGGATATGCGTACAGAGATCAAGCGACTCCACAACGACCTTGAGGCAACCACAATCTACGTAACCCACGATCAGGTTGAGGCACTGACGCTCGCAACCCAAGTCGTGGTGATGGACAATGGGATCGTAGAGCAGAGCGCTCCCCCGAGTGAGGTGTACGGACGACCGGCAAACCTATTTGTCGCGGATTTTGTGGGCAGTCCTCCAATAAATCTGATCGAAGGGAAGCTTGTCGCTCACGAGAACGACATCTATCTGGAGGGAGAAACTATCAGCATCCTGACCAATCTGCCGCCGCACATGGCAGATCGGACAGTTCTCGGCGCCATCCGGCCTGAAGATGTAAAGCTGAATTCAACCCCCTCTCCCGCGGCAACGGTTGCGGGAACGGTCTATGCGGCACTCCCTGCCGGTCCGGAGACCATCGTCCAGGTGGAGATTGGCAACCAGCGGTTGACAGTTCTCCACGAGAAGACCTTCGACATGAAAATCGGTGCCCAGGTTCACCTGTTCATCTCGCCGGAGAAACTCCTCTTTTACGACAAGGAAACCGGGAGATTGATCTCGACCACGACCATCCCCTCGTAAGTTCTTGACAAAGAAGGAGCCCGCGTTTATATTGAGTTTCGCAAGGAAAGAAAAGGAATCAAAAGAGGACGTTAAACGATTCGGGACCAGAGGAGAAAAAAGGGCGTGAATGCCAAAACGACATGGGTGGAGTGGCCGCTACGTCAGTCAGTTCCGAAGATACTGTGGTATGAAGGGGGTGATACAGACAGAAAGGATCGGGAAGGGTCTAGTGTTCAGGCTGTTAGTGGAATCAAAAGGAGGACGCAAGATGAAAAGAGCAAAGTGGGTACTTGTTACTCTGGTTATTCTATTGTCGATCTCAGTGGTCTCGGCGACCGCTGAGAAGGTTCAGATCAACTGGTGGCACGCGATGAGCGGGTCGCGTTTGGGTGTTGTGGAGGACATCGTTAATAGCTTCAACGCCAGTCACCCCGATATCGAGATAGTACCGCTGTTTACCGGAACCTACGCCGAGACGGTAACCAAGTTCGTCGCCTCATACCCCGTGGGGGTCGCGCCTCACCTGCTTCAAGTGTACGAGGTCGGCACGCAGACGATGATCGACAGTGATGCCATCATCCCTGTCTATCAGATCCCCGGGATGCTGGGGGAGACGTGGGACTGGGCACAGTACGTAATCCCCATCACACACTACTACTCCGTCGATGGGAACCTCTGGTCGATGCCTTTCAACTCGTCCACGGCGATGCTCTACTACAACAAGGACATCTTCGCGGCGGCGGGGCTCGATCCGAACAAGCCGCCGACAACGTGGGCG
>JAUWNS010000236.1 GCA_030612485.1 Candidatus Bipolaricaulota bacterium
CCTGTCGAGGGGGGACAGTACACGGTCATCCTCGACCCCTATCTCGCCGGGGTCTTCATCCACGAGGCGTTCGGCCACTTTTGCGAGGCCGACTTCCTGTTCAAGAACGAGCGATTGAGCAAGATCATGACCCTCGGCACCAGGTTTGGTAGCGAGACGCTGAACGTGGTCGATGACGGGTACATGCCCGGCCTGCGCGGGAACGTCCCGTACGACGATGAAGGGGTCGCCCGCGCGAAGACGCACCTGATCACAAAGGGCGTCCTGACAAGCCTCCTCCACTCGCGGGAGACCGCAAAGAAGATGGGGGTCGCTCCAACCGGAAACGCCCGTGCCATTTCCTACGAGCACGAACCGATCGTCCGCATGACCAACACCTACATCGAGAACGGAGATCACACTTTCGATGAGATGCTCTCCGGGATCGATCACGGAATCTACGCGATAAAGGCCTACGGCGGACAGACGGTCTTCGAGCAATTCACCTTCTCCGCTGCCTACGCCTACGAAATCCGAAACGGAGAGGTGGGAGGAATGCTGAAGGACGTAGTCCTGACCGGGAACCTCTTCGAGACGCTCCGATCGATCGACATGATCGGAAACGATCAGCAGATTCACGGGGGATCCGGCGGTTGCGGCAAGGGAGGGCAGTTCCCTCTTCCTGTCACGGACGGCTCGCCCCACATCCGAATCCAGAACGTAACGATAGGAGGGAAGTAATGGAGGGCTTACTCAAAACGCTGAGAGAGAAGGTCGATCAAGCGGAAGTCTACCACTTGAAGACCCGTACCATTCCAGTCGAGTTCCGCTCTGGAAAGCTCGAATCGATCAAGAACAAAGCCATCGAAGGAATGGCGCTGCGCGTGATCGATGGCGGCCGCCTCGGGTTTGCCACCACCACCGATATGAAGGATCCTTCGAAATTAGTCAGCGCAGCGATCGCCGCCGCCGCCTTCGGCGAAGAGACCGTTTTCAGCTTCCCGATGGCAGCAGATCCGACTCACCCCGAGGTACACGACCGAGCTATCACCGATCTCTCCGAAGAGGAGATGATCGCGATCGGGGAGGGAGTGATAACCAAGCTACATGATGCCGAGCCGGAAGCGGATGTTAACCTCACCATCGCCAAGGCCATAGAGACGGTAGAGATTCGCAACACCGCCGGGTGCGAGGTGGATGAGGAACGAACGCGCTTCTCACTATGGGTGGAGGCGGGGAAGACACGCGAGGGAGACATCTTCCTCCTCTTTGCCGGGGATGATGCGCGCTTCCAAGAGGATCTCTCTGTCGACACGCTCGTCGACCGCCTCATCCGTTACCTCAGATACGGGGAGAAGATCGTTCCTGCGCCTTCGAAGAAACTCCCGGTCGTATTCACCCCGTATGGAGCGATCACTCTCCTTCTTCCGCTCATTGTTGGGTTCAACGGGAAATCGGTCCACATGGGGATATCTCCGTTGAAGGATCGGATCGGGGAGCAGGTGTTCGATCCCCGTTTCTCACTCACGGACGACGGGACCCTCCCTCACGGACCGCGGAGCAGTGGGTTCGACGACGAGGGAAGACCAACCGTGCGCACCCCTCTTGTGTCAGACGGCATTGTCAACGGTTTTCTCTACGACCTGAAGACTGCTGCCCTTGCCGGAGCCACGCCAACAGGGAACGGATATAAGGGTGGACTGTTCGGAAGCGGCGGATTCCGCACCCCACCGAGTGTCGGAGTAGGAAACGTCCTCGTTTCCGTGGGAGATAAGGATGAGAACGAGATCATAGATGGGATAGAGGAGGGACTACTCGTGGAGAGTGTCCTCGGACTGGGACAGGGGAACATCAACACAGGGGAGTTCTCGAACAACGTGGCAGTGGCGTTCAAGATCGAACGAGGGAAGATCGTCGGCCGCGTGAAGAACACGATGATCGCAGGGAACACGTACACCCTGCTGAAGGATCACCTGATCGCCCTTAGTAACGCAGCGGGTTGGGCTCATGGGACACTGCACACTCCAGCGATCGCGGTCGACCAGGTGAATGTTGTTGGTCAGGGGTAGAAGGAGAGCAAGGAAAGCCAGAATGGGTCGATGAAAAAGAGGTCCCTTGTCGTTTCAAGTAGCTGAAGATACGGTACGTAACAGAGTGCCTCTCGCGAAGACCTGTCTGCCTTGCCTGTCGCGCGTCTCTCCCCCTCCCCGCGTCTCCCCCTCTCCCCCTTCGCGGTCTTGGCGTCTTGAGTAAGTGCAACGAACGGGCGAGAGAAAAGACTTATGCCTCCCAGGGCTTGACATCGTAACAGTGTTATGTTATACTGCTGGCATAACAGACCGCTTGGGAGGTGGTAAGGATGCACCAATCGACCTACGAACTGGAGAAGCTGGCGCAGATGAAACACACGGAACTTCTCGAAAGAGCAGAGAGAGGCAGGAGATTCCGCTTTACCCGGCTTCGGAAGCGAGAGGATCGCCGCTCTATTACACTGTCCTCTTATTCCGCGCGCAAGTCGACCTGCAACAGTTGCGCATAACAGTGTGTTGTTTTAACAAGTATGGAGGCGGATGATGGACGAAGAGAAGCTGCTCTCGAAGAAGGAGGTCCTCGAGAAGATGGGGATCTCCTATGGACAGCTCTACCGCTGGAAGAGAAAGGGGTTAATTCCGGAGGCCTGGTTCATTCGCCGCTCGACGTTCACCGGCCAGGAGACGTTCTTCCCGCAGGAGAAGATCATCGAGCGGATCGAGCGGATCGTTGCGATGAAGGATGATCACCCCCTCGATGACCTGGCCGATCTGATCACCCAACAGGTGGACGAGAAGCTGGAAGTCGCCTTCTCCAAACTGCGTGATCTGGGGTGGTTGGACGAGCAGGTGATCGAGGTGTGTCACCTGCAAGAGGATGGGCGAGGCGTCCTCTCGCTCAACGAGACGCTCTGCATCGGTGTGTTGTGGCAGCTGAAAGGAACGGCGCGGAAGGAAGAGATCGATCTTACCAAGCGCACCCTCGACAAGGGACTGGCCAAGGGACTGATCGATCGGGTACGCGAGGAGAAACTCTCCTTGTACATCCTGCGAAAGCACCTCTCAGCCGTGGGAATCTCCGCCGAGATCAGCCTCG
>JAUWNS010000257.1 GCA_030612485.1 Candidatus Bipolaricaulota bacterium
AGAGCGCTAAGGAGAAGAGCCGCGTATCGCCATTGTTTCATCTCGTCTTCGGTAGCCCGGCTGCCAATCTCAGGCCCGTGGCTTTGCGTCCCTCGCTTTCTTTCGCGAGGTTTGCCGTTTCGGATCCGAAGCCTCACCTCCCTGTTCCCAAAGGTAAATTTCTAGACTGTCTTGATTATTCCTAGCGAGGAAGTATCTTAGACATCAGCCATAGAATATACTTGTTAGTAGTATATCGTGCGCGTGCGATGTCGCGGTCGAATTGCCTTGTAAGTCTGACTCTGTCCGCGATTCCACAGGAGGTAATCTAGATCCCTATCGTTGATCAGGCGCCCTGTGCTGCGCAATCCCACGGCCAGAAGAGAGACCGCGTGGAGCGCACAGGCCCGAATCTCTACTTCCTCAGGGGACCCTGCCTTGATCAATTCTCCGTGATCTATCCGCGTGGCGAGATCGTCCTGGTAACTGAGTACCCGGTCGATGCGTAGGACGTGTGGCACGAGGTTGTCGGCGAAGATCGTCAATCGATCGAGGTCGTGGAATTTGCCTGGCCCCACGCCCTCGAAGGCGAGTGCAAGGTCGGAGGCCATCAACTGGGCACGCTTGTAGAACGGGACGTCGACGCCGTGGTACGGTTCGACATCGTTGAAGTAGGGCATCGCGCACAGGAGCTGCACGAGCCGCTCGGCAGAGGAATCCGCCTCCTCGATCAAAGAGGGAAAGTTTCCAGAGAACCGGTCGAGGAGGAACCGACCGAGGTCGTTCAACGCGTGCGCGAAGAGATCCATCAGTTCGCGGATGGGGGGATTGGCGAGGTCTTGAACGAAGATCCGCGCGCAGTCAGAGGTGGTCAGTCCTACGAGTGCCTGTGCGGAGAACGGTCCGTTCTCTTTGTAGCGATCGGCGAGGAAAGAGGCGATGGTGAAGTAGCCGGACATCCCGGGGCGCTTTCGGAGGTGTGGGAAGTACCCCGATCCGAAGTTGATCGTATCGAGAACGACGAAGAAGGAGAGAGTGTCCTCTCCATGCCCGATGTAGTGACAGGTCGGATCGATCGTAGGACGCGCCACCTCTTTCAAGGGGAGCGCCGCGGCATAGGAAGCCAGACGATCGTAATGGATGCGCACCTGCGTGGCTCTCTCGGCGACCGCCTTGCAAGCGCTCCGCACCTCGTTGAACAGGTTCCCACTCATCTTCTCCTTCCGCATACGTGATCAACCTTTGTGCCTGACACTATGACCTGCTCCTTATACACCAGTGTACGATTGCAAAACAGCTCGCAGTGCCGTGTGACCAGCTTACCATCAGCGCTGTAGGGGGGCAATTCCTGACCCTTTCTTCTTGCCTTGCCTGTTCTTGTTGCGCTACAGTCTTTATTGGAGGTGATCCGGAGATGTCTCGAAAAGGTACGGTGCTGGTTCTGCTGCTTACTATTCTTG
This sequence comes from Candidatus Bipolaricaulota bacterium, assembly GCA_030612485.1. Next base: position 1,440 of record JAUWNS010000257.1, read on the forward strand.
TCGTGACGTTCGCAATGGCTTTGATTGGAGAAGAGGCAAATCGCTCGTTCTATGAGCTTGCCAAGGCGGAGGATCTACTGTACTACCCCGGTGAGGTTAGCGATGACGCGCAGTCCATGGAGCAGCCGCTCTACGCGGTCATCCTTCCCAATACGTATCTTTGCGTGATACTGCGGCCGATCAGCGAAAGCGAGTACGGGTCCTTTCAGGTTCAAGCAATCGGCTACCAGTTGATCGAGCAGCAGATGCTTGCCGCAGCGATTGTGTCACCACTTATCGGCGAAGCGGATGTGGCTGCGTTCTCGCAAGAACTGATCGACTTCCTGCAGCAACAAGTGAACGATATCAGCGGGTTCGATGTGTTCGACGTGGTGAGTCTTCTGTCCGTCTCGTAAGGAGTCGACTGCCTCTTCCTCTTGACGAAAGGGAGAATCCCCTGTATGCTGTTTTCAACATGATCGAAGCGAGAGAGGAGAAGAAAAGGGTTGCGCTGACAGTCGAACTCGTCGACATCCTTTCTTGCGGTATTTACACGACGCCGGTTTAGCCAGCTCTGTCTGATCATAGATAGAGCGGCGCAGAGGACTGCAGGCATATGCCTGTGGTCTTTCTTTTTGGCGTGAAGGCGAAGAAAAATAGCAGGGAGGTCACCGTGAGAGTGAATAAGGCTGGCCAAAAGATCAAGGAGGTTCCTTTGATCTTCCTGGGTATGGGAAGGGTGGGGGGTGCGCTCTTGCAACAGATCCTCTCTACCAGAGAGGCGTTGCAGCGAGGGGCGGGCATCCGTTTCACCATCGTTGGATTGGCGGATAGTACCGGTGCCCTCCTCGATCGTGGCGGTCTAACAGACCTCCTCCTTACGAATGCCCAACGAGCGAAGGCAGCGGGACGATCGTTCGCCGGGTTGGAAGGGGCTCTGTCGCTGAGGGAGATCGATTCCCACCTCCAACCGGGGACGATCCTCGTCGATGCGACGGCCTCCGCAAAGACGGTCTCCCTCTTGAAAGAGGCCCTCGCGGCCAGATGTGGAATCGTCCTCGCCAACAAGCTCCCTCTCACTG
>JAUWNS010000154.1 GCA_030612485.1 Candidatus Bipolaricaulota bacterium
CATGATGCTGGCCATGAAGAGCAGACTGATCAACGGTACCCCACGGATGATTTCGATGTACGCGGTACATACCCAGCGAATGGCCGGCAACTCACTCCGCCGTCCGAGGGCCAACAGTACACCTATGGGGAACGAGAGGCCGATCCCCACTATCGCACCGATCAAGTTAAGCAGAAAACCCCAAGTAGTCCTTCTTCCGATTACAGGGAGGATTCCCCCCAACCCATTGAGCAAAACGAGGCTAATGGGAAATGATAATATCCAGGCAGCGATCTCCAGGCGTTTGCACCAGCGAATCCCTTTGCTGAGATGCCCCAAGCCAAACCCGACGGCCGCGGCAACGGCAATACCGAGGAGCCATCCTCGAGTCCCCCAAGGAAACGGAAGAATAGCCAACAGAACCGATACCGAAGCAACTACTGTGGAGACCCGACGCATCAGGCCTCCATGGGATCCACTACTGAACCCCAATAAGAAAGCGATGATATACCCGGTTGTCCACACACGCCACAGGTATTCTATTGGGTACGTACCGACCAACAGTAGCTTTAAGTTGGCGGGAATAACCTCCCACCGTGCCCCCAAGGCCCATTTAAACAGACCGAATACGGCTATCACGATCAGCGCTGCCGACACGATGGTGAGTATCGCATTGAGCCAGCTGCTGAAGAGGTTCTCCTTCAACCACCGGAGAACGGGGATTCGCTCGCTAGGAGGCCGGAGCTGCTCTTTAACTGTGTGAACGGTCTGTTGATTATCGCTCATGATCAGCGCTCCACCAACTTCATACGTTGATTATAGTAGTTCATCAACAGGGAAGTCAGCAGGCTCATCGTGAGGTAGCTGGCCATGATCAGCAGGATCATCTCGACGGCGCGTCCGGTTTGGTTGAAGATGGTCGTTCCCACGTTCATCAAATCATAGTACCCGATGAGGATCGCCAGACTGGAGTTCTTGGTTAGGTTGAGGTATTGACTGGCCAACGGCGGGATGATGACTCGTAGAGCCTGGGGTAGTATCACCAAACGCAGGATCAGCGTGTTTTTCAAACCAATCGCCTTGGCCGCTTCTGTTTGCCCCTTGTTGACGGCGGTGATCCCCGCCCGCACGATCTCGGCGATGAATGCCGCGGTGTACACCGATAACCCGATGAGAAGTGCGGTAAATGATGTTGACAGCCAGAGACCTCCCTCAAAGTTAAAGCGGCCTAACACAGGCACGGTCAGAGCCAATGGGTTGCCAGGGGTGATGAACCACCCGGCAACCAGAGTCAGGATGAGAACCGTTGTTGCCCATATAATGGGAAACCCTGGACGTTCTGTGCTCTTGAGCTGAATGCGGCGGAATACGTAGACAGCGATTGCCAAAACCAAGCCACTGATGATGTACCACACCCACGTGCCAAACGATTCCGTTAGCGTCATCCAAGGCATGTACACTCCCCGCCGAGTCAGGTAGATCGAACCGGGCAAGCTGATGCTGTTCTTGACCATCGGTAGCCCGGTCAACATCACTGCAAAGTACCAGAAGAACAACTGCACGAGCAAGGGGATGTTACGAATTATCTCTACGTATAGGCCAGCCAACTTCTTTACCAGCCAGTTGTTCGACAGACGGGCGATACCGATGATCGTTCCGATAATCGTTGCCAATACGATGCCGATTACCGCTACTCGGATCGTGTTGACGATTCCGACCCAAAATGCGTACCCGTTGACATCGGTCGGATCGTAGCGTAGACCCTCCGAGATAGGGAAACCCGCCGTGTTCTTGAGGAAACCAAAACCAATCTTCAGACCACACGCCTTGAGGTTGGTCTGTAGGTTGTTGAGCAACCACCATATTCCGGCGGCGATGACTATAAGGAAGAGGATCTGACTCACTACACGTAGGACACGAATATCTCGCCAAAAAGGGATCGACTGGGAGGAAGCAACCTTCTTACTCAACACCTACTCCTTCCGCGGACGAAGAATAGAGTACAGCCTGCCTTACAACAGGCTGTACTCATCAATTGAGAATCCTAGCGCCATGCAGGGCAGTAAATCAGCCCACCGTTTGTCCACAAATCGTTGAGCGATCCAGCTCGCGGGATATCGAGGCCATTGGGACCCAAGTGACGATCGTAGAGCTCACCGTAGTTACCGACCGCTGCGATAACGTTCACCGCCCAGTCTTCGGCCAGGCCTAGCTTAGCCCCCATTCCGCCTTCCACTCCGAGGAAGCGGCGGACCTCAGGGTTAGTGCTTTCAAACGTAGTTGCGTTGGCCTGCGTAATGCCATGCTCTTCAGCAAAGAACGTGGCGAAGATGGTCCACTTGACGATATCGTACCACTCGCTGTCGCCGTGGCGGACGACGGGTCCCAGGGGTTCTTTAGAGATCGTGTCGGGCAGAATGACATGATCTGCAGGTACAGCAGCAGTGGTTCGCAGCGACGCCAGCTGGGATTTATCGCTGGTATAGCAGTCACACGCTTCGCGGTCATATGCGCCGAAAGACGCTTCTGTGTCGGCAAACACCTGTGTGGTCAACGCCAACCCATGCTCTCGGAATGCGTCGGCCAGGTTGCCCTCGGTGGTCGTACCTGATGTAACACAGACCGTAGCTCCGTCCATATCTTTGATCGAGTTGATGCCATCAGCCTTGCGGACGATGAACCCCTGCCCATCGTAGAACGTGGTTGGACAGAAGTCTAGCCCGAGGTCTTTGGAATCGCGGGTGAGCGTCCAAGTGGTATTGCGGATCAGGACGTCGATCTGACCGGTCTGCAACGCAGTGAGGCGTTCTCCTGCAGTCAAGGGAATGAACTCAATATCCACACCGATCGCAGCTGCGATCGCCCTGCCGTAGTCGACATCAAATCCAGCATATTCACCAGTGGCTGCATCCAAAGCACCAAAACCCGGCAGAACAGCGTTGACGCCCACAATCAACTTACCACGAGCCAGCACGGTGTCCAGGGTTGCCGACCCCATCGCGCAGACGGAAACAAACAACGCCAACAAAACAGCAACAACTAACATCCTCTTCAAGACTACCTCCTTGTAAACTTTGACAAACACCAAAACCAACGCGCCTTGACGAACTAGAAAAACCTAACTACTGCACCACCTCCTTCCCTTTCAGGGAGCGGGTGCTCTCCGCACACGCTTGTCTCAATCCTTTACGATAACAACCATAATTCTATTTTAGGAGATAACTACCATTTCTTATAATTGCTAGGAATTTCTAAGTTAGAAATCCCTTTCTACCATAACGGGAAACGATAGGAAAGTCAATAGGTTTTTTTATCGTTTTTTTGCCATTCCACGCAGAGGTTTCCTGCTCAGGAGGAAAGTCGTAAAATAGATCGACAGCTGATCAGGGAGATGGCGGATTGAACAATACACGCACGAAGATCGTATGCACTATTGGTCCTTCCTCACGCGACGAGGAGACACTGCGGGCACTGGTCGATGCGGGGATGGATGTGGCACGGATAAACTTCTCGCACGGAACAAAGGACGAGCACGAAGAGGATATCGCCACAATCCGTCGCGTCGCCCAGGAAAAAGATGCGCCTATCGCGATCATGGCCGACCTGCAAGGCCCAAAACTCCGCGTCGGAACTATCGATCCTGAGCCACTCATCCTGAAGACCGACGATCGACTGGTCCTCACAACCCGCCCAGCAACGGGAAAGGGAAACGTAGTAAACCTCCCTCACCCGGATCTGATCAGCGATATTCACGTGGGTGACCCCCTCCTCCTCGACGATGGTGCTCTCGAATTCGTCATCGAGGCGAAAGGAGCGGATGAACTTGTCTGTCAAGTCATCGTGGGGGGCGAACTCCTATCCCACAAAGGGGTTGCCGCACCACGCAGCGCCGTGTGCGGTGAATCACATCTCTCGTCCCTCACACCGAAGGACCGGGCAGACGCCGCCTTCGCCATCGAACACGGGGTCGACTTCATCGCTCTCTCGTTCGTGCGCGGAAAGGGTGATATTGAGGCATTGCGCTCTCTGATCTACCGTGAAACAGGGAAAGAGATCGCTGTTCCGATCGTGGCCAAGATCGAAAAGCGTGAAGCGCTGAATAATTTCGACGCTATCCTTGAGGCGACAGACGCGGTGATGGTGGCACGCGGAGATCTGGGAGTGGAAGTCTCTGTACAGGAGGTTCCCCTGCACCAGAAGGAGATCATCCGCAAGTGTAACGCCGTGGGGAAGCCAGTGATTACGGCTACACAGATGCTGCAGTCGATGATCGCAAGCCCTACTCCCACCCGCGCGGAGGCGAGCGACGTAGCAAACGCGATCCTCGACGGGACCGATGCGGTGATGCTCTCCGGGGAGACCGCAATCGGCCACTATCCCGTGCGCGCGGTGGAGATGATGACGAAGATCTCCGCCACGGTCGAGGAGAAGATGCTCCGTTGGGTGGATCCGGTGAGCTTCACGGACGTCGAACACGCACACCCGATCACCGACGCGATCAGCGATGCCACGGCAACGATCGCCAAGGAACTCGGTGTACGGTTGATTGTCACCTCCACCTGGAGCGGGTACACGGCCCGTCAGGTCGCGCGGGAGCGCCCAAGAGAACCGATCATGGCCTTCACTCCCAGTGAGGATACCTATCGAAGGCTAGCTCTGCCATGGGGCGTAAGCCCGGTCCTTGTGCCACAGCACGAAGACACCGACGAGATGATCGAGACGATGGCACGCACCGTCCTTGACTTGCGCCTCGGGCAGCCAGGGGAACTCGTCGTTATCACCGGGGGGATCCCACTGGGCGTCGGACGGACCAACTTCCTCAAGGTGCACCGGTTATGACTGTAGACCCCGCCCTTCTCTGAACCAGCCCTTTCTTGGTCAGTTTCCCACCCGGCCGAGAAATGGGTACACTTACAACGCTTGTTTTAAGGCGAGACAGGCTCTACAAGGACTATCCAAGAGAAGCGTCGGGCTCATCCTGACGGCTCACTGATTTGAAAACGGAGGAAAAACCGGTATGGCAGTGAAAGGCGTAACCCCACAAAGCGAGAACTACTCCCGGTGGTACACCGACGTGGTGCGGATGGCGGACCTGGCCGATAACGCACCGGTACGGGGGTGCATGATCATCAAGCCCTACGGCTACGAGCTGTGGGAGGCAATCCAAGCCGGTCTCGATAAGCGATTCAAGGCGACCGGCCACAAGAACGCGTACTTCCCGCTGCTCATCCCGATGAGCTTCATCGAGAAGGAGGCCGAACACGTCGAGGGGTTCGCCCCGGAGCTTGCGATCGTCACCCACGGGGGAGGAAAGGAGCTGGAAGAGCCGCTCGTCGTGCGTCCAACCTCGGAAACGATGATCGGCCACGCCTACGCCCAGTGGATCCAGTCCTACCGTGACCTTCCTCTCCTGATCAACCAGTGGGCGAACGTCGTCCGTTGGGAGATGCGCCCGCGCCTCTTCCTGCGCACGACAGAATTCCTTTGGCAGGAGGGGCACACCGCCCATGCCACAGCAGAAGAGGCGCAGGAGGAGACGATGCGCATGCTCGATATCTACGCCGACTTCGCGATCAATGAGGCGGCGATCCCCGTGATCAAGGGGAGGAAGAGCACGCAAGAGAAGTT
>JAUWNS010000239.1 GCA_030612485.1 Candidatus Bipolaricaulota bacterium
CCGATCCCAATCGCAGCGAAGAAGAGCGCCAAGAATACACCTGCGTGTAGATCCACTCGGTTCCTCTTTCGTTACGGAGATAAGGAGACTATACCCATCCCGTGGCTGAGAAGCATATTCGACACTCGTCTTCGTACTGGACGAAATTGCGAACAACGAGTAGAGTAGCGGCCAGAACAGAAGCGAGAAAGATCCACTAAAAGGGGGAGCGATGCCGACTCATGTACCGACTAGAGAAGAGGCGTACAGACTACTCAAGGAGTTCAACAAGAGTGAGAGCCTGATCAAGCACGCCCTCAGCGTGGAAGGGGTAATGCGTTACATGGCGCGAAAGCGCGGCGAGGACGAGGAGAAGTGGGGGATCATCGGCCTCGTCCACGACCTCGATTACGAGCGCTACCCAGAGGAACACTGCTCAAAAACGAGGGAGATATTGACAGAGCACGGTTGGCCAGAGGAGTACATCCACGCGGTGATGTCACACGGTTGGGGGCTCGTAACCGATATCGAGCCGAAACACGAGATGGAGAAGGTCCTCTACGCGATCGACGAGCTGACTGGCCTCGTAACAGCGGTGGCCCTTGTGCGCCCGTCGCACAGCGTCCTCGATATGAAGGTCAAGTCGGTCAGTAAGAAGTGGAAGGACAAAAGTTTCGCCGCGGGGGCGAACCGCGAGGTGATCGAGCAGGGAACTCAGATGCTGGGGATGGAGCTTAAAGACTTGTTCGAGGATGTGATCATGGGGATGCGCGGGGTCGCAGATGCGATCGGCCTTGCAGGGACGATCGAACCCACGGAGTGAGGGAAGAAAGGGAGAGCACGATGAACGAACAAATCTACGAGCCTAGACGATGGTCCCTCACAGATCTGCTTCGATCGCCAACAGGGAAGGATCTTGAGAGATTCACGGCCCGCCTTGAGGAGATCGTTGTCGCACTCGAAGGGTGGCGCGACCGCTTGAGTGAGGGAATATCAAAGATCGAGTTTGCGGAGATAGTCTCTCTTATCGAGGAGGTCGGAGCATTCTCCCGGAGGCTGGGGGCCTACGCCTCCCTCTGGTTCGCCGAGGATACCACCGACCAAGACGCACTTGCCTTCCGCGGACGGATCGAGAAGGTATTGACCGCTGCGCAGAACAGAACGCTCTTCCTCGATCTGTGGTGGAAGGGGCTCGACGACGAGACTGCCGCGCGTCTCCTCCCAGCAAGCGGGGATGCTGCTTACTACCTCGAATCGCTGCGTCGCTTCCGCCCATACACCCTCTCCGAGCCCGAGGAGAAGCTCATCAACCTGAAGGATGAAAACGGCATCGAGGCGCTGACCTCCCTCTACGATATGATCACGACCCGCTTCACCTTTCGTGTCGAGATTGATGGGGAGAAAAAGGCCCTGACACGCTCCGAACTGATGGCCTACGCCTCCGATCCGTCCCCCGAGGTCAGAGAATCTATCTACAAGGAGCTCTACCGTGTCTACGGGGAGGAGAGCACGATCCTCGGCCAGGTCTATCAACACATCGTTCGCAACTGGGCCGATGAGAAGGTCAAACTCCGGCGGTTCTCATCGCCGATCGCCGTTCGAAACCTGGTAAATGATATTCCCGATCCCGTCGTCGAGATCCTCCTTGAAGTCTGCCAAGAGAATAGAGGTCTCTTTCAGCGCTACTTCCGGCTGAAGGCGAACTGGTTGGGGATGAAACAACTCCGCCGCTACGACCTCTACGCCCCATTGAGTGAGGCAGCAAGGACCTATCCGTTCGATGAGGCGATGACGACCATCTTCGAGAGCCTCACCGCCTTCTCCCCGATCCTGGCCGATCACGCGAAGCGCGTTCTCGACGAGAGGCACCTCGACTCCGAGGTTCGGCTCGGGAAGATCGGCGGGGCCTTCTGCCACGGGGTCCTCCCAGGGATAACCCCGTGGGTCTTGACGAGCTACAACGGGAAGGAAAACGACCTCTCTACGTTGGCTCACGAGTTGGGCCACGCCATGCACGCACTGATGGCCTCCGAGCACTCACCGCTCACCTTCCATTCCTCACTCCCGTTAGCCGAGACGGCATCCATCTTCTCCGAGATCCTCCTCCTCGAACACCAGCTACAACACGAGACCGATCCCATTGTGCGGCGGGATATACTGGCTCGGTTCGTCGATGGCTCCTACGCCACGGTGATGCGCCAGGCCTACTTCGTCCTCTTCGAGCGCGAAGCACACACCCTGATCGAGGAAGGGGTGACGACAGACGCTCTGGCAGAGCGATATCTTGCAAACCTCAAGGAGCAATTCGGTGATGCCGTCGAGGTGAGCAACGAATTTCGTTGGGAGTGGGTCTCGATTCCGCACATCTACGCCGTCCCATTTTACTGTTACGCCTACAGCTTCGGGCAGCTTCTCGTCCTCTCCCTATACAAGCAATACAAAGATGAAGGGGAGGCGTTCGTTCCCAAGTACCTCAAGATCCTCGCCCATGGCGGGTCGAAGAGCCCGCAGGAGATCCTGAGCGAGGCCGGAATCGATATGACCTCTGCCTCATTCTGGCGTGGTGGATTCGACGTACTCGAAGGGATGATCGACGAACTGGATAAGACTATGGGATCGTAAGGCATCGGGGTCAGACCTTGGGGACCGTGCGAACGGCCTCTGTCACCTCGAAGAACTCTTCTGGTCCGATTCCGAAGACCGAGGCGATGAGGTTCGACGGGAAGACCGCAACTCGGGTGTTCAGGTCGCGGACGTTGCCGTTGTAGAAGCGGCGCACCGCCTGGATACGATCCTCTGTGATGACCAACTCCTCCTGCAGGTGCAGGAAGTTCTGGTTTGCTTTGAGTTGAGGGTAGGCTTCAACCACAGCGAACAGCTGTCTGAGCGTACTGACGAGCATGCCCTCGTCCCGTGCCTGGCTATCCGGGGTTCCGGTGGATGCCACCGCACGTGCCCGCGCCTCGATCACCGCGTCCAACGTCTCCCGCTCGTGAGCAGCATAGCCCTTCACCGTCTCTACCAGGTTGGGGATCAAGTCGTAACG
>JAUWNS010000104.1 GCA_030612485.1 Candidatus Bipolaricaulota bacterium
CCAGGAGATAGGTTCGGATGAACTTAAGGAACGGATCGCTTCCGCCACTTTTCCTACGGCGGCCCAGGAAGCCCTCGCCGGTTTCCTCGCCGAGAAGGAACATCCGCTCGTGGTGCGCTCCTCCTCGGTGATGGAGGACGATCCTGAGCACTCCTTTGCCGGAATCTATCGTTCCGAGTTCTTGAGCAACGTGGGGAGCGATGAGGAGCGGTTGACAGCCCTTATAGCTGCGATCAAGCGCGTCTACGCCTCGACCTTCGGACAAAACGCCCGTGCTTACCGGAAGCGTCACGACCTCCCCTGGCAGGAGGAGAAGATGGCGATTTTGATCCAGAACATGATCGGTTGCCACTACCCCCAGGATCTCTTCTATCCACTGATCGGCGGTGTTGGCTTCTCTCACAACTTCTATCCGTGGACCGACCCCTTGCTCCCGGAGGATGGTGTGGTTCGCCTGGTTGTCGGTGTGGGAACACGCGCGGTCGGACGGGAATACGCCCGTGTCTTCTCCCCGAAGCTCCCGGGGTTGCGGCCAGAGGGGTCGGATACGCGAGCAATCATACGTTGCTCGCAGGAGACGGTCGACGTCCTCGATATGAAAACGGGAAAGCTCGATCAAACGCGCCTTCCAAAATTGGATAACCCCCTCTTGCGGGAGGTCTGTTCGGTGGTCGATGCCGAGGGGATGGTGAGCGAGCCAGTCTCTGCGCTACCTCCTCGTGGCCGGTATATCGCCTCGTTCAACCGCTTCATTGAAAAGAACTCCACCATGCCGTTCACCCCCCTTTTGCGCGAGTTGCTTGACGGATTACAGCGCCTGTTTGAGCGATCGGTCGATATCGAGTTTGCTGTGAATTTTCCTTCTGAGCGTGAGCCGTCTGGAGACCCTCTCTTCTACCTGGTGCAAGCGCGCCCGCTTGGGGGACGACCCGAGCATCGTATCATTCGCCTCCCCTCCCCGCCTGAAGAACGAACACTCCTTACCTGCCATCGCGCGCTGGGGAATGGAAGGCGCAAGAAGATTCACCATCTAATCTTTGTCGATCCATCCACATATCGCTGGGAAGAGGCGTACACAATCGCTCGGCATGTGGGACAGATCGACCAAGAACTGGACGGTGAGGCGTACATTCTGATGGGGCCCGGTCGATGGGGGACATCGAACCCGCAGCTGGGGGTGCCAGTGCAGTACGGTGAGATAGCAGGGGCTTGTGTAATCGTGGAGATGGCGACCGAATCCTTCTCCCCGGAACTCTCCTACGGGACGCATTTCTATGCGGACATGGTGGCAAGCAGAGTGCTCTACCTCCCGTTTGATGCGGAGCAGGGAGATCATTTCAACCGCGCGCTCATCGAGCGTCAGGAGATCGTATCGGCGAGTGAGTTCGTCAAGCACGTTCGCTTCGAGAAGGGACTCGCTGTCTACGTTGATGGGAAGGGAAAGAAGAGCCTGATCTACATTCAGAAGCGCTGAACAAAAGCAAATGGTTGCACGAGAACCGGCGAACCAGCACCATGACGGGAAGAGAGCTTCCCTTCCCCGTGTTGAGGTAGTATACTGGGAGATATTGGTGCGGGCCCTTAGGGAAGAGGAGTAAGAACGCTTGCAGGAGGTGCAATGTCAGAAGTAAATCTAACTGCGATCACAAAGAAGTTCGGCGATTTTGTGGCAGTGAACGAGATTGATCTTGAGGTGGATGATGGGGCATTCACCGTGCTGGTCGGGCCGTCAGGGTGTGGAAAGACGACGACGCTACGGATGATCGCCGGGCTTGAGGAGGCGACTGCAGGGGAAATCCGCATCGGGGAGAGGGTGGTGAACCGAGTCCCGCCAAAGGACAGGGATATCGCGATGGTCTTCCAGAACTACGCCCTCTATCCGCACATGGACGTCTATAACAACATGGCCTTCGGCCTAAAGCTGCGGAAGACCCCGAAGAAAGAGATCGAACAGCGGGTGCATGATGCGGCCGAACTACTCGGAATTGGGGAAAAGCTGAAGAGCAAGCCGCGGGAGCTCTCCGGTGGGCAACGTCAGCGGGTAGCAGTTGGGCGAGCGATCGTGCGCAAGCCGAAGGTCTTCCTGTTCGATGAGCCGCTCTCGCACCTCGACGCGAAGCTGCGAGTGCAGATGAGAACAGAGCTCGAACAGCTGCACCACAAGCTCAAGACGACGACGGTTTATGTGACGCACGACCAGGTGGAGGCGATGACGTTAGGTAGTAGGATTGCGGTTATGAAGGATGGGGTGATCCACCAGTACGCTTCGCCGCAGGAGACCTACGACCATCCGGCGAACCAATTCGTAGCGGGGTTCATCGGGAGTCCAGCGATGAACTTCCTCGCGGCGAAGGTGGAGAGCAAAGGAGAGACGATCGTTCTCGTCGGGACGGGATTCCAACTCACTCTCCCTAAGGAGCTGGTGGATACACTTCCGAGCGAGGTATTCGTTGGCATCCGTCCGGAGGACTTATCCGGTCCGGTCACCGACGGGGAGTCGATCATTGAGGTAACGGTGCTGGTGACAGAACCGTTAGGGAACGAGCTTCTTGTCTACACCGATTGTGGAGGGGAGCGAGTGGTGGCAAACCTCGACCCGCACCAGCACGTGGAGATCGACTCCACGATCAAGCTGGCGGTCGATATGAATGGCCTTCACCTCTTTGACCACGAGAGCGAGCAGACCATCCTGTAAGAAGCCTTTTACTGTGTTGTCCGTCTGCCAATAGACAGGCAAGACCCGGCGCTGCAACAATTTTTGCAGCGTCGGGGGTTGCTGTGTAACCCTTAATTCTCATCATTTTACCGCAGAGGGAACTGAGGAATTGGGAGATCGGAAGATTGAATGATCGGGACATTGGGAGGTTCAATCACTCACTCGCTCAATCCTGCTTTCCCTCTTTGTGCCTTTGCGAGATACAGTCTTTTTTCTCTTGCCCGTTCGCTACGTTCACTCAAGCCGCCAAGATCGCTAAGAAAGGCCCTAACTCTTGAGTTCCAAACATCTTTCTCTTTGCCTATTTACGCTTTCCTTTGTGCTCTTCGCGTCTTTGCGAGAGGCACGAGCTTTTTCTCTCGCCCGTTCGTTGCACTCACTCAAGCCGCAAAGATCGCCAAGGGGAACAGCTCATCGAATTCCATTCTTCGTGTCCTTCGTGCTCTTCGTGGTGAATTCTCACTGGCATCCGTCCCGTGCGAACCGAAATTAGAAGTCACTACCCACTCCTGCCTGCAGCAGGCAGGCGAAACGACAAGGAACCGATTTCGGTTTAGCTGCGCTTAATGACGGTTCCTGCTCCGATCAGGCAGTTGCGTAAGGTTACCCCTTCAAGATAAGTTCCGCGATCGATCACGCACCCGGTGATCGAGGAGTCAACGATCCTGACCTCGTCGAAAAGGACCGAATCTTTCACCGTCGAATTCTCGATGACGACATTCTCCCCTTTCCAAGTGTCCGCGTTCGCGTAGTGGCGGTTAGCCTCGATGTAGGAGGCGCGATCGCCGATATCGTACCACCCGGTATCAAAGGTGAACGCATCCATCGTTACGCCCTTCTCTTTAAGGAGCCAGGCGTTGAAGTACCCAGGGGCGTCTCTGCCGGACGTTGCCCCATTCAGGAACTCCTGGAAGTGAGGAAGAACCTCCTTGGGGTAGATGTAGCAGGCAGTGCTCGCCAGGGTCGATCTGGGATTCTGTGGCTTCTCCTGGAACTCGACGATCTGCCCGTTCTTGACGACCGCCACTCCGTACCGTCCTCGGACTCTTTCGATATCACCGATGTCGTAGAGCGCGATCAGCGGGTTGCCGCGGAAGGCCGTGAGGAACGTTGAAAGCTCGAACTCGAAGATGTTGTCCCCTCCGATCACCAGGATATCCTCCTCGATTTTCAGTTTCTGGATCAGGAAGTGAATTGCGCCGATCGTCCCCAACTTCTCCGCCTCTGCGGTCGTCTCCTCCACTACAATCTCTACGTTGCGGCCGGACTCTTCCTGCCAGGCAGCAAACTGCTCGGCGAATCGGCGGTTGGTAGAGACGATCGGTCGGTCCGACAGAGGGTAGGCGTCAAGGAGGTAGTCGATGATCGGCTTTCCCGCGACCGGTAGGAGGGGTTTAGCTCGCTTTGCAGTGATCGGGTGGAAGCGTGTGGCGTACCCACCGGCGAGGATGATCGTCTTCATGGCGTCTTTTTCGCGGAGGATTCTCGCTCGGCAAGAGCCTTCTTGAACTCTTCTATCAGGACGACCGGGCTGGGATCGACCTCGTTTAGGAGGGCGAGGTAGTAACTCACGTAGTCCCCGAGGTAGATCTGTGAGAGGATTTGCGAAAGCTCGCTCCCTCCCTCTGCCTTTACCACGGTGGACAGGACCTTGTTCCTCTCGAACAATGGCATCATGATCTCCATGCGAGCGCGGTTCTCAGGGAGATCGTAGTCGTTTTCGAGGAGTAGTACGTGCTGGTTCGCCAGGAGGTCCGCCCTTGCCAGGGCAACGATCTCGTTGTGATTCAGTTCGGGGAAGACGTTCCAGAATGCCGGTTGCTTTGCGTTCTCGTTGATTTGGGTCTTCCATCGCATTGCTACAAGGTCGGTGTTATCGACCGTCCCGTAGATCAACGGGATCCGTCCGTGTAGAGTCTGAGCGAGCTGTTTGGCTGGATTTTCCGCGCTGGGAACGCTGCAAGCACAGCGGTCCTTGACCTGGTCGAGTCCCTGGAGGAGAGCCCCCCAAGGGCCAACCTCCGCAAGGAGGCCGAGCTTGGAGAGGACGACGAGGAGCGGAAGGGCGAGGTACCCCATCACCGCCCGCGGCTGGTATCCCCTTGGAATCTGCAAGAACGGAAAGCCTTGCGCTTCGCTGATCTGCGATAGCTTTCCCCCGCTTGAGATGGCGATCGTCATCGCGCCCCGTTCGAGTCCCTGAGAAAGGGAGGAGAGGGTCTCCGCCGTGTTCCCGGAGTAGCTGATCGCGGCAAGCAGGGTGTGCGAATCGGCGAACGCGGGCAGGGTGTAGCTTCGGTTGACGAATACCGGAACCTTTGCAAAGCGGCGCGCGATCTCTCCCGCCATCGCCGAACCGCCCATTCCGCAGACGATCACCTTGTCGATCGGTCCAAGTGAGGGGATCTCGAATCGTTCCCCTTGTTCGATTGCCTCAGCACACTGCATAGAGAACCGGTCGATGACCTGGATCATCCCTTGCCGATCGTAGCGCGTACGTAAATTCTCATCGTCAAGTCTTTTCATGGTGGTAATGATACCAAGGAGCAAGACTCGTGTCGAAGGTAGCCGGCCCCGGATTGAAGGCCGGCCCCGAGGTCTGCCATATCATCTGCGCCAGTGCCAATCCCGTGCAGGGTCGAGGCATCCTCAGCGTGATCGACAGGTTCACCCCGAAAGGTGTGGAGACCGCGGCCAATATCGAGAAGCGCAAGGAGTTCATGCGCACGATCGGGTATAAGCTGTAGCAATCCTGGCAGATCCTCGCCAGGAAGGAGTCAATCAGCGGGATAACGTGCAAGAAACAAGGTTTGACCCCGACGCTTAGCGACGCTTAGAGAATTCCAGAAGTAAGACCTTTGTAACTCATAGCCCTCGGAAAAGTTGACATCATTGGTGGGGGTAGTTACCTTGATTTTGGGAGCAAGAGGTATGGCGCGCAAAAGTGGCGTACCTTAAGTAGTTGGACGATGTAAACAGGAGGGAGTGACAATGAACCGGAGAACGATTGTGATCCTGGTAATGGTTGTGCTTCTCCTGGCTCTATTCCTGGGCTTGGGGACAGCGGCCGCCCTAGCACATAACAATCTGACACTGGAACTGGTGAGCCAGCTCAGGGGATCAACCTACGCTGTCTACGTGGTGGGCGACTACGCTTACATCGGCGAGGGGCCCAGGCTGGTGATTTTGGACATCTCCAACCCAACCAACCCCACAGAGGTGGGCCGCACCGACGTGCTCCCCGGCGTTGTGGAGGACGTTCACGTGGTGGGAGACTACGCCTACGTCGCCGATGGGCAAGGTGGCCTTCGCGTCATCTCGGTTGTGGACGAGGCGAATCCCACCGAGGTCGGCTTCTTCGACACAGGCTATGCATATGGCATTCACGTCGTAGGAGACTACGCCTACGTCACCGATGGAAGTGAGGGTCTTGGTGTGATCTCGGTTGCGGACAAGGCGAACCCCACGGAGGTAAGCTACTTCGACACGCCTGGCAGTGCAAGGGGTGTTCATGTCGTTGGCGACTACGCCTACATCGCCGATGAGGCCGAGGGCCTGCGGGTCATCTCCGTTGCAGACAAGGCGAACCCAACCGAGGTGGGCTTCTTCGACACGCCCGGCTATGCATACGGCGTTCACGTGGTGGGCGACTACGCCTACATCGCCGATGAGGCCGAGGGCCTGCGGGTCATCTCCGTTGCAGACAAGGCCAACCCCAGCGAGGTAGGTTTCCTTGAGACTGCTAGGGCATTTGGCGTTCACGTGGTGGGCGACTACGCTTACGTCGCCGATTCTGGTGAGGGCCTGCGGGTCATCTCGGTGGTCGACAAGGCGAACCCCACCGAGGTGGGGTTTCTGGACACGGCTGGCTATGCATATGGCGTTCACGTCATGGGGAACTACGCCTATGTCGCCAATGGGGGGAATGGCCTTCGTGTCATCTCGGTTTCGGACAAGGCGGACCCAACCAAGGTAGGCTACTTCGACACGGCTGGCTATGCATACCAGGTTCAGGTTGTAGGGGACCACGCATATGTGGCCGATTTCATGGAGGGCCTACGTGTCATCTCGGTTGCCGACAAGGCCAATCCCAGCGAGGTGGGCTACTTCGACACGCCTGGCTCGGCATATGGCGTTCACGTCATGGGGGACTAC
Organism: Candidatus Bipolaricaulota bacterium; assembly: GCA_030612485.1. The sequence continues at coordinate 6,872 of JAUWNS010000104.1, forward strand.
GCCTACGTCGCCGATGGGGGGAGTGGCCTTCGTGTCATCTCGGTGACGGACAAAGCCAATCCCAGCGAGGTGGGCTTCCTGGACACGCCAGGCTCGGCATTTGGCGTTCACGTGGTGGGTGATTACGCCTACGTCGCCGATTATAGAGAGGGCCTGCGTGTCATCTCGGTTGCGGACAAGGCTAACCCCACCGAGGTCGGTTTCCTCGATACGCCTGGCCAGGCAAGGGACGTTCATGTTGTTGGGGACTATGCCTATGTCGCTGACTGGGAGAGTGGCCTACGTATCATCTCCGTTGCCGATAAAGCGGACCCCACCGAGATCGGGGTTTTCGAGATGGCTGGCCGTGCTCAACACGTTTACGTAGAAGAGGACTACGCCTACGTCTGCGATACGTCCAGCCTTCGGGTCGTCTCGGTGGTGGACAAGGCCAACCCCATCGAGGTCGGGCTCTTCCACACAGGCTTGCAATGTGACGTTCACGTCATGGGGGACTACGCCTACATCGCTAACGATTGGAAGGGCCTTGAGATTGTCTCAGTTTCCAATAAGGCGAATCCGACCGAAGTCGCCTTCTTCGATACGGCCGGCCGGGCAGAGGGCGTTCACGTGGTGGGGAACTACGCCTACGTTGCCGATGGGGACGGTGGGCTGGTCATCCTGCGCATCTTTGGGCTTCGCTAAGGCGTTGGTGCCTGGTCTTTATTCTTGGTATTTCGCTTCTCCCTTGCCAGGCAAATACCGGCTGAAAAGAGATCTTTCCCAAAGATGCAACATAGCTGGATGAAATAGAAGACGGAACGGCAATGCAGAGCGAGCAGTCCCTCATTACAAACCTGCGGACCCCACGAGCCACACCCCCGTCAAGGAGACACTCTACTTGACAACGGCATGCCCGTCACCTGTAAAATACAATGGCCGACCCCGGGCTTGGGCTGCCTTACCTGACTAAGCTGGAGGAGATACGATGCAACTTGCAGGAGTTTGGGAGAACGAGCACGGCTCGATCATGGAGATCACCGTAGAAGATGGCCGAATCGAGGGGCTGTACAGCTCACACACCGGCGAGACCGGAACGTACCGTGTCGTCGGATTGGCGGACCCCGAGCCGGGCGGCGGGAGTCAGACGTTTGCGTTTGTGATCTGCTGGCGCCCTCTGGGCAGTCAAGCCGTCGAATCCGAGGGGCACTGGGTGTCCGCGTTCGTCGGACAGCTTCAGATGATCGACAGGGAGGAAACGCTG
>JAUWNS010000031.1 GCA_030612485.1 Candidatus Bipolaricaulota bacterium
CCGGTTGCGAAGCAAGACCGGAGGTCAGAAAGAATTCACCACGAAGAGCACGAAGGACACGAAGAATGGCATTCGGTTCTAGTTCTTTCCCCTATGTAACGCTTTCCTTTGCGTTCTTGGCGTCTTTGCGAGAGACACAAGTTTTTTCTCTCGCCCGCTTGCTGCGCTCACTCAAGCCACAAAGGTGTCGCGACACCAAGATCGCCAAAGGGGTATTGGTTTTCACTCTTCGCTGCTGTCTGTCAGAACAAGACAGCAGAGAGGCCTCTGCGCCTCTACGGGAGTCTTGGGGCCTGATCCCTTCTCTTTAGTTACCCAATCGAAACGGCAAAGAGCCTGTTTTTAGAATCCTGTTCTGCTATACTCTCTTCAAGGAGGTATTATGAAGAAGGTCAGTTTGCTGCTGTTCATCGGATTGTTATGCATATCACTTTCATCTCTTGCTGGAGAGTACTTGATGAACGACACGGGAGAGGCCGTCACGGGTCTTCGCGTTGTGTTCTCCAAGCCGGTTCTTCTCACTGAATTTGGGGACGTTCTCATCACTGTTGCGCCAGTTGGTGAGTCAACCGAGTTCATCTTCTCAGGGGGTGAACTTGAAGCCTGGGAGGGTCACTGGTTCAACTGGGACCCAGCCTCCGCCTTGCTCATCAGCTCCGAATGGCTCAGCCATGATCTTCTCCCTAGCTTTGACAAATCGTCGCGGGTGCTTCCAAAGACTACCACTACACGCTTTCCTGCACTACCTCAAGATGCTGATGCAGTAGAGGTTCCCGCGTTGGAGTTCTCCAGCACCTTCCTCCCTGACTACGAAAACGATGGCACTGTGGCATTCCAAGCGATCGATGGATTCAGCACTGGATCTGACGTGCTGCTTGAATGGTGGTATTCCTTCTTTGTAGAAGGCGACAAGCACATTTTCAATCGTCTCACCCCAACTGTGGAGGACTCTGATCCCTCTGTACGTTACGTCTATCCAGATGATGGCAATGTCGGATATCTTGCTCTGCAGTATCGAGAGCCCATTGACCTTTCAAGATTCGAGGGACTTCGCATTGTTGCTTCGGCCGACCATCCCGTGGAGATGGAGGTTGTGGTTGGGACATGTGCAAGTGAGATTCCGATGGAGGTTGACTCGCCCTGTGGTGAAGGCGCAGCAAGATTCACTACTCTCATCTCAGTTACTCTCGACCCTCAGGTGTTCATCCTTCCGTTTGATCAGTTCGAAATCCACCCCTACATCCTTGAGAACCACCCGACTGCGTCAAGGAGTCCTCGATTCTATGGTGTCTTCGACATGGTCTTCCGTCCTGACGATGATTTCGGCACTCTTGAGATTCACGAAGTTTCAGCAATTGCACAGGTGCTCGTCGTCGGGACTGAAGAGCCAGAGATCAACAAGTACTACTTCCAGCATCCTGCGTATGTAATGCAAGGGGTTGATGACCTGGATGCCATTTATGCTCTGCCACTTGAAGGTATCTCAGAGCTTGGCACCGGCTATGCCGCGACCGATCCAGACAGCGAAGAACTGACATGGACAGTCGCAGCAAGTAATCCCGCGATCGGCGCTGGCTTCCAGGATGAGACCCTCTACATTTGGGGAGCAGATGCCAGTTGGTCGGGATACGGTGAAGCCACACTCACTGTGACCGATACAGAAGGGATGAGTGATTCTGTTAAGATTCCGGTCACGGTGTTCAGGGATGACAAGACGCTGATCAACGCAGAGGGGAAGAAGGACTACTTTGTGCCGTGGTCACCACAATTGGATATCAACCGCATTCTCTCCGTCGAAGAACACATGCGAAAGTACGAGAAGGAAGATGCTGGGCTCCTTGATCGAACGATCTGCTTCTCGCCTTGGCGTCTGATGGAGCGCTTGAATGACGCGACCAAGTCCCAGAGATGGGACAACGAGGCTCGATCAGGCGGTTGGTGGAATCAAGAGGCTCAGTTTCGTCTTGTGACCATGTTCCTCGAGGAGATCCAGCGGATCGGTTTCAACGCGATCAGGATCACCAACTCGTTCTTCGTCCGCGGCTTCAGCGGAAGCACAATCCATCCAGCCTATGACATGGGAATTGTGACAATGACCGAACAGGAAGAGGCGTACATAATAAACGAAGCACACCGTCTGGGGCTAAGGGTCCTGGCTAGTGACTGGATCGGTGTCGACATGCGCTCAGTCGGCGGTGCATATCTTGAGATTTGGCAGGTCTGCCCAAGTGATCTCGATGCATTCTGGAAGAGCTACTGCGACCTGATGGCTCGTTCGCTTTCTGGATGGACGCGGCTGGGTGTAGATATCGCAGCTGTGGGTGAGGGCGTTGAGGTAGTGTGCGCGCAGAGATCCACAGACAACTTCATCCGGAGCAAGGCAGAGCTGCATAGTCTCGCACGAGAGGCCAGAGAGTACTACCCGGGGCCGCTTACATACTTCGCTGCCGACATCTACGGACCACCCTATGACTGGGACAGGTGGTCAATCTGGCAGGACCTGGACATCCTCTGCGCTACACCGCGTGTAACGCCGCATACTCCCTTGACCGAAAGCCCAGACCCAACTTACGAGGAGCTAGTCGCCGGCTGGGAGCGGGTGATCGAGGAGGTCTTCGAACCCTTCCAGAAGCGCTGGAATAAGCCCTTCTTGGCACGTGAAGTTGGCTGCTTTTCTGTGAGGGGAGCGTCTCGCCTTGGCGCATACTACCAGCTTGAGCATCCGGATCTAGTTGTACCCGGGCGACTGGACCTGGAAGAACAAGTCAGGTTCTACAGATCTTTCTTTGAGGCCACATCAGACTACGATGCCCTCTTTGGCTTCGGTGCTTACAGATATGAGTTCAATCACTACAATATTGGTGGAGTGAATGACGTAACCTGGGTGCCTCGCCTGAAACCCGTAGAAGCCGTCTTCGAGCTTGAATTCCGTGGCTCTGCCACACCACGTCGAATAACGCTTGACGGGCGCAACACAGAATGGGACGAGGAGGATCTCCTGGTGGTCGATGATCCATCGGACTCAGAGACTGGTCGAGATGAGATCCGCAAGCTATTCGCCGGTGAGGACGATGGGTATCTCTACTTCCTCATTGAATATGCCGATGAACCAGACGGGAACATGTCAATTGAGCTCGACTGGACCGGGGACATGGTCGCGGATTGTGCAGTCACGACTACGTGGCTATGGAGCCCCCCCTGTTGGAACTCCTTTGTGGGGCTGGCAGGCGATACAAGACCTATCTGCGTTGCTGATGCAGCCTCAGGGCCAACAGCCATGGAGATCCGCCTGAATCGCGATCTGCTGGGCCTCCCCGAAGGGCCATACTCGGTCAGAGTTGTCGACTCCTCAAGCACGTGGAGCCGCATAGACGACGAGACAGATTGGGCATGCTTTCCAGCCAGCGATTGTGAAGCGAGGTCCCTCTTTGTCCTGACGGACACGGGTACCCTCACCCGCGACTCATCGCAACGAGTAGATGGCAGAGCTTCCGTACTGGGCATGTCCAATGGAACAGCCACTTACGTTCCGTACCTCCGAAGCGATCACGCATTACTCCCCCTCGATCCAGGCGGTCAATATGAAGTCTGCTTCGACTACCGCATCCTTGAGACCAACCCAGAAGGCTTCGAGGTACTCTTTTTCTCACCAACTGGGGCAGGAGAAAGCAACTGGGTTCCATCGTTACGCTTGCACGGAACAGATGGCAAATCGGGTCGCGGTTGTCTTGAGGCTCAACTTCACAACTACTCAGACTACGAGATCCGTTGGAACGTTGTAAAGACCGGAAAGATTGTCATAGACAACGTAGTTGTGCGTGACCTGGAAACGAATCAGATCATTGCTGAGGAAGACTTCGAGGATTGGAAGTAAGCTTACGTGCTAACGCAAAATCGATAGCAGGCCTTGTGTTTGTTACGTCTAGATGAACGCCTCTTCCACCCGCTTGCGAAATGAATTCCTTACCTCTTCCGGTGCGAATGCGGCGTTGGCGCTGTTCAGGAGGATCGTCTTGATCTGGTCTCGCGATAGGGAGAAGGTTTCGATGACTTTTTCGAATTCATGGGTAACGTCAATCCGCGACATCAATCGGTTGTCGGTGTTTAGGGTCACGCGGATACCACGGTCTAGGTAGCGCTTGAGCGGATGATCGGCGTAGGAGTTCATCATCCCTGAGATCTGCAGGTTGCTTGTCGGGCAGACTTCGAGTGGGATTCCCTTTTCCATAACCACACGTTCGGTTACTTCGTCCTTATAGAGGTAGACTCCATGGCCGATCCGCTCTGCGCCGAGATCGATTGCTTCCTTGATCTGCTCGGGGCAGCAGCCCTCGCCAGCATGGATCGTCACGTGGATCCCTGCCTGCTTGGCGATCTCGATCGCCTCGCGGTGGAGTGACGGCGGGAAGCCCATCTCCGGACCGGCGAGGTCGAACGCGACTACTCCTTTCTCCAGATACTCTGCACCGAGCCGCGCTGTCTGGATCGAACGGGCGGGCGGTTCCTGCTTCATCCCGCAGAGGATCAACCCAGTACGAATAGGATAGGTGCTCTCTGCTCGATGCATCCCAGCAAGGACTGCCTCGACCACTTGCTGCGGCTCTAGTCCGTCTCGTAGGTGAAGTAGCGGGGCGAAGCGGATCTCCATGTAGATGACGTTCTCTGTAGCTGCGTCCTCGCACAGCTCGTAGGCCGCTCGTTCGAGCGCAGCTTTACTCTGTAGCACGGCGACGGTGATCTCGAAGGCCTTCAAGTACTCCTCAAGCGTACATCTCTGTGGCGGAAAGAGCGCTCGCTCGATATCGAGCATTGTGGCAAGCTTTCTATCCTCTGGAAGCGCGCGCACGAGCTCCCTCACCGTGCTTGGGCGCATCGAACCGTCGAGGTGGACATGCAGGTCGAACTTCGGGAGTTCTCTGATCCATCTGTAATTCATGCCTTCATCTTCCAAGAAGCGATCGAAAATCGCAAATCCGGCTTCTTTCCTTCACGGAGTACTTTGCATTATTAGAGCGGAAGTATATACTTTCTTGAAAATCTTTATTCGCGAGAATGGTATTGTCGAGGAGGGGTATGTCAGTCTTTAATGTGATCTTTTCCACAGCGGGTGGATTGGCACTCTTTCTGTATGGATTGCGGATCTTGAGCGATGCGCTCAAGCGCGCGATTGGTGAACGGATGCGCGAGCTTCTCGAACGGCTCACCGGGAGGGCCTACCGTGGGGCGATCGTCGGAGCACTCACTTCCGGAATTCTACAATCGAGCAGCATGACAATGGTCCTTTTGATCGGGCTCATCAACGCCGGAGTACTCACTCTCTCGCAAGGGGTGGGGGTGATGCTCGGCTCGGAGATTGGAACGACCCTTACCGCCCAAATCATCGCGTTTAAGATTGGGCATTACTACCTTCCGGTGATCGCTGTCGGGTTCATCCTGGCAGAGATCTTCCGCGGGAAGAGGACCGGTGATGTTGGCCGCATCATCCTTGGGTTTGGAATCCTCTTCTTAGGGATGAGCATCATTTCAGGTGGCCTGCGCGGGCTTTCCGAATCTCCCACTGTCCTCCACCTCCTGCACTCCTGTGGCACGAATGTCTTCCTCGGTGTATTGGTCGGAGCGGGGGTGACAGCGATTATTCAGAGCTCCTCAGCGATGACCGCGATGGTGATCGCCATGGGGAGTGCGGGGCTCCTCACCCTCCCCGCAGCGATCAGTCTCATCCTGGGAGCGAACATCGGGACCACGGTCACCGGGATGATCGCCTCGGTCGGCTCGTCTCTCTCCTCGCGGCGGTTGGCAGTCGCGCAGGTACTGGTGAACGTCCTCGGAGTGGCGGTTTTACTTCCCTTTGTCCCCCACTACGCTGACCTGGTTGCGCGGACAGCGGGGAGCCTCACTCGCCAGATCGCAAACGCCCACACCTTCTTTAACGTAACGGTGACACTCCTTCTATTGCCGTGTGTAGGAGGGCTTGTCTGGTTAGCAAAGAGGGTTGTCCCCGGGAGAGAAGTGCAGGTCGATACCGCACCGCGGTACCTCGGCGACGAGTTTCTAAACGCACCAGCAATCGCGGTCACGCAGGCACGAAACGAGGTGTTGCGGATGGGAGAGATGACGAGTGTTATGCTCTCTGCCTGTCGCGACGCGCTCCTCTCCGGTGACCGCACGCACGTTGCGACTGTGCTCGAGACCGAGGAGGTGGTGGATGTACTGTGGCGAACAATCGGAGACTTTCTCGACCAGATCGATCTTGGAAAGCTCTCCCTCCGCGATGCGAAGCGGTTGCATGTTTTACAGCATGTCACCGGTGATATAGAGCGGGTCGGTGATCACGCGGTGAACATCGCCGAGCGAGCCGAAGTGGCTCTCGATCGGAAGGTGACCTTCTCACACGCGGCGAGGTCTAACCTCTCCGATATGTTCGACAAGGCTCTGCACACCTATCGTCTCTCCCTGCGGGCACTCGAGGAGGAGGATCATTCCTCGGCAGAAGAGGTGTTCGAGTTGGAACGGGAGATCGACCATCTCGAGATTCGCTACAAGGAGAGTCACATCGAGCGTGTTGAGGAAGGGGTCTGTGATCCCTCTGCCGGGATCCTGTATGTTGAGGTGCTGCGCAACCTCGAACGGATCGGCGACCACGCGGTGAACATCGCCGGGGATGTGTTGCTTGTCTGAAGTAGGGGCAGTTCGCGAACCGCCCCTACACTTCTAATTTCGGTTTGCACGGGGCGGATGCCGGTTGCGAAGCAAGACCGGAGGTCAGAAAGAATTTACCACGAAGAGCACGAAGGACACGAAGAGTAAAGCCCCCCAGCAAGCTAGGGCAATAAAGAAATCCCTTGAAATTGACTATCCCCGTAGCAAGACTACGGGGTATTCCGCCAATTTCATTTTGACTTGAAGGTCAAAACCGGGATTTCATTATTTCACCTCACCCCGACCCTCTCCTATCAAGGAGAGGGGTATAAGGAAACCCTGTGGCAAGACCACAGGGAATCTCAAGTTGAAAGGCAGGGGCCAAAGATCTAACCGGAATTGGTCTTTATGCTGCGATTCCAGGTAGAGCTTTGCTGCAGCGAAGGCAACGTCGTACACTTGTCTGCCTCGTGGACACGACAGGCAGGCAAGGTACGACGCTACATCCATCTTTTCGTTGGAGCTTGTCTCCGACGTTCTGGAATTTATTCCTGCCTCTTCTCATTGCGGGTTGTGAAGCAAGGCCGGAGGCCCGAACAGAAGTATTCACCGCCGAGGGCGCGGAGTACGCAGAGAGTGAAAACCAATATTCCTTCGTGCTCTTCGTGTCCTTCGTGGTGAAACGATTCTGTTCCTCTACGAGAGGCTTAGCGCTTGACCCTTTCTCTTCAGTCACCCACTCGAAACGACAAAGAGCCAGTTATCTTCGTCTTGGCCGAGGCTACCTTGCGGGCGATGCCGTCGGTGACGCCTACGCGGTCGTCGATCTTGATCGAGATTGAGACACGGTTTGCCTGCTCTAGCATCCGGTCGCGGCAGGTCTTGATCACGGCCATCACCTCATCCCAATCGCCCTCGATGTTCGTCCCCATCGAATGATGCTCGTAGGGAAGGCCGCTCTTCTCGATGATCTTGAACGCCTCAGCGACGTAGGCGCTCAGGCTCTCTCCCGTCCCCACCGGCGCGATGGAGAAATCGACGATCATCTTTTCCTCCTTGTTCTTAGTACTGCAGCTCCCGGTCTGTCTGGTCTCCTTCCCCTTCTATCGTAATCGTGTGTAGTGTCGGATTGAGGGTGACGTATGCCCACGAGGGTGGGGTCCCCTGGTCGACGAGGGCTTTAAAGGTGATGTAGTGGATACCGTCGATCAGCGAGTAACGATTGGAGTGGTCGTGTCCCTGAAAGACGGCGATCACCACCCCGCTCTCAGCGAGGAGGGCGCGTACCTCAGGGGCGTTTCCGATGAGAGTCCACCCGGCTTCAGTCGGTTCCGTATCCAGCATCTGATGAACACAGACGATCGTCGGACGGTCGATACCTGCGAGATCCTCCTGCAGCCACTCCATCTCCGTTTTTGGAACGAATCCGCGCACGCCGGTATAGGTGTAGGCGAGGTCGTTCCCTTCTTCATCGTACTGGACATCGAGGATTACTACATGGTAGGCCCCGGCGTCAAAACTGTAGTAAGTGCTAGTAATATTGACGCGTTCCAGGTACTCCTCTTTGGAGAGGTTGAAAACATCGTGATTTCCGATGACGTGATAGCGTGGGCCATCGAAGCGGGAGTAGACCGCCTCAGCCTCCTCCAGGATCTGCGGGATACGATACGGATCCCCTGGTTCGATGCCAAGAACCACTCAACCGTTTACGAAATCCCCGAGCTCGATTACGAGATCGGCCGGCCAGGCGGTCATCGCGTCGATGAACGCATCGAGCCTCTCTGGGTAACTGGTCATCATCTTCCCCTCCAGGGGGGAGTTAAGATCATGGGCATGAACGTCGGTGACGATCCCGATCTGCAGCAGCCCGGGCTGCTCGGAGGGCTCGGCGAATACACCGAGGGAAAGAGCGGCCAGTAGCAGAATAAACGTTCGAAAACGTAGCATTGTGACTCCTTATCCTGCCTAGTAGGGAAGCTCCCAATCCGCTTGTTCACCTTCTCCCGTTATCGTGATCGTGCGTGTGCCGGGATCGAGGGTGACGTAGGCCCACGAGGGAGCCTCCTCATTCTCTTCGAAGAGCGCCTCGAAGGTGAGGTAGTGGATCCCGTCGATCAAGGAGTAGCGATTGGCGTGGTCGTGCCCTTGAAAGACGGCAATAACCACGCCGGAGTCGCGTAGAATCGCTTTTACCTCTTCGGTGTTGGCGATCGTCGAACCGCCTGCAAGGAGGTTAAAATCTATGTCCAACGGCTGGTGCACACAGACGATCGTCGGCTTGTCCGTGTTGGCAAGGTCGTCTATTAACCAGTCGAGTTCGCCTTGCGGGATGTTTCCCTGTACCACCCAGAAAGTGTGGCTGAGATCCTCTCCCTTCTTGTTGTACTGAGCGTCGAGGATCACGATGTGATAGCCTCCCGCATCGAAGCTCAGGTAGAGGGAAGAGGCTTCTACCCGTTCGAGGAACTCCTCTTTTGACAGGTCATAGATGTCATGGTTTCCGAGGACGTAGTAGCGTGGGCCATTGAACTTTGCGTAGATCTCCTCTGCCTCCTCTAAGATTCCCATGATCCTCTCTGGTTCACCAAACGGTGCCCCCATAACATAGCGCCCGTTGACGAGGTCCCCGAGTTGGATCACAAGATCGGCCGGCCAGGCGTTCATCGCCTCTACGCATGCCTCTAGGCGCTCCTTGTAGTCGATCATCACCTTCCCTTCGTTGGGTGAGTCGGTGTCGTGCGCGTGGAGATCGGCAAATATCCCGATCTGCAGCGGTGCGCTCGGGAGAGCGTCATCCGCAAATAGCATCCCTCCGCAGAGTGCGGAAAGGGAAAAACCAAGAACAAGAACGATAGACCACTTTCTGAATTGCATTGTTTTCCTCCATTGGAGCTTTAGTCTTGTGGCAAAGAGCCTATCGCATAGCTCGCGGGTTGGCAAACTCAATCCTTGTCGTGCGCGGAGTGGGGCGCTACCCTCTCCCAAAGTCGAATCGAGAAAGGAGTGTCACTATTAGGATGAAAATCTCAGAGATTCAGGAGACAGTGCATCGGACCGCAATCGAGCACGGATGGTGGGAGTCGCCCCGCCCGACTGGCGAGGTGTTGATGTTGATGGTGACGGAACTTGCCGAGGCGATGGAAGCCTACCGGGACGGAAATCCCGAAAGCGAGAAGATCCCCGGCTTTTCCAAGATGGAGGAGGAGCTTGTCGATGTGATCATTCGACTCCTCGACTTCGCCGGCGGGACAGGGCTCGATATCGAGGGAGCACTCTCGGCGAAGATGGCCTACAACGAAAGCCGACCCTATCGTCACGGAGGGAAAGTGGCGTAGAGCGCCCGGGAGGAGAAAGGGAGACACGGGGAACTCGTTATCACTCGCTCAAGAGGTTCAATCACTCAATCATTCACTCGCTCAATCATTCAATCCTGTTCTCCCCCGTTTGAGGCCAAGGTTGAATCCCTTGATGTTTGTCCCGATTATCTCTGAAGCCTTCCCGCGGAAGACGTGGGCGATCGCTTCTCTCAGCGCTTCTGCGGGGATGCCGAGGAAGGGCGCTCCCGCTCCTAAGACGACCATGTTCGCACAGCGGATCGAGCCGGCATCTTTAGCAAGAGCAACGGCATCGAGCAGCATATGGTGTGGGAGTGCCTCAATCTCTGCGCGCAGTGCCTCCTCTTCGGGGTAGGACTCGATATTCTTAAACGGAACGGAGTTTGCAACGATCATCCCTGCTGGCGCAAGGAACGGAAGGTAGCGCAGCGCCTCCATCGGCTCGGTGGCGAGGATGAGATCGGCGGTCCCTTCTCGAATGAGGTCGGAGTGGATCGGTCGATCCGAGAGGCGGACATGTGCCTGAACAACACCACCACGCTGCGCCATCCCGTGTACTTCAGCTTGTTTCATGTTGAGGTTGAGGGTGTGAGCCGCTTGCGCGATCACCGCGGCGATCGAGAGGAGTCCCTGGCCGCCGACTCCGGCGAGGATGATGTCTTTCTTCATCGTGTACCTCCCTTTGTAGTACTCTGTTTCGCGTGTTTGCGCGCCGTCTGGACGCACTCTCGTTCTGCGATGATCACCGATGGGCCATCATAGGCGATCTCTTTGGCGAGGATGGTGATGTTCTTCTCATGTTCCACAGGGAGAGGGATGATTGTCTGCGTATGCTCGGGCGATACTCCCAGACCATGACAGATCGCGGCGAGTCTGTTTGTGGCGTTCGAATCCTGCCCCCCGGTCATTGCTACAGTGAGGTTGTCGAGGATGAGCACCGTGATCGGAGGCCCTTCCGCCACGCAGTCGAGGAGTCCGGGCATCCCGGAATGGGTGAAGGTGGAATCACCGATCACCGCGATCACCGGCCTCACACCGGCGTCGGACGCTCCCTTGGCCATGGTGATCGAAGCGCCCATCTCGATACAGGTGTGGACGGCTTCGAGTGGGGGAAGAGCCCCCAGGGTGTAGCAGCCGATGTCGGAGAAGACGCGCCCGGATTCGTGTTCCTCCATCGCCGCGTTCAATGCGCGATAGGTATCGGTGTGTGGGCAGCCGATGCAAAGAGCCGGAGGGCGTGGGACTGGAATTGAGGAGGGGGGCAAGCTCTCGCCTTTCCCCAATCCCAACGCCCCTGCAACGATTCCCGGGGTGAGTTCTCCTGTGCGGGGGAGAGTCTCGTCCATCCGTCCGCGGATCTCCGGGGTCGTTCGCTCGGGGAGCCCACGGAGCTTCGCCTCGATGAACGGGTATCCCTCTTCGAGGATCAGGATTCGTTCGCACCCTTCAAGGAGACGTTCGACCTGTTTCACGGGGATCGGGTACTGGGAGATCTTGAGGAGCGGGTGCGGGCACACTCCATCGTAGGCCTCCATCACGTAATTGTAGGCGATCCCGCATGCGATGATTCCAAGCGATCGATCCGCGCCATCGGTGTACGCGTTGAATGGGCTCTTCTCGCTCTCTGCCAGGAGCTGCGGCTGACGGTTCACCAGATCGAGGTAGTTTGCCCGCGCGTTCACCGGGAGGAGGATGTACTTCCGCGGGTCGCGCGGGAGGGAGATTGTGTTCTGCTTGCGCGTCTCTCCCAGCTTCACCACGGAGCGTGAGTGGGCAAGGCGAGTAGTCAACCGGATCATGACCGGGACGCGATAGCGTTCGGAGAGGGCGAAAGCGTACTCCGGGGCCTGGTAAGCCTCCTGTTGGGTCGACGGCTCGATGCAGGGGATGAGAGCGAACTCGGCGTAAAAGCGGGAGTCCTGCTCGTTCTGCGAGGAGTGCATCGATGGATCATCGGCGACGCTTACGATCAATCCGCCGTTTGCTCCGGCGATCGCTGCGTTGATGAACGGGTCGGCAGCGACATTCAATCCCACATGTTTCATGCTCGCCATCGCGCGCTTCCCGGCGTAGCTCATCCCGAGCGCTGCCTCCAACGCGGTCTTCTCATTTGTCGACCAACGGCAGTGGATTATCCCGTTCCGTCCCGGCTCGCTCTTCTGGACGTACTCGGTGATCTCTGTGGAAGGGGTCCCTGGATAAGCATAGGCACCGGAGATCCCGGCATCAATCGCCCCCTGGGCTAGGGCCTCATCTCCCAGAAGCACTCTACTTTGCATCGTTACCTCCTGATCGTCGATCGTGAAAAGGGAGCGTGAATGGATTCCTCGTAAACCTTTGTGAAGCGAACCCGATATAAAGGATACGCAGCAGGAAAAAGGTACGCAACCAGGGCTTGAAACAGGACGCGGAGAGTCGCACCTTCTTCGCGTCCCCACATCCCCGTGTCTCCCCCTCTCCCCCTCTACATCGAGGCGAGCGCATCTTGTCAATATCAGCCACGATGGGTATACTGCGCGAGAGTTCTTTATTAACCATACGTAGGGGGGATCATCAATGGGGCAAGCGAGGAACATCTGCTTGGTGGGGCATTCCGGTTCCGGTAAAACAACCCTCGCCACTTCGCTATTGAGGAAGGGCGGTATCAAGGAACAAATCACGCTCGACGCGTCTCAGGAGGAGAAGGAGCGTGGTTATTCGATCGATATGGGGTTTGGGGCGTTCACGATAAAAGGAACGCCGGTAATGCTACTCGATACACCGGGCGGAGATGAGTTCGTCGAGGAGATGTATAAAGCTGTTCCTGTCAGCGATCTCTCCCTGATTGTGATCAACGGGGAGAAGGGGATCGAGGTCATGACGGAACGGGCGTGGGAGCTCACAGGTGCTGCGCACCGTCCGACCGCTGTGTTCGTCAACCATCTTGACAAGGAAGACGTCGATTTCGCGGCGCTTATCGACTCACTACGCGAGTCCTTCGACGGGAAATTTGTCCCGTTGGACCTTCCGATACGGGAGGGAGGGAAGTTTGTCGGAGTGGTGGACCTGCTAGCGAATCGCGCCTTCTACTTCGCCGATAAATCGAAGAGGGAGATCCCGCCTGAACTGGAGGCTGCGGTTGCGGAGTGGCGAGGCTTCCTGCTGGAAGAGGTCTCCACCCTCGATGACGAACTGATGATGAAGTTCCTCGAGGAGGAGGAGATCACCACCGCTGAGCTTGCCACCGCGATGTCCAAAGGGGTCGCTGCCGGAGCGATGATCCCTATCCTATGGGGTGCTGCCAGCGAGGATAAAGGGATCGATCGACTGATGGAGGCCTTTGCGAACCTCGTTCCCGTCTCCGACGAAACGAGTGGTGCTCCCTGCGAAGCGGTCGTCTTCAACCTATCGAGCGATCCTTACCTCGGCCGTCTCACCTACGTGCGCGTCCTTCAAGGGACGCTGAAGGAGGGGGACACGTGCTATATTCTCCCTGAGGGGCATCATAAGGTGGAGATCCGCGACCTGTACGCCTTCGAGGGGACGAAGCAGAAGAGGATCCCCCAGGCGGAAGCAGGGGCGATCGTCGCTATCGGTAAGGTAGAGGACGTTCCGCTCGGTGTCACCCTCTCCGTTCAGCATGAGGGCGAACCGTACCCGATGCCTGCGTTCCCACAGCCTGTCTACTCACGCATGATCCTCCCTAAGAGCCAATCCGACGTGGAGAAGATGAGCGGGGCATTGAAGGAGATTGCCGCCACCAAGGCGACCGTCAAGTTCGAGCGTGATCCGGTGACGAAGGAGATGCTCCTGTGGGCGATGGGGGACATCCATCTCTCCATCGTCATCGAACGGTTGAAGAACCGCCACAACGTCTCGTTGGAAACGCACCGGCCACGCATTCCTTACAAGGAGACGATCCGCAAGAAGGCAATCGCCAAGTACCGCCACAAGAAGCAGTCCGGCGGCCGTGGCCAGTTCGGCGAAGTAGTCATCCGCATCGAGCCGCTTAAGGGTGAGGACTTTAAGTTTCTCAATGAGATCAAGGGGGCGTCGATCCCTGGGCAGTACATCCCTGGAGTGGAGAAAGGGATTGTCGAGGCGATGGCGGAAGGGAACCTGGCAAAGTACCCGGTTTCGCACGTTGCCGTTGCCGTCTTCGACGGGTCATTCCACCCGGTTGATTCCTCGGAACTGGCGTTCAAGCTGGCGGCACGGCACGCTTTCCGTATGGCGTTCGACGATGCAAGCCCGTGTCTCCTCGAACCAGTGATGGCCCTTGAAGTGCGGGTCCCGGACGATCATACCGGCGATATTATCAGCGACCTGAACGGGCGGCGCGGACGGATCCTGGGAATGGAACCTTTGGGGCGAGTGACGCTCATACGTGCCGAGGTGCCCTTGATTGAGGTGCAAAGCTACGCCCTCGATCTCAAGTCGCTGACCCAAGCGAGGGCTACGTTCCAGATGGAGTTCTTGAAGTACCAGTCTGTACCGGCGAACTTGCAAGATAAGATCATCTCCGAGGCTAAGGAAGAGACTGAATGAACGTTGGTCGCTACATGCACTCCGATCCGGTAACCGTCCGGACGGATGCTCCGCTCTCCGAGGTCAAGCAGGTGATGGAGGAGAAGGGGTTCTCCCTCCTCTTAGTCGTCGACACGGAGAACAAGCTCGCGGGATTCATCACCAAGGGCGCGCTCAAGGGAGTGACTGACTGGGATGTTCCGGTCGAAGGAGCCAGTTTCGAGGCGCGATTTGCCGTGAGTCCGAGTGATACCGTGGAGAAGGCAGCGCTCGTCCTGATCGAGAATCAATTGGTCCTCCTCCCGGTCGTTGACGATGGACACTTAGTTGGTGTTATCTCGCAAAGCGAGATCCTGCGTGCCCTTGCTCAAGCGCTGGGGGTTGGCCTTGAGGGAACCCGGATCACTCTTAAGATCCCAACTGATACTGGTGCAAAAGGCCTCTACAATATCTTCGATATTCTGAACCGTCACGATGTGAAGCTGGTGAGCCTGGTGCAGGGCGCGCGCGACGACACTTATGATCGGGTAATCCTGCGAGTGCAGAACCTGACGGACAAGGAAGGGTTGCGCACTGATCTCGATGCGGTGCTGCAAGGTCATAATGCAGACGATCAGGGTAACGACGCATCGGAAGACTGAGTTCGTCGAGATCACCCCTGCGGTAGAGGCTGTGGTTTCACGCCTTGGGGTGGCAGAGGGTCTGTGTACTCTCTACTGTCCACATACCACGGCAGGCTTGATGATCAACGAACGGGCCGATCCTGCGGTGGTACACGACATCGACTCGTTCCTGGAAGAACTCGTTCCCGAACGCCGGGCCTGGACGCATGCAGAGGGGAACTCGTCCGCGCACGTCAAGGCCGCCTTTATCGGAGGGAGCGTTCAGATCCTTATCGAGGGAGGGAAGCTCTGTCTGGGTATGTGGCAAGGTGTCTTCCTCGCCGAGTTTGACGGTCCGCGGGAGAGGAAGATCTGGCTTCGGGTCGCATCTTGACAGGGTCCAAGCCCTCCGTTAAAATGAGCCGCTGAGTATTGGTCTAGCGTGCCAGCGTAGCTCAATCGGCAGAGCAACTGATTTGTAATCAGTAGGTTGCCAGTTCAATTCTGGCCGCTGGCTATTTGTTGGTTTTGCTGGAGGGGTACCGAAGTGGCCAAACGGGGCGGACTGTAAATCCGTTGGCGGACGCCTACGGGGGTTCGAATCCCTCCCCCTCCACTTGGCAAACCTTGGGGGTTGCGGTTACACTAGACGAAATTTTCGAGCAGCCAGAACGCCCGTGTAGCTCAGGCGGTAGAGCACCCCCTTGGTAAGGGGGAGGTCATCGGTTCGACTCCGATCGCGGGCTCTTAGCGAGCAAAAGGTTTTTTTGGCTGGTTATGTCAAGTTAAGGAGGTAAGGGGTAATGGCGAAAGAACAGTTTGTGAGGGATAAACCCCACATAAATATTGGGACGATCGGACACATCGATCACGGTAAGACGACGCTGACCTCGGCGATCACGAAGATCCTTGCCGCTCAAGGGAAGAAGGCGAAGGCGATGGCCTTTGAGGACATCGACAACGCGCCTGAGGAGAAAGCCCGTGGTATCACGATCAACGTCAGACACGTTGAGTACGAGACCGATAACCGTCACTATGCGCACATCGATTGTCCGGGGCACGCAGATTATATCAAGAACATGATTACCGGGGCCGCTCAGATGGACGGGGCGGTTCTTGTCGTTGCCGCCTCGGACGGGCCGATGCCGCAGACGCGTGAACATGTGCTCCTCGCGAAGCAAGTGAACGTGCCGGCGATGGTCGTCTACCTGAATAAGGTTGACCAGGTTGACGACCCTGAACTGATCGACCTTGTCGAGATGGAGATCCGCGAACTCCTCTCCGAGTATGAGTTCCCTGGAGACGAGATCCCGATCATCCGCGGCTCGGCGCTTGCTGCTATGGAACACGGTGATGATCCGAGTCATGAAGCCTGTCAGTCGGTGATCGAGCTGATGAAGGCGGTAGACGAATACATACCTCTGCCGGATCGCGAGGAGGATAAGCCGTTCCTGATGCCGATCGAGGACATCTTCTCCATCAAGGGACGCGGAACGGTCGCTACCGGGCGCGTCGAGCGTGGGAAGATCACTCCGGGAATGGAGATCGAGATCGTTGGGATTCACGATAAGGTCCAGAAGAGCGTCGCCACCAGTCTGGAGATGTTTAACAAGATCCTCGATTACGCGATCGCCGGGGACAACGTGGGAATCCTCCTGCGTGGGATCGATAAGGACGAGATCGAACGCGGACAGGTCATCGCCGCTCCAAAATCGATCACTCCGCACACGAAGTTCGAGGGCGAAGTCTACATCCTCAGCAAGGATGAAGGTGGGCGTCACACCCCATTCTTCAGCGGATATAAGCCGCAGTTCTTCTTCCGCACGACGGACATCACTGGTATTGTCGAGCTCCCTGAGGGAGTGGAGATGGTGATGCCTGGAGATAACGTGAAGATCATCGGTAACCTGATCCACCACGTCGCAATGGACGTCGGTCTCCGGTTCGCGATACGCGAGGGTGGACGGACGGTCGGCGCGGGCGTAGTCACTAAGATCATCGAATAAGGACGAGCGATGGCCAAAAAAGGGGAGACGGTGATCAATGTCGCACTTGCTTGTAGCGAGTGCGGTCGACGGAATTACCACACGAAGCGGAACAAGAACAACGTCCGCGAGAAGTTAAACCTTAATAAGTATTGTAAGTGGTGTCGACACCACACCGCTCACAAGGAGGTCTAGCGCGCTAGACCTTATCTAGGCCCGTAGCTCAATTGGCAGAGCGTCCGACTCCAAATCGGAAGGCTGGGGGTTCAACTCCTCCCGGGCCTGCTTCATTAAAAGCTTTGGTGAAAAAGGAGACGTGGGAAGGATGCTTGCGAGGATCACAAACTTCTTGAAAGGGGTCCGTGGAGAAGTCTCCCGTGTGAGCTGGCCGACGCGTAATGAAGTCATATCTATGACCGGATTGATCGTGTTGTTCGTTATCATCTTGACGATCTACATTTGGGGCGTGGATACGATCCTCCAGGGAATCCTCAAGTTCTTCATCGAGCTTTAGCACATATATCATGCGGATGAAGAAGTGGTACGCGATTCAAACCTACGCTGGCTCGGAGCTGAAGGTCAAGGAAGACCTCAACGAACGGATCAGGAAGCGGGAATGGGAGAAGAGGTTTGAACTCTTTCACGTAGGAGGAGAGGAGACCTTCTTCCTCGTTCCTGTGGAAGAGGTAATCACATCCCGCAGTCGGCGTGGGGCAGGAACCGAGTACCGGATTCCGTATGAGTACGACTTGGTCGCCAAGCCGAACGAGCGGATAGCTCGTGGTGAGGTGATTGCCCGCAAGGCACCGCGGCACATGGATGCAGCGGCGCGTGTAGTCGAAGTGGAACTCCTGCAGCGAGTTATCATAGAGCTGACGAACAGGAACGAGGAAGAGTATCTTATCCCGGATGGGAAACGGATCCGCCGCGATATTCGGGTAGGGGAGAAGATCCGAAACGGGGTTCCTCTCACATCGGATAGCGACGAGAAGTTTGTCGTGACGAACACAGGGAAGATCGCCTTGCGAGACAAGGTGCGCAGGGTGACGTTTGAGTATGCCGATGGGAAGGTGAAGTCGCGACTGATCCCGGAGAAGTACCATGGGAAGGTACGCAAGGGGATGACCCTTGAGAAGGGGGATCCCATCGAAGTGGCCGACCAGACCACGAGTCGTGCCTCCGGGCTCCTCAAGGTGAAGGAGTACAAGGACAAACGGGTGATCACGATCCAGCGGATCGAGAAACGCCGTCTCTTTCCGGGATACGTCTTCGGCCGGATGGGGCTCGATATCGAAGAGATGATGTCCTTGATTGACGGGATACGAGGAGCGGTCCGTTACGTCGGCTCCCGGTTCAAGCCGGTCCCGATCGAGGGTCCGGAGATGAAGCTGATCAAACGCAAGACGGGGCTGTTGGAGATCCCGATTGCCCCTGGTGAGCCGAAGATCGAAGTTGACTTCTCCGTCGGCGAAGTGGTGGAGATCGTGGAAGGCCCATTCGCTGACTTTACCGGTGATGTCAAGGAGATCGACAAGGACGCCGAAGAGGTCACGGTGATGGTGAAGATCTTCGGACGTGAGACCCCGGTCCGGCTTGGGTTCGATGGGATTGAAAAGCTGTAGTTGATAGGTAGGAGGTAAGATGGCGAAGAACGCAATTGCAAAGATTAATCTTCAGATCCCAGCTGGACAGGCGACGCCCGCCCCTCCGGTCGGCCCGGCCTTGGGGGAGCATAAACTGAACATCATGGACTTCTGCAAGAAGTTCAACGAGGCAACCAAGGGCGAGACCGCTGGAGTGATCATCCCTGTGGTGATCTCGGTCTATATGGATCGAACGTTCAGTTTCATTCTCAAACAGCCACCAGCTGCGGAGTTGATTAAGATGGCCGCGGGGGTACAATCTGGGTCTCCTGAGCCGAACCGGATGAAAGTCGCCAAGATCACGACCGAACAGGTAAGACGGATCGCTGAGCGTAAGCTCCCCGA
>JAUWNS010000220.1 GCA_030612485.1 Candidatus Bipolaricaulota bacterium
AACGTATGGTTCCGCCATGCTCTCTACCTCGTATACCCCCTGGGTCCAGCCCTGATCGCCTCGGCCAAGATGGCCTCACTCGACGTCTACCGAGCCATCCTATTCCTCATTCCCGTCTTTCTTCTCGATGTCTTGTTAGGCTACGTCTTCCTCCTGCGGCGGGTCAACGGACGGGTCGCCCGTGCCGGGGCCTTCTCCTTTTCGGGGTTGTCCATCCCTCTGGCTCTTATCCTGACAGCGCCAGCGCTCGACATCCTGATAAACAGCGTCCTTCACCTTCCCTATCACGAGATCGGAACGGCGATCGGGGTTGCGGTGAGTTTTCTCGCAGTGGTCGCTATCGGGCGGCTGAACAGGGCGGACTGTGTCGCAATCGCACGGAAGATGAGACCGTGGAAGTTCTCGCTCATCATCCTCGCGATGTTCGTCTTCCTGAACGTGTTCAAGGCATCCGGGGTCCCGGAGACCCTTGCGGCGCTCGATCTCTCGCCGATCATACTGTGCGTGGTGATCGGGTTCCTCCTTGGGCTCATCACCGGTCGCATCCAGACACCAGCGTCGATAATCATACCTATCTATATTTCTACCTATGGGGTGATGTCCGAAGCAGCGTTTGCCGTGACCTTCTTCTCCACCTTCCTCGGATACATCATCACTCCAATTCACCCGTGCATCTCGGTATCACTCGAGTACTTCGGAACATCACTCTCCTCTTTCCTGCGAAGGATGGCCGGGCCGATCACGGTAGGGGCGCTCATCACCCTGGGTGTTGCCTTCTTCGTCTTGCGATAGAAACCACTGCTTCTCAATAAGGGGGGATCGGCTATAATCTTCCTCGCACAGGCTGACTCGTTGTAAAAAGGAGGCGATTACGTTGTTGAAATTCAGGGTCTTACTGCTTCTCATACTAGCGAGTATAGTTCTCTTTTCTAGTGCCTTTGCACAACAATCGATCTCATTGGAACAGGGCGTGAGGCTCGGCCTTATCACCCTTATCAGTCAGGGTGGCTACCTTGGCAACCGAGTGACCATCCTCTCTAACGGGTCTAACCCCCAGGATTACCTTCTTGAGGTACGTAGAGGTGACGTCCTGCTCACCAAAGCTCGCGAGGATCAGAACATGGTCATAAGCCGGAACCTTAACGTGCATCTTCCAGCAAACCAAGAAGTGAGGGATGAGGATATCTGGACGTTCTGTCTCGATTGGGAGATGGGCCCGCCCGACATTGGTACACACTTGGATGTTGCGCCTTCACTTACGGAGTGGGTATATGATGAAGCGCCGCAGCTACTGAGACTCCTCGACGCAATCGACGCAAAAGAGGTCTGGGATAATCCGTACGCTCAGAACGCGATCTGGAACATCACCAATGATTACCGAATATACGATACCATGATCGGTGGGCTCGCGCCCTGGCTCCTTCGCAAGGCCGATGTTGATATCATGGCCAGGTCAAACCTTCCCCACATGTCAAACCTCGCCGCTCTTCTGCCGGGGACGACCTTCACAGTCCCTCCTGAGCTCCTCGGAACCGGTGATGTCCAGGTGACCCTCACGTGGGAGGGCACAGCCGACCTTGATCTTCATATCATCGACCCAGCGGGTGAGGATATCTGCTGGTGGAACTCCTCTCGCGCGAGTGGAGGGGAACAGGACTGGGACGACTGGTGCGACCCGATCTCACACGGTGGGCCGGAGAACATCTACTGGCCGTACAAAGAAGCTCCTTCCGGGGAGTATGTAGTGTTCATCGACTACTACGAAGCCTGCCGTGCAGAAGGCGAAACAGCCTGGACAGTAAGAACGATCGTGGACGGAGAGATTCGCATCTTTACCGGGACGATTTCCCCAGGAGACGAGGTCGAGGTAGCGCGGTTCATACGTGGTTCCTAATCCTTTCGAGTGGGCAGTGACTTCTAATTTCGGTTGCACGGGACGGATGTCAAAGAGCATCCACCACGAAGAGCACGAAGGACACGAAGAATGGAATTTGGTTCAAGCTGCAGCATCCGCAATCGGTGGAGTACAAAGGCGTGCTGCTGGTATCCTCGGGGTAGCGTGGCAGCTCGTCTGCCACGTTGAGACACAGAGAGCAACGTTGGGCACAAGACCCAAAGTAAAGAGCTGTAAACTGGCTACTGATGGCTCACTGTTTCCGCCGACCATGGACCGGAAAAAACTACCCAACCCTTGACATCCTGATGAACTTCAATGTCACCAAACTTAAGAGCGGGATCAAGCGCTTCGTCCTTTGACTCCTTCGTGCTCTTCGTGTCCTTCGTGGTGAAACAATTACGTTAATCGCGTCCGTAGATCTCCTCGATGAACCTTGTGGTGTAAGCCTCAGAGGGATCGAACCGGTCATCGAGAAATCCTTTGGCCTCCAATCCCTGATAGAGTGCTTCCCACCGTGTGGATTCCATCCAGCCAATTCTCCCGTTGGCATCAGCCGTGAGTGAGGGAATGATCGCCCGCAGCGCCGCAAGCTCGTGCTCTTGATCTAGATCTCGATCGAGCTCTTCATCCTGCGAAACGAGTGTCAAGACCGCCTCCTCGGGATGATCGACGACTTCTTGCCACCCGCGCAGGAGAGCGCCTAGGAACAACTCAACTAGCTTCGCGGACTCCAAAATCGTCTTATCCGTCGTGAAGAGGACTTCTGTATAGGCATCGTCCTCGTGGTCTTCAACAGGATGCTGAAGGAGCGTGGCCACGGCGACGAGTGGTAAGCCGCGGGATCGCGCGACGATGATCTCCTCGGCGCTTGCAATGCCGAACGTGTTCGCTCCTGATGCGACTGAACGAACAGGATCGATCCGCCCGCTCGCTGGTGCAAAGCTTACCTCAAGGCGATTCTTACGGAAGAACCCCTCCTCTTGGGCGATGATGATCCCTGTTGATCGTGCATCCAGTGGTCCAGTAAGGCAGACGGAAACCGTATCAAGAGGTCCTCTTCCAATGTCGGTCATGAGGTACACGCCTGTTGCTGCGGCAACCAGGATGACTATCACACTGAGACCAACGAGAAAAGATCTGCGTTTCATCGTTTCCTCCCCCTTACCACAGTAGGCGACCGTCGTTGCGAGAACCACAAGCTTTTCCTCTCGCCCGTTCGTTATCACTCACTCAAGCCGCAAAGGCCACCAAGAAAGGCCTTAATCCCTGAGTTTTAAGCATCTTTTTCGCCTTACCAATTCACGCTTCCCTTTGCGTTCTTTGCGTCTTTGCGAGAGGCACAGGCTTTTCCTCTCGCCCGCTCGCTACGCTCACTCAAGCCGCAAAGGTCGCCAAGGAATATTGGTTTTCACTCTTCGCGTCTCCGTGTCCCCGAGTCTCCCTCTCCCCAGACTCTCTCAAGGTGCTCCTGCGGGAGTTTGGGGGTGACGAGGCTCACTACGATAAGCGAGATCAGCCCCGTGGCCGTACCAGGAATGAACCCATGCAGGCCAAACGGCGAACCGAGCGCCATCCAAACGAGTGCGACCGTCAACCCACTCGTCATCGAGGCGATGATCCCCCAACGCGGCGCGCCTTTCCAGTAGATTCCAGCGAGGATCGGCCACAGACAGGTGGAGGCAATCGCCGCCCAGGAGAAGGCTGTAAGGACCATGATCAACGCCGGTGGGCGCAGCGCGATCGCAAGCGAGATCAGGCCGATCGCGGCGCTGGCG
>JAUWNS010000046.1 GCA_030612485.1 Candidatus Bipolaricaulota bacterium
GCAGCACGTGCCAAGAGTAGTGGTCATAGCTGTTCGCGAATGCAAGCTGTGTTACGCGGTCGGTCGTCCCCATGATCAGGGGTTCTTGCGCTGTTGCAACCAGCGCCATCGAAGCCAATAGTCCGATTGCCAGTAGAACACTCAATACTCGTTTCATCTTTTACCTCCTTGGTTATCGATGAACATTTGCCGTTCTCCCTGCTCTTAACGTACTGGGGGGCACCACCTCCTTCTTATGAAATATAAGCCTTTTCTGCACCACTTTAACACTATTTTTCGGTAAAATCAAATCCGCTTTCGCTTTCGTTTTGGGTTGACCAGATCGCTGATCCCCTCGCCGACCAGGCCGAACCCGAGGGAGAGGGCGATGATCATCAGGCCAGGGAATGTGATCAGCCACCAGGAGCCCGATTGCAAGAACTTCTGCCCGTTTTGAATATCGAACCCCCAATCCGGAGCCGGAGGCGGAAGGCCGAAGCCGAGGAAGGAGAGGGCGGCGACCGTGAGGATGGCGTCAGCCAGGTTAAACGAAGATACGGCCATGATCGCGTTCACCGTGTTGGGGGCGACGTGGCGAAGGATGATGCGTACGTTGCTCGCTCCTACTGCACGCACTGCCTCGACGTAGGTCGTCTCGCGCACCTGCAACACCTCGGCGCGGGTGACGCGGAAGTAGGTCGGAATGTAGACGACCCCAACCGCCCAGATCATCGGACCGATCCCGGCACCGAACATTGCTACAAGCACGATGGCAAGGATCATCGATGGGAACGAGTATAGCGCATCCATTGTCAATGAAAGGAAACGGTCGAGGAAACCACCGGTAAACCCAGAGATCCACCCCAGGATCGATCCGATGCTCATGCTCAACGCGACCGCGCTGAAGGCGACTATCAGCGAGGCCTTCCCACCGGCGAGCACACGGCTGAATACGTCGCGGTGGAGTTGATCGGCCCCCATCCAGTGCTGCACAGAGGGCCCTTCGAGTCGGGGTGCATCCCGGTAGTAGATCGGATCATAAGGGGTGAACCACGAGTACTGAGCGAGTGCTGTGACGAGCAGGAAGAGGAAGACGATGACGAGCCCCACCTTGAGGATGGTCTGCCTTCGCAGGGCGTGCCGGCCGCGTGAGAACTTGCGGACGATCCAATCGAGCCCCTTCACCATTGTATGCGTCATTAGTACCTCACCCGGGGATCGATGAACGAATACGTGATATCGACGAGCAGATTGATCACAGAGATGAAGATCGCGATGAAGACGACGCTCCCCTGGATCGCCGGCCAGTCACGCGCCTCGATCGAGCGCACGAGGAAGCTTGCTATCCCCGGCCAGGAGAAGACGGTCTCGGTGAGGACCGCCCCTCCCATGAGGATGGCAAACTGGAGGCCAAAGACGGTGACGATCGGAATCAGCGCGTTACGCAAGGCATGGTAGAGGACCACCACTCGTTCTCGCAACCCTTTTGCTCGCGCGGTGGTGACGTAGTCCTGGTCGAGAACCTCAAGCATGCTGGCGCGGGTCATCCGGCCGAGTAATCCGGCTTGAGCGAATCCGAGGGTGATCGAAGGGAGGACCAGGTGTTTCGCCACGTCGATGATCACGGTCTTATTCCCCCCCAGGATAGAATCGAACAGGTAAAACCCGGTGATCGATTGGAAGGTGAAGGCGATACGTCCTCCGAGCCGACTCGCCACCGGCAGCCAGCCAAGCTTCACGGCGAAGATCACCTGCAGCATCAGGCCAAGCCAGAAGAGAGGCATGGCGAACGATCCGATGTGAAAGATGCGCACTACGTGGTCGGTCGGTCGATCCGCCCGGATTGCAGCGATGAGGCCGGTGCCAAACCCGAAGATTACCGCAAAGATCAGGCCGAAGAAGGCCAGCTCCAACGTAGCCGGGAAGCGGATGAATAGCTCCGTGACTACAGGTTTGTTAGTGCGGAAGGACTTTCCAAAATCACCGCGGATGATCCCCCCGAGGTACTCGGCGTACTGTACGGGAATCGGGCGATCGACCCCCATCTTGTGGCGGTACTCATCCATTAATTCCTGTGAGACATTCCTCCCGCCGAGCATCGCCGACACGGGATCACCCGGCATAACCCGTAGAATAAGAAAGACAAGTGTAAGAAGGATGAGGAGCATCGGTATCGTCAACAACAACCTCTGCGTGATATATCGAGCTATACCGCCCATCTCACCCTCTTTGATTTCTAATAGGCTCGTTCCAGTTACAGACAAAGCGCTAAGCAAGCGCATCATACAGAACTTATTCAGAAATTGCAAAACACGAGTTAGAGCTTTGATTTTCCGTGACACTGTTATTAGAATCCTTACCTCAACATGCTAAGGGGGCCTCCATGAAAGCCAACGAACTTCGCGACCTTTACTTGAACTACTTCGCCGAGCGGGGGCACCAGCGCCTTCCGAGCTCATCTATCGTTCCGAACGATCCAACGCTCCTCTTCGCCTCCGCGGGGATGGTCCAGTTCAAGGAGATCTTCTGGGGCCACCGCCGGGCCGCCTTTCCCCGTGCGACAACGTGCCAGAAGTGTTTTCGCACAACCGATATCGAGAACGTCGGAGTGACAGCCTATCACCACACCTTCTTCGAGATGCTGGGGAACTTCTCGTTCGGGGATTACTTCAAGGAGAGAGCGATTGAATTGGCGTGGGAATTCCTCACTGTGGAGCTCGCTATCCCTGCCGAACGACTGTGGATCTCAGTCTTCCAAGAGGACGACGAAGCCTACGATATCTGGCGAGATAGAACCGGCATTCCTAGCGCGAGGCTCGTCCGTCTGGGGAAGGAACACAACTGGTGGGGGCCGGTCGGCGAGAGTGGACCGTGCGGCCCGGATTCCGAGATCTTCTACGATACCGGGAGCGAGAGAGCGTGCGGCCCGGGTTGTCGTGGGGTTGCGTGCGATTGCGACCGGTTCTCCGAGATCTGGAACCTGGTATTCATGCAGTACGATGCTCAGAAGGACGGAGATCTCACCCCGCTCGAAAATAAGAGCATCGACACCGGGATGGGCCTTGAGAGGACGGCCGCTGTCCTGCAGGGTGTGGAGAGCGACTTCGAGATCGATACCTTCATCCCGATCACTGTGGCGATCGAGACAGCGATGCCGAGAACGTTCACAGCGAAGGATCGAACTCATCGCAACATCATTGCCGATCATATTCGCGGTGTGACTATGCTCCTGGCAGACGGTGTCATGCCGTCAAACGAGAAGCAGGGGTACGTCCTGCGCCGCATATTGAGGCGAGCGATCCGTGCCGGGGAGAAACTGGAACTTCCCTATGGAACGCTGCCTCAGTTGGTAGAGCCGGTCGTGGCGACACTCGGGAGAGCGTACCCAGAGGTTGTTTCTGCACGCGACCTTGCCGAACGGATCATCTCTCGGGAAGAGGATACGTTCCGCAAGACCCTACGCGGTGGTGAACGGCGATTGCAGAGAACACTGGAGGAGCTGGCCGCCGCGGGAGAAACGATCCTCCCCGGTGCGATTGCTTTCGAGCTGTACGATACCTACGGTTTCCCGCTCGAAATGACCGAGGAGATCGCTTCCGAACAGGGAATCTCGATCGAGAACGAAGGCTTTCAGGAAGCAATGGCCGGGCAGAGGGCGCGATCCCGGTCCGGGATCGTGTCGACCGAGGACGCCATATCGCGAGAGGGGGAGGAGAGACCCACACTCTTCCTCGGCTACGATACGACAGAATCCGAAGGGACTATCCTCGCCGCGTATCCTGGCGACGAGGGGACGACGGAGATAATCCTCGATCAGACCACGTTTTACGCCGAGTCGGGCGGGCAGGTTGCGGATACCGGGAAGATCGAGAACCTCTCTCAAGCCGGGTCTGCCACGGTCCTTGACGTTCGCAAGAGCCCAAACAACGCGTTCCTCCACCGCATGAAGATCGTCGAGGGATCGTTCGCTATTGGTGACCGCTGCCGTCTCATCGTCGATGAATCACGCCATAAACGGATCGCGCGGAATCACACTGCTACTCATTTGTTGCACGCCGCCCTCCGCGAGGCACTCGGCAAACATGTGATTCAGGCTGGTTCTTACGTCTCCGATGAGGAGCTGCGGTTCGATTTCTCGCATTTCGAGAAAATGACGAACGAGGAAATCGTTCGCGTGGAAGACCTCGTCAACGACATCGTTTTAAAGGATCTGCCGGTCAATACTGAAGAGATGTCGCTCAAGAAAGCCAAAGCCTCTGGGGCCACGGCCCATTTCGACGAGGAGTACAAGGGGAAGGAGCGCGTGCGCGTCGTCGGGATAGGGGAGTTTAGCCGCGAACTCTGCGGGGGGACGCACGTATCGCGAAGCGGCGAGATTGGGCTGATTCAGATCGTCTTCGAGGAGAGCGTGGCTGCGGGGATGCGCCGAATCCGTGCGCTCACCGGGGATGGAGCCCTTAAGTGGTTGCGCGCGCAAAGAGCGCTCCTGAGCGCATTGTGCGAGGACCTTGGCGATGATCCGCGTGCGGGCCTATGCCGCTTGCGTGCCGAACTGTCCACCTTGAAGGAGCGGGTGGAAGAGATGGGCGAGACGGCTCTCCGAGTGCGCTGCGATGAGATCCTTGCGACCGGCGAACAGATTGGCGGAATTACGCTGATCACCGGCCGTGTGAATGAGAGCGCTGAAGGAATCAAACACCTCGCCGACCTCCTCGAAGAGCGGGCGCGGCCGGCGGTGATTATCTTAGTGGGAGAGGCAAATGGACAAGGGATCGCTATCTGCAAAGCGAGTCCGAAGATCGCCACGATCGATGCTGGAGTGCTCGTCCGCTCCATGGCAAAGACGCTCGGCGGTGGGGGCGGGGGAAATCACACCTTCGCGCAAGGGGGCGGACCCCAGGTTGATAACCTCGATCAGGCACTGACAGACGGCATCGCTGCCGTCCGCGCCGCGCTCGCCAAATAGCCTTGTGAGGCTAGCCTCGTACGATCTTCTTGAGCTCTTAGGAATCCAGAAATTGAGAGATCGGAAGATTGAATGATCGGAAGATTGAGAGATTCAATCACTCAACCTTGCTCCCACTCTCTGCGTGCTCCGCGTTCTCAGCGGTGAAAGCTTCTGTTCGGCCTCCGGCCTTGCTCTGCAACCCGCAAGGAGAAGAGTTTATGCAGCAGCCTGTACGATCTTGTCTTTCCTCCTGGATTCCTCAGCGTTAGGCGGTTGCTGTTGGGCGTCTCTATAATCCTTACTCCACTCCGTTGCCCCTTAATCCCGTCTTCACCCTTCCGCCTCTGGTCCTTGACGGGATCGATCGACGCGGATAGGCTGTAGGTCTATGAATAGACTCCCCTATCTTACCCTTGCCGGATTCGCTGTCGCCCTCGATCGCCTCCTTAAATGGTGGGCGGTGGCGAACCTCGCCCTCGCCGAGGCGCGCCCCCTCATTGGGGAGACGATCCGGTTGACGCGGGTTCACAATTACGGGGGGGCATTTGGAATTCTCCCTGGAAACGACACTCTTTTCGTGGTCGTCTCCTCGATCGTTGCTCTGATAGTTCTCTTCTTCATCGCCCGCGGTCGCTACCACAGCCGACTGCTGAACACGGGGCTGGCGCTCGTCCTCGGCGGAGCGGTGGGAAACCTGATCGATCGTCTACTCTATGGGTATGTTCTTGACTTTCTCGAGGTGAGAGGTCTCTTTGTCAATAACTTGGCCGATGTCTGCGTCACTGTGGGGGTAGGATTGATCGTTATCCATACGTTCTTTGGAGGTGATGAAGATCGATCTTCACGGTCAGCTGATTGTCTTTGAAGGGCTCGATTTTACCGGCAAGACGACGCAGGTGCGTCTCCTCGCCGACCGGCTGCGCAAGGTGAATATCCGAGTGACCACTACGCGCGAGCCCGGGGGAACATCGCTTGGGGAGGGCGTCCGCGAGGTGATCCTCTCGAACGAGAACACTGAACTCCTACCGCTTTCCGAACTACTGCTGTTCATCACTTGCCGTGCACAACTCTCTAGCGAGGTGATCGAGCCGGCGCTGGCTTCGGGCCACACCGTCGTCTCCAGTCGGTTCCGTCTATCCAGTCTTGCCTATCAGGGGTACGGACGGGGGATCGATCTCGACCTTATCCGGCGGTTGAACGAAATTGCGACAGCGGGGAGGCAGCCGAATACCACCTTCCTCATCGACCTCCCTGCGGAAGTTGCTCTTGCTCGGAAGCGTGGAGAGGGCGACCGTATTGAACAGGAGGATCTCGCCTTCTACCGGCGGGTCCGCGATGGGTACCTGGAGCTGATGCGCGATGATCCGCACGTTCGAATTATCGATGGAACTCTATTCATCGAGAAGATCGCAGAGCAGGTGGCACGGCATCTCGCGGTCTAGTTTTTGTGGAATGGCTTGCTAATCGTGTATCATGATCCCGCCCAGCATTCTCACAAATAAGGGGGAAGATGATGGATTTCGTATGCAGCAAAGATGATCTGGTCTTCGGGGTCAAACTCGCAAGCTATGCCCTGGGAACCCGCAGCAGTATGCCGATTCTCTCTGGATTAAAGATGGAGATCGAGGGGAACCGACTGCGCCTCTACGCGACCGATCTCGAACGGGCGGTCCACTGCGAGGTCCCGATTGAGAACCGCGCCAATGATGAGGCGGTCGTGCTAAATGGAGTGGTCCTCTCACAGATCGCGGCTCACCTCCCCGAGGACGACAAGATCAGCCTGAAGACCGATGAGACTGATGGGGTGGTCGTCAAGTTGCGCTGTGGAGAGGCACTGTTCGACCTTCCAACCCTCCCGATAGAGGATTACCCCGAGGTCCCTGCACTCCCGTCGGCGAAGATCGCCGTGCTCAAGGTGGATTCCTTCCACCGCGGTCTTGATCAGACTGTCTTCGCTACACTGAAGGCCGGAGAGACGACGCGCCTCAGCCTGACCGGGGTCGATATCGTACTGAAAAGTGGGCGGGTAAAACTTGTTTCGACGAACGGGTACCGCCTGGCAATGAAGACGATCGATGCCGAAGAGATATTCACGGAGAGCGAGTTTCTGGTCGAAGGGAGTGTCCTGACCGACCTCGACCGCGTCCTCTCACAGGCTGGGGAAGGGACGGTCGATCTCTATCAAGGGGAGGGACAACTCTTCTTCCAATCCGGCGGAGTGACGTTCATCGCCAAGACGCTCGCCGAGGAATTCCCCGATTTCGACCGGGTCGTCCCTAAGGATAGTCCGCTCGCCCTCGCCTTCGACAGACAACCCCTCCTTGCCACACTACAGCGGATCGAGATCACCTCCGCGGAGGAGTCCAATGCCATCACCTTGCGTGTGACGACCGACGAGAGTGCAGCACGCATCAACTCCTCTTCCAGGGATAAAGGAGAGGCAGAGGAGCGCGTCCGCGTGAAGAAGGTACCTACCAAGGCCGTTGAGATCTCGTTCAAAGCGGAATACATGATCGATGCTCTAAAACGCATGGCCTCCGAGGAGATCACTCTCTGGCTCACCGATTCGGAGAAGGCTGGGTTGATCGAGCCTTCCGGCGAGGTGATCAACCCATTAGATGCGGGGGTCCTCTACGTGTGCATGCCGGTCCGCTTGACCGGGTAGACCAAGAAGAAGGTGAAAGCGGATTGGGGAGCAAAGGTTGAGTGGTTGAGCGATTGAGTGATTAAATCTCCCGATCATTCAGTCTTCCGATCTCTCAATTACTCACTCGCTCAATTGCCTGATCCCTCTTGCAACGAACCTGGCGATGGGATACGGTCTCACCCACATCTCTAGCAGCTAAGGAGTGCTCATGCGCCTAGTCCGTTTTATCTCTCGCGAGACCAAAAAAACCGAGAACGGTGAGTTGCGTGAAGAGGTGATCATCACCCCTCGCGGGGAGGTTCCTCTCTCCCAGGTGAGGCTTCTCGCCCCGTGCACCCCGACGAAGATCATCTGTGTAGGGCGCAACTACGCCGCGCACGCGCAGGAGTTGGGAAACGAGGTCCCAACACGACCGTTGCTCTTCTTCAAGCCCCCCTCCTCCGTGATCGGTCCCGAAGAGGAAATCGTCCTCCCAAGGAGTTCCATGGTGCACCACGAGGCAGAACTTGCCGTTGTCATCGGCAAACGCTGCCGCAACGTTTCCGCTGCAGAGGCGATGGATGTTATCCTCGGTTACACATGCCTGAACGACATCTCCGACCGCGAGGCACAGAAGTGGGAGAAGAACTGGGTGCGGGCCAAGGGATTCGACACCTCCGCTCCGATCGGTCCGATGATCGTCACCAAGGACGAGATCGACGGACCGTTCCACGTCATGCTTAGGGTGAACGGCAAGACGAAGCAGGACGGATCGACGCGCGACTTTATCTTCCCGATCCCCGTTCTCATCGAGGAAATCTCCGCCTACATGACCCTAGAACCAGGGGATGTGATCGCCACCGGAACCCCGGCCGGGGTCGGCCCGCTCTCCGCCGGGGACGTCGTCGAGGTAGAGATCGGTGGAATAGGCATCCTGCGAAACCCCGTGCGCTAGATCGCGCCGCCTCCGCCACAGGAGCGAGGGAACGATAATGATGGAGCGAGCAGCTTGAGCTGGTTCAAAGCGCGACGGCGGGAGAAGATCAGCAGGCGTGAGTTCTCCAGCGCATGGCAAAGGATCATCGAGAAGAACGTCCCCTTCGTTCGTTATCTTCCACCGGCCGATCGCGAGGAACTTGAGCGACATATTCAGATCTTCCTGGCGGAGAAACGCTTCGAGGGGGCGGGCGGCTTGGCGATGACCGACGAGATTCGGGTCACCATCGCCGCGCAGGCGTGCATCCTCCTCCTGCACCGCAAGACCGACTGCTATCCTGGCCTCTACTCGATCGTCGTCTACCCGCACGCGTATCTCGCCCACCGTCGCGAACAGGACATCACAGGAATCGTCACCGAAGGGATGCAACCCCGTCTCGGCGAATCCTGGAAACAGGGCGCCATCGTCCTATCGTGGGACGATGTCCGATCCGGTGCGGCGGACATACACGACGGCCACAACGTCGTCTTCCACGAGTTTGCCCATCAGCTCGACGCCGAGGACGGCGAGACCGATGGCGCACCAGTTCTTCCTCACCGCTCCATGTACCTCGCCTGGGCACGGGTCTTTGGAGAGGAGTATGCGCGATTGCAACGGGATATCGAGCACGGTCAAGAGACCCTGCTCAATCGGTACGGGGCGACCAACCCCGCCGAGTTCTTCGCCGTAGCGACCGAGTTCTTCTTCGAGAAGCCAAGGCAGTTGAAGGCAAAACTCCCTCAGCTCTACGACGAGTTGAGCCGCTACTACAAACAGGACCCCGCCGCCCTCGACACGTACGAGGGCTTCTGAGGCTTACTTAACTTTCTGATTGGGAAAAGGTGGATGCGGTTTTTGGTTCCTTGTCGTTTCGAGTGGGTAGTGACTTCTAATTTTGGCTTCCGCGTAACTCTTAAAACCCGGACATCGACTTGGTAATTCGGTCCTTTGTACGTGGTTCCCGTAGATGTATCACTGGCTGGTTCCGCTTCACAAATCGGCGGGGTGGCTCCTGTCGAAGGAGCGCTCGTGCGAGTTCCTTCTTCGCGAACTCTCGAAACTTCTCCTTCGTCCCGAAGATGTCGCAGTTCCGGACAACTAGGAGAAGCAGGTTCCCGACAACGTCATCAGCAAGGAGGAGGTCGTTGATCGTGAGATCCGAAGTGTGGCCTTCGTGGACCAGATCATTGCGTATTCGGATCAGTCTCTCCCTTGCTTCTTCGTCTGCCCATGCAATTCCGGGCGGTGTATACATCCTGATCCAGCGAAGCATGCCCTCGAGAAGGCGAACCTGGCGCGTTTGCCGCTCGCCCTTCTCAAACAGGAGCACATCAAGCGCGATCATATTGGCGAGAATCGCCTGCTGAGCATCGTGTTCGAGGTAGCCTTCGCCGAAGAGTTGTAGAGCTCTCCCAACGGAGATCTTCCATTCTTTCGACGTTTTCGAGCCGTCTTCGAAAAAGGCGTTGATCGACTTGAGAAAGCCATGCCTGCGCTCACTCGCGATCCAGAACGCATCAAGCTGCGTAGGCATGAGCCCTTTGGTCCAAGCCATCGCACCGAGCGCGTGACTGAAAGGGTTCTCGGCATCCTGGAAGAACCAAATCCTCTGTCCTCGCGACGCGTTCTCTAGCGCGCCGAAACTGGACAATGGGTCACGATGTCTGTAGACTCAAAGCGCACTAGCAAGAAAGGCGAGAGCTCTTCGCACGTTGCCGAGGAAGTTGTCCTCCAGATCTCGTCCCCGCTGCTTTCCCCGCTGAACGGCAACCACCCCAACTGAAGGCCTTGCACTACCCAATCTTTCGTAGGGCTGCAGGAACATGTGTCTAAAGGCAGATCGAAGGCTCACGCCTGCTTTACCCCACCTTCGTTTTGCCACATATTGGAACCGCTTCAAGTCCATCAGCAGAACGCCGGCGATTTTCACCTCGCCGGTGCGAACATGAGTTCGGTCGATCTTCAAGTTGACGACAGGCGTGATGGAAAGCCAGTCTCGGAACTGCTGGTCCTTGAGAGCGTGGTAGATCCCTTCTGCGGCCTGCTGAGACCGGTCCGGTGGGTCTGCTCTTGGTGTAGTCAACGAGTTTCCTCCAGTGAAACCATTGTGCCTAACTGCTTCTTGTACTGTGGCACCGGTGATTTACATGGGACACCAATTGCCTCCTGGTACGAGCGTCATTCACTATGTTCTCCATTCTCGCGAAAGAAGCAAGTTCGAGGTGTATACACTGCGCGGGGGGCGTCAGGCCAATCTCGCAACGAAAGCCTTTTCTTGTAGCGGAAACCGCCTCGAAAATCACCCGCATAAGACTACCGCTGTTGACTCGTTTGTATATTCGGACGTATTCTATACCGTTGGTTCGTGTAAAGTAACCAGTGATATTCTGTAAGCAAACAGGAGGCCGGGGGCAGTGAACCAATCAAATTCTGAACAACTTATAACTGAACAAGCAGCCACTATCGCCGATCAGATGAACAAAATTGCCCAGTGGGCCAAGTCCGAAGAGGATGTCCGCTACGATTGCAATAAGCTCATCGACGAGTTTATCGAGAAGGCTCTATTCACGCTAACAGTTGGTGACATGGATCAAGATGCTCCTACCGCAGTTAGAAAGCAAGCTTGAGGGATAGCCGCAGTGAAATTTTGATCTACCCAGCGATGTTCGTCAGCTATTGGTAATCGTACAACGTCAACAGCTAGCGTTAATAGAGCCATAGAGAAACACCAAGAATAAAGATCTGACACCAATGCCCGCCTGCGAGTCAGAAGTCATACGTCAAGCGGTTGAAGAGCACTTAAACGCCCATGAGAATAGCTCTTGAAACTTGACATCTCGCTGCAAATGACGTACACTTAAAGACACAATGGAGGTGAGGGCATCGAAGCCCTGGGCGGTTGCTTATAAGGCCACGCCCCCAAACTTGGCACCCCCGCTGTGATGCTGGAGGCGGGACTCGAACCCGCACGCTCGGAAGAGCAGCAAGGTGTAAGCTTGCTTCGTATACCAATTCCGACACTCCAGCTATAGAGGGGCTGACGATCTAGACTTTGAGGCCTGACGTCAGTCCCTCGCTCTTTGTGTCTTTACGTTCCTCCTTCCACTCGACCAATCCCCACTTCGCTTTCCCCTTGAGCTTCACTGAGTAAAAGATGTCTTCTTTCTGGCTGATGGATGCGTTTACTTGCGATGACTTGTTTTCTGTGCGAAACGCACGCCCTCCCGCCAGCAAGCGGGTTACGATCTCCCCTGTGAACATCTGGCGATGCTCTCTTCGCAAGATTTCTCTTGCAGCTTCCCACACCGGCATACTCTCAAACTCTCCAGGGCCAACAATCGTTACACCGAACGGAGCAACTTGCGGCTGCCTCTCAACGCCATTATGGGTCTGAAGGAGCTCATCGAGCTTGTGTAGCTCCGCTTGTATCTGTTGGCGCTCACGAAACAGTGCATCGAATGCGGCTAGCTTCCTTCGCAGTAATGCAGCGCGTTTGTTCGCCAGCGCAATGAATTCGCTTTCGGATTTCGCTAATTCTGCATCTACGGACTCAATCTCCGGTGACAATCCAGTCATTATGTTACCCCTTCTGCGAGAGATCTAGAGGGAGTATACTCGAATGCTAATGCTCGCGCAAGTCGATATTGCGCTCGGCGCTATGATTAGCGCCGGACAATGATCACTGCTTGCGAAGGGACGTTCGACGAGACCGCATCGGGGACGACGACGATCCAGATCGACGTCGAGGAACAGTGGCTGGTAGGACTGCTCTCGGGGAGCTGGGATACATCACTCACCTTCAATGTGCAGACGTTCAGCGTCAGTGCGTTTCGCACACAGCTGACCGAGGTGTACCGGATCAGGCAGCTTGTGGTTCAGGGGATCGCTACCTGGGAGTACGGTACGGCTGACCCGATCTTCGACTCCTTGCGCTTCCAAGCCGACTTTCCATTGGGAGATATGATTAAGATCAGTTCTACGCTCGCCTTCGATCCGAACGGAAGTCCACTGTTCGACTACTGGTGTACAACGACGAGTTTCAGCCTTTTCGACACCTCGTTTAACCACACCTTCTACCTCACCACAGACCTGCAAACGGATTCCTACCAGACGCTCACCGCGTGGGGAACTGTAGGCAATGTACGCTACAGCAACACGGTGACGTTTGATATGAATGAAGATTACGGCTTCTGCTTCAGCCGGGAGAACTTAAGTCTCTCCTGGATGTGGTGCGACTTACAGGTGAGTTCTACGGTGAGCATCACGGATGAGGGCTTCCAAAGCGTCACCCTCAGTGCCAGCGACTACCCGATACCCGGTCTTGTACTGCCAAACCTCGGTCTGTACTTAGATCTCGTATTAAGGTTCACCCCGGACGAGAAGACACTCATCCCAACGTTCAGACTGAAGACAGCGTGGATCGATTGCATCCAGTTGCTGACCAAGTTAGAGACAAGTGGAGACTTGGACACATCGATAAACGGGTTCAGTATCTACGGGATCAAGCTTAAACAAGCATTGGGGGATGGGATCACGATCCAGATGGCGACCTCGTTCGACGATACCAAGAACTCTTCGGTGACCGGCCAGAGCGACTACTTCGAGCTGTTCCTCCTCTCGGGAACGACGACATCCTGCTGTGGTGCTCCCGGGATGTGGAGTGTGGCGACATACTTTGCCTGCTCATCAACACAGCTCTTTGACTGGGGGATGACCCTGTTCAGGCTCGACATAGGGCTTACCGACCAATTCAGCGCATCCACAGAGATCGCGATCCGCTCGGGAACGTTCAACGAGCCAACGCTGGAGCTTACCTTCGGCTGGACAGCACGTTGGTAAGATGAGTGCCTGTCTATTCCTCGATGTCAGGCTTCCTCCGCAGGCGTTTCTTCGTTGCCCGTCGCTTCTTGTAGCTGAGGATCTTCTTCCGTACGCTCCGGGGGATGACGGTCGGGATACGTGGTTGCGGTGGTTGTGAAAGTGCCTCCAGTCGCCTCCTTAGCTCTTCCAGTGCGATCTGCTTATTTTGATACTGACTGCGCTCGCGTTGACAGGTCACGACAATCCCTGTGGGGGAATGGCGAATCCTCACCGCTGTCTCGCGCTTGTTGACGTTTTGACCACCCGGTCCACTTGAACGGAACGTCTCCACCACACACTCGGTAAGAAGATCCTCGTCGGAGCTCGGAATATCCGGGTTCATCGTGGCCAGCCTCCCCTTTCAATCATTGTACCGCAGACGGGGAAACGCGGGGAGGGGGAGACACGGAGGTACATCTCCCCCTCCTACTTCTCTGCGTGCTCGTCCTTAATTCAAGAGATCGATGATGTCCTTGGGTAACTGTTCCAGACCGGTATCCCCAATCTGAATGTACACCTCACCGACCCGGATGATCACGTGCTCCCCCAACGCAAGGTGCGGGGCGATCCACGGGATCAGTGAAACGAGGTCGAAGTGGGCGTGGCTGTAGGCGATGATGTCGATCGTCTCCTGATCGTTGTAGGTACTGTCGATCCAGGTTCCATCTTTCAGGAAGTACGCCCGGTCGCCGACGATGCGGACACTCTCAACGTTTGCCTGAACGGTATCCGCTTCGGCCAAGGTCTTGAGCGCTGCCGAGCCCTGCACTGCCTGTGCTCCGACTGCCGGCGCCGCTGCCGTGTGCACGGCGCGAGCCATCTCCTCCTCGGAGTAATCCTTCGACTCATCGATGAGGAACGATGTATACGGTGTGATGATCCCGTGGCGCTTGCTCAGACGGATGACCTCATCTACCAACTCCTCACTTTCGCCGTACAATCGGATTTGATCGAGAAGGGATGCGATCTTCCGCCCGGCCCACAGTCTGGGCAGGAACGATGCCTCAAGCGAGATCTCGGGGAAGTCCCTCTGATAGGGGTAAACCACTGCTTGCCCCTCGACATCCCCTGTCAGTTCGATCGTGGTCTCGCCGTCTCCGCGGAATCGTCCCACCAGCAGGAGCTGAGTCCCACGGAAGACATCGGGCAACACGCGCGGATAGAGGTCGTAGGTTCCGACGGATGCGATCGCGATCTGCGGGTTGGAGAGAACGGGCGAGGCGATCTTGCTGTAGAAGCTGGAAAGGACTACCTCCAGGTTCTCACCGGGTTGGACGTAGGTCGTGGTGCCACGATTCTCCTGCGCCAGCTGATCGAGGAGCACGGTATTGACGTTGTAGCCCACACCGAAGTTGAAC
>JAUWNS010000050.1 GCA_030612485.1 Candidatus Bipolaricaulota bacterium
TCTGTGCGGCGAACTACGTGCGCACGATCACCTACGAGGCGTCGGACGACTGTGGAAACACGAACCCAACGACCTACGACGTGGTGATCACGGTGACCGACACGACGCCGCCAGTAATTACCTGTCCGAATCCAATCAGCGCACAGTGCCCAGGGGACGTACCAGCCCCAGACATCTTGCTGGTGAGTGCCACGGACAACTGCGACCCATCCCCGACAATCACCCATGAGGGCGATGTGTCGGATAACAACACCTGTCCGGAGACGATCACCCGCACCTACCGCGCCACCGATGACTGTGGCAACTGGGCAGAGTGCTCCCAGATCATCACCGTGAACGACACGATCCCACCAACGATCACCTGCCCTACTGACATCACCGTGAACAGTAACCCAGATGCTTGTGGAGCAGACGTAACGGTCCCAGCCCCAGCGGCGAGCGACAACTGTGGCGTGGCTAGTGTGACGAACGACTACACTGGCACTTCGGATGCCTCGGGCTTCTATCCCGTGGGGACGACTACGGTGACCTGGACGGTGACCGACAACTGTGGCAACACCGCTCAATGCAGTCACACAGTGACCGTAACCCTTAATGCCGAACTCTCCATTGCCAAGACTGCGGACAAGGGCACGGCTACGGTGGGAGACGTGATCACTTACACGTACACGGTGACCAATACGGGTAATGTCCAGCTGACGAACGTGAGTGCCAACGATAATCTACTGGGGCCGGTGACCAACTTGAGCCCGACGACGCTACCTGTCGGCGGGGTAGCAATCGGAACGCTTCAATACACAGTGACCGAGGCGGATATCTGTGGTCCAATCGAGAATACAGCTACCGCCACAGCTACCGGTCCGTGCGACAATACGGTCGGCCCGGTCTCCGCCAGCGCGATCGTGACGGTGATCTATGAGGCCAAGCTCGAAGTCAGAAAGCTCATCACTTCGGGACACGACACGAAGGCACCTGTACTGGACGATACGATCGGGTACATGCTCGAGGTGGAGAACACAGGGAACGTGTCTCTAAGCGGCGTGGCGGTGATGGATTCCATACTAGACACGGTGTTATTCGATCCAACAAGCGATGATGGAAACGGTGTGCTTGATATTGGCGAGACGTGGATCTACACCGGTAGCTATGAGGTCACGGAAGATGATCTCTATGGTCCGATCGTCAATGAGGTCACAGTGACCGCCACCGATCCGTGTGGCCATCCTGTTGAAGGGGTAGCAGTGGCAGCGACGGTCTGGGAGAACACGCCACCAACCGCGCTGGATCAGACCCTCACCACCTGCAAGAACACCCCGATCACGTTCGATCTGGTCGCACGCGATCTCAATATCTTCTTTGACCCCGAGAATCCTGATGCGCCGCAGATCCACCCGTTGGTGTTCAGCATCCTCGGTGCGCCGGAGAATGGCACAGTGAGCGGAAACCTGGCCAACGTGACATACACCGCGGACCACTATGCGAGGGTCACGGTGACGTATACCCCGACCCTGGACTTCCTCGGGACTGAGACGATCACCTTTGTGGTGCAGGACCCGTTCGACGAGTTCGCCATTGGCACCGTCATGATCGACGTGATAGAGTGCGGTGGAGAGGAAGTAGTCGGTGGTGGAGGTGCTGTCACCCCAGAGGTTGTGATCAACGAAGTGGCTTGGGGTGGCACAAAGGTGAGCCCGGATGATGAATGGATCGAGCTTGCGAACAACACCGATGGAACAATCGACCTTTCAGGCTGGACACTTCGTTGGAGACGAAAGCATCCCACCACTCCCGAGGAGAGAAAGTGGAAGGTGGTGGAACTCGCTGGGAGGATAGGCCCTGATGACTACTACCTTATGGAGCGAACACATGACGAGGTAGTTAGCGATATCCAGGCGGATCTCATCTACGATACCGTTAGGCCGTATCATCTTGCTCTCTCTGACTTAGGTGAGGTGATGGAGCTTGTGGATCCCAGTGGCGACGTGGTGGATACCGCAAACGCCGATCCACGGCGCGAAGACGGCTGGCCTGCTGGCTACGGCAAGGCCGGGGCACCGCTCTTCGGGACGATGGAGCGGATCGATCCACTCAGTCCTGATATGGACAAGAATTGGGATACTAATCGCTACATCATCATCAACGGCCTCGATGCTGAGCGTGATTGCCTTGTCGCCACGGCCGGAGTGACCAACGAGAAAACCCTTATCCAGACGTTGGAGGGTCAGGATCCTCAGATCGTTCAGGCAGGGGAGGTTATCACAATCTCAGCAATTGCGCCTGCGGAATGTGACACTGTCGAGTGTCTCCCGCATGTGACCCTAATCCAGGCTGATGAGGTAGCCGGCGGGGGTGGCGCGGTTGTGAACGCACAGGAAGCCCTGTCTGGTAGGCGGGTTGAGGGAACACGTAGCTACGAGTTTTCGGTGGATACATCGCAGCTTGCTCCAGGAACCTACGACATTTGGATCACGGTGGGGCAAAGCAACTTCCACCACCTGTGTATCGTCGTCGAAGAAAGGACATAGGAGGATTAGCAGCCCCTGGAGTGTTGAACGCTCCAGGGGATGTAGGAGGTATTGACTCGAAGGGGTTATATACTGTAGTATGGGTTATGAAATAGAGTGCAGGGTGCATCATTTGTTGGCTGGGGGGTAAGGCAACTGGACAAGATACCGAGAGCGAAGCTGCTTTGGATCATTGGAGTCATCCTTCTGAATGCCTCCATAGTATATGCGGTCCCTACGGCGAACGACGATGCTGCATCGGTCAGCGAAGATGGTTCTGTCCTTATAGGTGTTCTTGCAAATGACGTGGGGGCTACATCCATCGTGTCGATAACCAGCCCTCAGCACGGTACGGCAACAATCGATGGCGATTCAGTCCGATATCTTCCCGACCCGGATTATTGTGGCCCGGATGTGTTTTCCTATACAGCAAGCGACGGGAGCAACACGGATACAGCCCAGGTGACGATCACCGTGATTTGCGTCAACGATGCACCGGTGGCTGAGGATTCAACAGTCACAACGCTTCCGGGTGTCGAAATCATGTTCTCTCTGCGGGCGGAGGATCGTGACATCGACCCGCTTCATCCTGAGGAACATCCCTTAGTCTTTACAATCCGCGAGGGGCCGGAACACGGAACCGTCACAAATGGCCTGGCCGTGGTTTTCTACGAGGCTCCGCACACTGCCGTGGCCGATTTGGTCTATACCCCTGATGCAGGATTCACGGGAACAGACCGGATTACGTACGCTGTTACCGACCCAACGGGAGCAACGGCTATGGGACAGATCGATATTGACGTAGGCAAGCCATCGCACGTAGGAAGGTTCGCTGGTAGCTGGGCGGGTTCGTTCACGGTGGGTATTGGGGCATTCTCGATTGATGCCTTTAGCAATGTACTTTCGGCGGTCTACGAACTCGACCCACTGCGTCTCAAGGCGACCGCCTCGTGGAACAAGTTGTCTTTCTCATCGTTTACAATCAACGCAGATGTCGCAGTCGCTGGGCTTGCAACGTTGCGCTCGACCTTGGCCTTCGATCCAAGTCAGCTTGCTTTCAATTACTTCCGCACAACCACGACGTTCGACTTGTTTGATCTACGGGTCCGACACACCTTCTATTTGACGATTCCCCAGACAAACTCCTATCAGCAGTTCTTCCTCCGGACGAGCCTTGCCGGAGTGACGATTACGAATACAACAAAGTTCATGGCTTGTCCGATCTGTTTCTCGGAGAACGAGCTCCGTGTACGCTGGTCCTGGGAGCCGTGTGACCTCAAGGTTGACACAAAGCTGAAGACTACGGCTGAAGATGGGTTTGATTCCTTCTCGATCTCGTTGACGGAGATCTCCCTCTTTCGTTTGCCGTTTCTCAGGATCGGCCTGAATCTTAAGACCACTTTCACGACATCCAACAAGGAGTTGGCACCGTCCTTCACCTGTCGGACAGAGTGGATCGATTGCATCAAGCTACGCTGTGAACTCGACGCTGACGATATGCTCCTTGATGGGGTTAATATCTATGGGATTGAGATCCGTCACAACTTCCTCGGTGGCGTGGATATCCGGATGGCGACGTCATTCGATGAGACTAAGAACGCGTCACTCACGGGATACTCCCAGT
This sequence comes from Candidatus Bipolaricaulota bacterium, assembly GCA_030612485.1. Next base: position 4,129 of record JAUWNS010000050.1, read on the forward strand.
ACTTCGAATCCTTTATCATCTCCGGACCGTTGTCCTCCTGCTGTGGCGCCCCAGGGCGCTGGCAAATCGGTACCTATTATTCCTGCGATGCCACAACCCTCTTCGATTGGGGAATGACGGTGGCAAAAGTGGATATGGGCCTCACCGACCAGTTTCGGTTCTCATTCGAAGCCAAGTTCACCGACAACCCCGCTGATACGGAACTAACTTTCGGTTGGCGGGTCCTCTGGTAAGAGATATCAACGTTATTTCCTGATGTTCCAACAACTCTATGATTCTGCGGGCCACGTCCTGTCAAGGGGTGTATTGGTCCATCCTTAATATCCTTCCTTCGGTGGCCTGGTCTTAACTCCAATCTACCGAGTTCGATGTCGCGATAAATGAGGACGGCGTTAGCAAGCGTTTGCTCGGAAAGGAGAAAGAGGCTGTACTCTTCCATTAACCAGGCCTGTTCCAGCTTTTCAGGCCGATCATCGAGCGGACGGATCTGCCCTCTTGACAACGTGATGCGGTTGTGATATAGTAGTGATACTTATATGTCTGAGTTGTCCTGAAAAGGCAAACCTGTCGTAAGGCAGGGACGCAAAGCTACGGACCTTAAAGCTAAGGTAGCCGGGTTGCCAGGGAATACTGGTGACTCGGTTTTTTCTTGGTATCGGGGAGAACGAGGAGAGGAGAAAGATGCAGACAACGATCTACTACAGTGACAACGACAGTTACGTGATCAAACAGGTCGACATGAAGGGACGCCGAGAGCGCAAGAGCCGCTCTGCGGTGATCCTCTCCATCCTGGAAGAGTATTTCGAGCGCGAGAAGCGCATCGGTGAGATCCTGATCGATCTCGGTGCCATCTCCCACACCGATCTTGCCAAGGGCCTCGAACTCCAGAAAAGCAAGTTCACAAAGAAGCTCCTCGGTGACATCCTTCTTGAGGAGGAGCTCGTCGAGCAAGAAGCGCTCGAGCGCGCGGTGATCATTCAAGGAAGGAGCCAAGGATGAAACCAAGGATGAAACCAAGGATGAAACATTCTGTGCGGTTGGGGGGCAGGCTGTCAATCGAGCGCCCTGCTTCCGTACTTGAATGGCTTAATGGTCTGTGCCTTGGAGGCCGGACTACATGATGGGTGGTTTTGGTGAGGGTATCGAAACTCAGGGCAAGGAGGCGAAGCTCGGAACAAGCACCAAAGTTTAACGTTTGAGGTGAACGAAAAGGCAACTCTGGGGTGACCCAGACACGCAAAACTTCGGGCCTCTTTCAAGGAGGCGGCCGAGTTGCCGAAATACCTTTCTAGAAAAAAGCAAACACTCTAGGAGGTGTTTCTGAATGAAGAAGTACATAGTAATGAGCATAATCGCAATAGTGGCCCTCCTGCCGTTCGCGGCATGGGCGGATACTGGTGGAACGGCGGAGGCTACGCTAACTTTTGAAGCCGTCATAAACATGATTGTAGACGGCGAAGCCTGGTTAGATCTGACGATCGACCAGCCGATGATCGCCAGCATAGCCGAGGACGACGGATTTGTGGGACAGACGGACTGGGACGACTCCGACGACGACATAACGGTGACAGTGCAGTCCTTTACGGCTTTTCAGGTCTACAGTTCCTACTTCGGCACTGGAAGTCTGATTGCCAAGATCTCCGACAAGGACACTTTCCTTTACCTTGATGCTTACGCACTGCAGTGGGAACAGGTGACCGCTACACCAGTAAGCCCGGCGGGAGGCTTCAACTACAGTGCCCCTCCCGACACGGGAGATCTCACTCACCTGATTGACTGGGGCAACCCAGCTCCTGCAAACATGTTCAGTGCTACGCCTGGGGAGACGCTGGGCTACAATGTTCAGTGGGATCCAACTAAACTATCCGCCGCTAACCTAAACGCGGACGATGCAATGGATCTGACAATCTACTTCGTCGTCACTGACTCTTCCACCTAGTCTCAGGGAGGACTAAAATCAACAATCTTCTGGCTAAAGTCTTTCTGGTGTTCCTGATCGCCACGGTAGCGCTCGCGCTGCCCGTACTGGCCGATACCGGAGGTTCGGCCTCGGCGAGCCTGATAATTGTCGGGATACCGGAAGAGGAACAGACAGGCAGCGAAGTGGCAGGGGGAGGTGGGGCGGTTGATTGTGAACCGCTTTGCCCTCCTCCTATTCCTGCCCTTTACGCCACCAAGCGCGCCGATCTCGCGGAAGACCTCAATGGTGATGGGGTGATCGATCCAGGCGATTCCCTGCGTTACACCATGCTCGTCACCAACTTCGCGCCGGTCCCGATGTTTGGCGTCGATTACGTGGAGATCATCGATCCTCATGTGCGCCTCATCCCTGGTTCTTGGGAAGTCACCAAAGGGAACGTAACGACTCGCGATTTTGAGGGGATCGAGGTCCTCGCCTATCTTTTGGGGTCGCTCAACCCGGATGAAGTCGTGATTTTCTCGTTCGAGGTCCGCGTTCCGTATGATTTGGCTTCAAGCGTAAACGAGCTCGTGGGACAGGGGATTATATACGCCGATACGACGTCCCCCATCGTCACCGACAATCCGGATACGATGTTCCTCCAGGATGCCACGCGGACACCTATCGGTGGTGCCGCGCCAGTTATCCTCGCGACGGCGGGTGGGGGAGCTTCCGTTGAGGAGCTAGCCACGCAGGGAGCTGCAGCTCAGGAGGCGGTCTCTGACGCCATCAAGGGGGCTGCGGTCATTCCGAACCCCGAGATTCTGCGCGTTGTCGCTAAACCCGAGGAAGTCGTCGAGTATGGAGTAGGCTTTGTGAACACAACCTCTGAACCACTCACAGACGTGCGGCTGGTGGATCTTGTGGGTCCGCACATGCACGTACAAATGGACTCGCTTACTCCCGCGTCAGCCCGTGTCTGGTCGTTTGGTGAGTTGCAGGTTGTAATAGCCGATATAGACCGACTCGAACCGGGCGAGACGGTCGTCCTCGGTTACCAGACGGTGGTGCATAGTTACGTTCCCCCGGAGATAGCATATACCGCCTCGCGAGCTATTGTGTCGAGCCGTAATGGGACCACTCAATTATCGGACGATCCGCTGACCCAGCTTCAAAACGACCCCACAGCGGTGCTGTTCCCCTACCAGTGCGTGGGGGATGGCGCCTGGACATGGGATGATTGGCTCGATGTTGTCTCGCAAGCCCCGACAGGGCTGTGGCCACTCGTGATGCAGGAGAAGGATGAATCGCAGCACCTGCGATGGGTGCTCTACGGCGGTGATTTCTTCGGAGATCTCTCCACTCACCCGTCGGTACGCCCGCCGCTTTGGTCGGAGTGGGCGCTGGTCGGGTTAGTGGAAGTGCCGTTCGAGAATGCAAGAGATTCCAACCTCGGCTTTCGGCTAGCTCAACGTGAAGAGCCGTATGTTGAGGGTTTCCTCGCCGAGGAGCCCCTGTTTATGTGGACCAAGTACGGCATGCCTCTCTACGGCCGCGTGCCGGCCACCGACACTGGAGAGCTCTTGTCGTGCGACGGGTTCAACCAGGACTTCTGCGGTAAGGGGTATCTGCCGCTGTTGGTGCAACTCAACTGGTCGGAGGACTGGGATATGCGCTGGCTGGAGGATGACCTGATCGTCGCCACGGTGAGCGAGGGGGAGGTGCAGCGATGAAATCAAGGAGCCTGCTGCTAATTGTCCTCGGGCTGATTTTCATCACACCCGTTGTTCAGGGCATAACTTGCGATTACTCAGTTGACCCTGATGATCAGCGGTACTTGGCTGGGAACCCGAATTGCAGTGACGTGCAGGATTGCTCTGACTGTATAGAATATAAGCTAGAGGGAGAAGAGCTCACAGGTGGTACTCATACAGATGGTACGATCACGGTAACCCTTACGGTCCGGGATTACAATGAGGAAGAATGGTTGACATTTGACTGGATATCCAACATCCCGGTCACTGCCGTTATCGTCAAAGGTGGAAAAGTTACCGTAGACGAGCAAGACTACTTCGCCTATGTGTATAAGTACGGTTCCCCGCGGACTTCGGATGAATGTTTGTCCGCTCCTTCGGGGAAAGGTATTAGCCACATCACCTTCTGCTACGTTGTTCCTCAAATTGCGATTACGGTCAACTGGTATACTGAGGGCGTTTCTATCACTCAGCCGATTATTAGTGAATGGGCTGCAAGTCCGACCGAGTACACGCTGTTGTTCGGCAACCTACGGGTCTCAGTGACGGCGACGGTCGACTATGATCTGGGAATCTACTACACGGTGAATTCATTGAGCGATTTTTCGCCCCCCTCCGGGGCGACGCCCCTGTCGTTTGAGTACGGGACGGGCAGCGGCACCTGGACGTCAATCCCCCCCGAAGGAGGCACAATGCAAACCCTGCCCGCCCCTAGCGAAATTGGAACTAATAGAGAGCATACGTACCCCATGCGCGTTGACTTGGCTCAACTTGGGACTGGGGACCAAACTGCGGGTGACTCCATCACGTTCCAGGTGCATGTGGTGGCGACAGCCTCGGGGATCTAGGCATGGGACACCGGCGGTATCCTCGATGGACAAGCGATACTGTCATATTCGTAGTTGATGTGTTAGTATCAGGAGCTGATGTCCCCTAAAGCGACATCGGCAAAGGAGGCGTCGTGCATGAATCGGTTTAGGCGGCTACATTGCGGACTTCTCGTTGCTTTCCTGCTCGTCTTGGTTGTTCTCTCCGCCTGGGGGAGCATGTCGGTGGCGCCGCTCTCTTTACGGCTTGACATACCGCCTGGCGAAGACGGCGCGGGCGTCTTCCTCGTTCGCAACACTGGCAACGACCCGATCATTGTCAACCTCTCGCTTCACGATTGGTGGCGCACACCAGAGGGGAATTTTCAAATCCTAGCGGCGGAAACACTGGATCGGTCCTGCGCTCCGTGGATGGTCTATTCTGCTACCACGGTGAACCTTGCCCCCGGTGAGGAGACGCAGATCTCGGTGCAACTCTCAGTGCCTGAGGAGGCAACAGGGGATCACTGGGCATTATTTCTTGTCGAAGAGCAGCCACAACCGGTGGAGGAAGAGCAGGCCGAAGAAGGGTTGACGAACACCACTCGTGTGGTCGTCACCTATGCGGTGAAGATCCTCCAGCAGGATTCGCTCAACGCCGCGCCCGATGCCGAGATCCAGGGAGTCGAGCTTGTCCAAGAAGCTCCCTTTGAACTGCTCATACGCTTTGCGAACACTGGCAATTCGCACATTACCACTGAAGGAACGATCGAGATCCGTGACATTTTCGGGGAAACGGTGCGAAGCTTCGCCGTCGATCCCTTCCCCACCCTTCCTGGAGAAGAGCGACCGTTGCGCATCCAAGACTCTGCTGAACCCCTGGCCGCGGGGACCTACTACGCCATCGCTCTGCTCGACTTTGGGGGCGAATACCTCATCCAAGGCGGGCTCCCCTTCGAGGTAGGGCCAGCCGATGTGACTGAAGGCCCTTAGCCCATTCCGGTGACGAGGACATCAAGCACCCTCCTTCTGGACTAGCGGGAAGCGCGATTGTCGTCTTCTCCCGCAGTATTCCTCCCACCTGCTCTCGTTCCACCTGTCCATCGCTCTTATGCTGGCAGCATAAGGGAGGAGGACACACGGTGTAATCGCATTTCTGCCCCGAGTTTCTTGGGTTTCGTGTGTCAATGGTGGATGGCTATACGACGAACAACTGTCCCCGACAGAATGCTGCGGTTAATCGCGCTACTGCCGCTTCTATTTATCGGTCTCTTCCTGGCAAGTTCCCACGTATGTAACGCGGCTGACTATGCGGTCTCCATCTCGGCAACTGCCACCAAGTTCGTTGACGTAGGCGATCTTGTGACGCATGTGTTTACGATTGTCAATCAGGGAACTAACGATGACGTATACGCGTTGGATCTCACCCTCCCGCAGGGTTGGGTCGCTCTGCCCGTTCCGGCCACTATCTCTGTTCCAGCAGGGGCAACCAGAATTGTATTCGTGAATTCGTCAGTTCCTTCTACAGCCGAGGCGGGCACTTACGAGATAACCCTCAAGGCAACCTCGCTGCACGACTCAGCCATTCACTCACAGGAGACGGCCTATGTGCAGGTACGCTCATCGTGGGGTTTCGAGCTGAAGTGGGTGCGCATTCCACCTCGGGGACAGCCGGGTGAACGGCTTCAGGGAAGCTTCAAGGTGACCAATACCGGCAATTCGCCGGATGAATACCAAGTGGATGTAGTGGCAAGTGCTGGCTGGGAAGCAGGGGTGATGTTCGAAGAATTCGGTCTCCTGCCCGGAGAATCCCGAGAGGTGGAGTTCTACGTACTCGTACCTAACACAGCCACCGCAAAGGCGCAATACGGGGTCACGCTTACTGTCACATCGATCCAGAATCCATCACTCACGCGTACACTAAGCACGACGGGCCGGCTCTCACCCCCTCCGCCAGAGCTTGTGGGAGGGACACTCTTTCCTGAGTGGATGATGTCCGTTGATTTTGATATCGACCAACAGGCCAATCCTCGACTGAGTGTACGGGGATGGGGGGATATCGAAGGGTTTGGACAGATAGATGCAGGGGGCAGCCTGACAATTGCAGGGATTCAAAGCGCACGCGCATGGATTGACACCGGCGACTGGAGTATTTTCTTGGATGGCGGTACGATCGTCGGCCCGTTCCTCGGGGTCTCGGGTAGGCCGCTCTTTGGTGGTCATATCGGGGAGTTGGGGCTGTGGCGGTTGTTATTCACAGAAGATAGCAAGGGGTTTTATGGACTACTGCGTAACGATACCTCTTCATTACGGTTTTCTTTGGGAAGCGATAGCATTCGTGAGCTTGCGTTCCAGCAGATCGACCTGCGTCATGATTTTGCAGGCCCTGCTTCCGGGCGGTTCCTCATCGGCCGTGGAGTACAGACCGAATCGGGGATAGTCTGGAGTCTGGGTGGGGATGTTGAATTAGAAGAATGGGAGTTCGGTGGGTCATTCATGAGTGTCGGACCCGGCTACCCCAACCAGACACCAAGGTCTGAGGGGAGAGTATACGTGTCGTACGACGGCTGCCCATTCCCTGTTGACTCCTCTTGGTCCTCGGTCAGCAGAGAAGCCGGTCTTCCGCCGGATGAGTACAACCTTACCGCAAACAGTTTCCGTGCATCTGCGCCAATCCTCTCATTCGATGTCCTTTCCTGTACGCTCTCACTGCAGTTCGGTACACAGCAAAGCGACGATGCGCCCCGAAGCGTAGACGCACATAGTTACTCATTAGGCTGTTCATTGGCGGGGAATACCCCTATTCCCTGGTCGTTTGCTACTAGTTCCCAATGGCTTAATGACCAGATTGCCGGGACCACGACGACCTCTCAACAGGTGACGATCGGGGGAGAAGTTGAATTCGGTGAAATCAGCACAATCTTGAGCGCTTCGATACAAGCGCTACAGGGCGCAACAGGAATAACAACATCATCTGGTTTGTCCATTACGCTGAGCGACGACAATCTCCCTGGGTCGCCGGAGGTCACCTTCTCCATAGGCGGTGGGGGAGCGGGCGCGGAAGGTCAGTTAACGTGGAATCCCGCGCCTGACACCGAGGTAGTATGGACCTGGGAGCTTCCCTTATGTGGAGAGGGTTTCTCTACCGATATCTCCGTGCGTTTCCCGGCGGCATTCCCCTTCTGTGGTCCTACGAAAGGACGCATTTCTGGTCGTGTTATCGTAGATGTAAATGGGAACGGCATATGGGACTCCGGTGAAGAAGGGGTGAAAGGCGTTCTCCTCCTTGCCGATGACTACGAGGCGATCACCGGTAACGATGGCCGATTCGTCTTTCCACCGTTGGATCCGGGAACCTACGCGCTTGCGATAAAGAGCCTGCCTGCTGGGTTGGTCCCTGAGGAAGCCTTCCCGCTGGAGGTCTCTATATCAGCCGGGGACGAGCCACAGATCTTGATTCCGCTTCGGCCACAATCCTGGCTTCGCGTGCGTGTGTTCAGCGATGCTAATCAAAACGGCCAGAGGGAAACCGCGGAAAGAGGGGTCTCCGGTGTTCAGGCATTTGTGAGAGGTGAGGGACTAGAAAAAACCTTGAGGACGGACGCAAGTGGCAGGTTCATCATAGAAGTCCCGCCGGGCTCCTACACGGTCGCACTAGATGTGAGCTCCCTTCCTCAGCGGGTTGAGATGACAACCCCCCAGACCGTTGAGGTGGACATGCCTGAGTATGGCACTGTTGACGTCGAGTTTGGGGTTTACCAACGCCCTCGGCCGGTTGTAATCACCTTCGGCCCTCCAACCGCTTCCTTCGATTTCACTCCTCAAACGCCAATAGTGGGAGAAACAGTGCGCTTTACTGGGATATCGAGTCAAGCGGTAAACGCAGAGATTGTGTCTTATGCATGGGAGTTCAAGCAGGGAGACATCAAGATTACGCAGAGCGGGGAGCAAACCGACACCGTCTTCGCGAAACCGGGCCTATGGCAGGTCTACCTCACGGTGACTGACTCAAATGGTCTCAGGGGCGCAGCGAAGAAAGAGATCACCGTCGGTAAGGCTGGAGACTAGCAGAGGAGAAAACGCCTCAGTCACGTGGTACTCTGACCACTCCTCAGATCCCACTTGAGAGTAGTCCGGTGGATGGGATATCTGGCAGCTTACTCTTTGGTATGGATGGTCTTGTCCCAAGGCTCATCCTCCAAATAGAGGATCGACACAAAATGGAGCGCGACTCTAGCCCATCCTCTGAGCTGGAGTCGCGCTTCCCTATACTCGAAGCTTAAATTGACCCAACTAACCCGGGGACCTTAGGAAAGAGACGTGCTTTTGCAACAGAGTCGAGTCCGCAGATGTAGCGGGTCAATCGCTCGATCCCAATTCCGAATCCGGCTGACGCCGGGATCCCCTCCTCCACTACGGATAGGTACTGCGTGAACCGTTGCGGGTTGATCTTATCCTGCTTTAACCGCTTCAGGATCGGCTCTAGTTCGTGCTCCCGCTCCCCGCCAGAGAGTGCCTCAGCGTAGCCTTTCGGGTAGATGAGGTCCATGTCGAGGAGCACTCCTGGTCGAGCGGGGTCCTGTCGATCGTAGAACTCCCGCACCTCGCGGGGAAAGTCGATCACCCAGCTCGGTTCCTGTAACGACAGCGAGAGCGAATCGTCGAATTTCTCGCCGAATTGCTCCATTGCTTCTTGATAGGTGATCTGCGCAAATGGAGGAACAGGAAGCGAAAGCTCGCGGTTGAGGAACCTAAGTTCCTCTGCACAATGTTCCTTAACTCCATTTAAGACCGCAAGGAACAGCCCCTCTCCGATTTCCATGATGTCATCCCGCGTTGCATCCCGCATCTCGAGGTCGAGCTGGACAAACTCGGCAAGGTAGCGTCCGTATCTCGCTCGTTCCGCCGGTTCCATACGTACGTTCGGTGAGAAACAGAAGATCTTAGGAACGGTTCTAAGGGCAATCTGTTTGTGCAGGATCATGCTCTTGGTCAACTTGTACGGGGAGCCGTAGTAGTCGATCGCCCCGTCGTAAGTCTCGTGGTGAAGGGGGTCGGTGACCGGAGAGAGGATCACCGGAAGGATCTCGATGAATCCTTGTTCCCGCAGCTATGCTCCTGCTGCACGCATAATCTCGCTCTTCACCTTCAACACGCAAATCAGTTCACTCTCTGTATGAATACGCATCAGGTACTCCTCTTAGAAGGCAGACTCGGCTTAATAGTGGAATCAAGGTAAAAACAGGAATTCTCGGATGTGCGCCCTGTTAAAGGACGTTGGTATTGCGAACGAACAGAGAGTTACGGTGGGCGTTCAGGCTTACTGAATAACGAGGGTGATCCACCGCGGGAACGGCGAATGTGAACGGTTGGACTTCATAGCTCTTCTGCGTCATAGCTACCCCTCTATTCGAGATGACTTACCGTACCACAACTCGACACCTCTGTCAACGGACAGAGAACACCCAAGAAGGCCCGATCGGTTGGCGAGGTCCCGTTGGAGTGGTATGATACGCGTGTGATGAAGAAGGAAATCTACGATAGGATTCCCTATCTGAACGCGGAGTACCTTCGTCGTGCGGTTCTCGCTGGCGCACGACGGGTAATTGCCGACAAGGATCTCCTCAATC
>JAUWNS010000228.1 GCA_030612485.1 Candidatus Bipolaricaulota bacterium
CTTGGTTGGAGGCTCAAGGCTTCCGGGTACTCCGCTTCTGGAACAACCCCAGGTGTTGACCAACCTCGAAGGCGTGTTGGAACGTACCCTTCAGGAGCTTGAAGGGTAGACGTCACCCTCCCCTTACCCCTCCCATCAAGGGAGGTGAACCAAATTGTGGAATAAAGAAATCCCTTGAAATTGACTATCCCCGTAGCAAGACTACGGGGATAGTCAATTTCAAGGGATTTCTTTATTCCTCACTTCGTGCGCGTGTGAAGCTAGGAGCCGCTACCCACTCAAAACGACGAAGAGCCAACTTCTAATTTCGGTTCGTACGGGACGGATACCAAAGAGAATTCACCACGAAGAGCACGAAGGACGCGAAGAATGGAATTCGATGAGCTGCCGAATCGGGTAATGGGAGTGAAGATCGGGCTCCTGATGAACTTTAATGTCACCTCGGGGGGTGTAGTAAACAGGACCGGCTACTACACCCCCCAAGCTTAAGAGCGGGATCAAGCGCTTCGTCCTCCACGTATCCTTCATGGTGAACATGGGACGAATATCCCGTGGGCTTTACTTTGGGGGTACTCCCGGCGAGTGCCCTCGTTCGCAAACCATCCGATAAACGCTGCCCTTCTCGCGTCTGCCGATGCCCCAAATACTGCTCTTCTTTTCCACTTCGATAATCTCATAGAGGATTCGGTACTTGTTTTCATAGAAATGAAGAGATCGATAACCGGTCAGATCGTACCCCATCTTATGCCCGCAAGGGACACCCAACTCGGGCTTCTCCTGCAGCTTGCGAAATCCTACCTTAACTCGCCGCTGAATAGAGGGATCAAGCGCTTCATAGTCCTTCTTGACCAACGGCTTGGCCCACACCAGGGGATACTTTCCTGAAAAACTCATCTAAAGGGTGGAAAGGTCGATCTCTTCCTCTTCGCCGGGAGCGGCTCTGCGGGCCTCAAGTTCTCTGGCCAAGAGCACATGATCGAGAAGCTCCTCCAGCTTTTCGATACGTCCCTGTAGAGCCTCATAATCATCGATATCCAGAATGACCGCCCGAGGAGTGGCATTCTTGAAGATAAACCATGGGTGCTCGCCAACTTCATTGAGGTACTTGGAGAGATCCCTTCTCGCCTCGGTCGTAGATATGACGTGCCCCTTCTCAATACCCATAAGCGATCCTCCTTGCAATAATCACGCTCGCATTCTAGCGCTTTATCGAAGCAGTTGCACGCACTATTATCTGCGGCAACGCGAATGCGGAGAACCCTCCTGCTCTGTAGGCTCTATATGCTTCGCGGTTTTCGTTAAACGTCAAGCTCCGAATTCCTCCAAAAGCAACTGACCCGCCGACTCGTCCTGTCAAGGAGCAAGAGACGCGGATGGAGGAAGGGCTGGCTAGATAGAGAGATCGAATTCAACCTGCAGGGTCAGTTCGCGGCTGTTCTTCGCCGGATCCGCCCAAGCGACCACGTCCTTCCACGCAGACGATAGGGAGATCTTCAGATCATCGGTGACATCTCCCGCCCACGAGAACTCGATCTTTCTGGTTTCATTGTTGAAAATTTCTGCCGCCGGAGCTACGTAAGTTCGCTTTATTTCGTTGCTCAGATTAACTCGGAACGTTCCCTCGCCGACCTCCCAGGAGGCACTAAGGCTGATCTCCGTCTCCTTGGACAACGGCTTGGCCGCGTCGTTGGGGTAGCGGGTCAGCTTTTCCGTGAGATTTGCTGTAATGCTGACCGGAGAAAGATCGAAATCGATCTCCAGATCTCCCTTCTCTACGTATTTGTTCTTGCTGGTGGCGTTAGGATAGGTCGTCTCCTGACGGAATAGCGTCAACTCAAGGTCACAGGATCCGAGCGGGCTCTTCGCTTGTCCCTTCCATTCCGTCAAAGACCGATCCTTGACATTCGCATTGGGATAGATCAGCTCCTCGTGTTTGACATAACCGCTGAGGGTGGAAGTCCCCTCTTTCCTTGTATAGTCCATTTTCTCGGTGACCGTGCTCCAATTAAGCAGACTGTGTGCCGGATACAGCTTCTCTTCCCACTCTACATCAAGCGTCATCTCCCCGCTGTAGAAGGGAAAATCGAGCGATAGAGGGATCCTAATCTGCCGGATCTTTTTTCGCGGTAGGATGGAAAGAGCCCTGTCGATCAGCACCTGCGAGGCATCCGGTGTGACCTCGCCGTCCCACTTCGCGTCATAGACCTCATCGATGAAGTCCTCCAGGCAATCGACCGCCTCTCTGCGATCCCCGGCCAGGAGGGCCCCTTGCGCACCCTCTTCTCCCAACTCCTTCAACAGGGATTCTTCCACCGCTGCGGGCAGGCCGAGCCCTTGCACTTCGGCGATGAGGCTCTGAATGGCTGCAATCGCTTGTGCGCCCCTGTCGGATTCGATCTCATCGTCGATATCGTTCGGATAGAACTCGCTGTCAAACAAGATCGAACCCGCAACCGTCCAGGGATCACGATCCGCCGGATCACCATCCAAGGGATCGTACTCCCAAGAGAGCGCGAGGTCGACACTGCGGCTTATCCTGTCCCCATCGTCCTTCAACCGGTCCGTGTAATCACGCCGCTCCTGCTCGTAGTTGATAGAGATTCCCCAGTTCTCATCGTCAAAACCCGCTCCGATCTCCAACCCCGTCGTACAGACGTCCTTGCTCGGAGCACGATAGTCACCCGTCTCCCAACTGAGCGCTCCATCGAGGTCGATACCAGCAACCGTCCTCGATAGATCCAGATCGCAGCTCTTCGCCGTCCCATTCTCACTGACCTTCCGCAACAGCAGATCCGCCTTGTCCCGTATCCTGTCCGCCTCTTCCTCCTTGATCATCGTCCCGCGGTATCCCTCCACGCAGGTGAGAAGCTCATCTAAATCGTAAAGATAGTCCGGCCTCTTCCCATCGGCTAGGTCAAGAACGGTTATGCGTAAGAGGCTGGCCAATTCGTCCTTCACTTCCTCCCTGGCGTACAACCTGACCTTGCTTGCGATGTATTCCAGGTAGTCGTAGCGTTGCTCGATCGGCTTGGCGAGTACAAGGAGCCTACCAGCGTTCGTGCCGGAGATCTCGGTACTATCCTCCACCAGATCTATGAAGTCATCGAGCCGGGCCTCGATAACCTCCAATTCATCCTCCAGGCAGTCGATTGAGATAATCGCTCCCATTCCCCTAAGCGCTGCAATGGCGGCGTCAGCGTGATCGAGCGCCTGCTCCAGCGCATCCTTGAGAGTGCCCGCGGACAGAGCATCCACTTCACCGCGGAGATCGGACAACACTCCCAACCTCACGTTATTCAGGGCTCCGGTCAGCGTGCAATCCACATCGATCGACAGATCCGCCAGCGCAAAGGAAAGAGCAGCCTGCAAATCACAATCGAACTGCCGCTCAACAAGCCCCACGATGTCGTGCTTTAGGGATAATGCAGTGCCCTGCTGTACCTCAATCGTTTTGGAGAGGCAAGAAGGAGACAGG
>JAUWNS010000202.1 GCA_030612485.1 Candidatus Bipolaricaulota bacterium
TGTCTCGGCCTCCAACCCCAGGTACGTCTCCAGTCTCTTCATCCCCTCTTTATCCTGGGCAAGGATCGGGCAGGGCGTCTTGACGAAGACCTGTTTGTCTTTCGCTACTGCCTGTGCGTACGCGAAGCAGCCGGGATGACCGCAGGCCCCACAATCGGCACCGGGGAGGAACTCCTTGATCCGTGCCGTCTCCTCGAACGAACTGTCCTCCTTGGGGAGGAACTTGCTTGCGAGGAAGATCGCCAAGCCCGAAACGAACCCGATGAGCGACAGGAGGACGATCGTGAGCATTTATACCATTCCTTTGAACGCGAGGAAGGAGAGGCCGAGGAGCATCGCGGTGATGAACGCGATCGGTGTTCCCTTGAACGCCTTGGGAGGATCTGCAAGATCCAAGCGCTCCCGGATCCCGGACATGATGATGAGGACCAGCGTGAACCCCGCTCCTGCCCCTAACGCGGCAGTGATCGATTCAAGGAAGCTATAGGTCTGATCGATGTTGATGAACGTGATCCCTAGAACGGCGCAGTTGGTCGTGATGAGAGGAAGGTAGATTCCAAGGGCGTTGTACAGGGTGAGGTTCGTCCGTTTGATAGCCATCTCGATGATCTGTACGAGGGAGGCGATGACCAGGATGAAGATCACCGTCCGCATGAACTCCACCCCGTAGGGGGCGAGGAGGAAATGGTAGATTGGCCAGGTGACACCCGAAGCGACGAGCATCACCAAGAGGACCGCGATTCCCATGCTGAACGCGCTCGACAGTCTCTTGGAGACCCCGAAGAAGGGGCAGAGACCGAGGAACTTCACGAGGACCATATTGTTCACCAACGCCATGCCGAAGAAGATCGCAAATAGGTTACTCACCTGTACTCACCCCCATCCATCGGAAGAGCGCGAGGAGCGTTCCGATGACGAAGAACGCCCCCATCGGTAGCATGAAGATCGCCGCGGGGTTGTCACTCAGCCCGGGAATGGTGAAGAGAGAGCGGCCGAAGAGATCGAGTTCTCCCGTCCCCAGAAGCTGTCGAATGAAGGAGATGAGGAGTATTGCCAGTCCGAAGCCGACTCCCATCCCCAGTGCGTCGGCTATCGAATCGGAGATTCCGTTCTTGCTCGCGAACGCCTCTGCCCGCCCGAGGATGATGCAATTCACCACTATTAACGGGATGTACATCCCCAAAGACTTGCTCAACGCGGGGACAAACCCCTGTAGCATCAGGTCAACGATCGTCACTAATGTAGCGATGATGACGATGAATACCGGGATGCGCACGCGATCCGGCACGTAGTTTCTAATCAACGAGACGATGATATTCGAGGAGAGCAGCACAAGGAGGAACGCGGCGGTCATCCCCACGGCGTTATCCAGGGATGTGCTGACCGCCAGGGTCGGGCACAGTCCGAGGAGGAGGATGAACGTCGGATTCGCACGGACAATCCCCTTGACGAAGTTCTTACTAAAAGAGTGCATCAGTTCCTCCCCCCTTCCGTATTCAAGGTCGCAAGCTTCTTCAAGATCTCTTCCTTAACTCCATTGACCACCGCTGCGGAGCTGATGGTGGCACCGGTGATAGCATCGACCTTCCCTCCATCAGCGGAGAGATCAACCTCATCCACGCTCAGCCCTCTGAATTGGGCGAGGAAGGAACCGTCAACGATCTTCGCCCCCAGTCCGGGGGTCTCCTGCTGCGAGATGATCTTTATCCCACGCAGGGTCGCATCCGGTTTCAGCCCGATCAGGATATCGATCGCGCCGCCGTACCCAGTCGCCGTCGCCATGAACGCGTGCCCGAGCTTCTCCCCCTCCGCAAGCGGAGTATATAGGCCGCTCTCCTCATCGATGGTGAAATCGTCCATCTCCGGGAAGAGGGTTGCGAGCGTCTCTGCGATCGCCTCCTTCTTGGCGAGGGCGATCTTATCCTTGGTGATCCCGTCCGTCAGGGTGAGAGCAACGACAGAGATGATCACGATGAGGGTCAAGAAGACGACCGGGAAGAAATCGCTCTTCTTATTCCTCATGAGGTCTCCTCCTTATTTGTTCTCTTCACGTACCCATAGAGCTTCGGGCGAACGTAGCGGTCGATCAGTGGGGTGAACGCGTTCATCAGCAGGATCGAGTAGCAGACCCCCTCGGGCATGCTCCTCCACGTCCGGATCAACACCACTAGGCCGCCTGCTCCCACCGCAAAGATGATCTTCCCCCCTGTCGTGAGCGGGCTTGTAACGTAGTCGGTGGCCATGAAGAACGCTCCCAGCCTCCGCCCCCCGGCAAGGATCTGGAATAGAGGATCCTGGCCAAGCAAGAAGCTGAGAAGGGCGACCGTACCGATGTAGAAGACCGGGACCTGCCACTTGATCAGGCCGAACGCGAGGAGGATCGCCCCTCCGATCAGGATCAACAGTGCGGAGGTCTCGCCAACGCTACCAGCGACGTTCCCAAAGAAGAGAGCCTTGTACAGTTCCACATCGCTGGGCGTTGTAGCGAAACTCTCGCTGAGCGGGGTCGCCGTTGTCACTCCATCGGCCATGAATGAGGTTACAGGTCCGATCCACCGGGTGAGAGCGCCGGCGAACGAGATACTGGCGAACGCCCGACCGGCGAGCGCCGGATTGAAGATGTTCTGCCCCAAACCGCCGAACATCTCTTTAGCCACGGCGATGCAGAAGATCGATCCGACCGCCACGATCCACAACGGGGTGCGCGGAGGCATCACCAGCACGAACAGGATCGCGGTGACGATCGCGCTCCCGTCCATGTAAAACGGTCGCCTGCGCATCCATTTCGCAACGTACTCGGTAAGGATTGCGCAGAGGAGCGCGGTCGCGAGCATGAGGAGGACGTACGCCCCGAAGAAGTAGACCGCACCTGCCGTGGGGAAGAGGAGCGCGAGAATCACGATGTACATGTCCCGCTTGATCGACGCCCCTTCGTGCAGGTGCGGAGCCGATGAGAGGACGAGCGGTGGGTAGTGGGTAGTAGGTGGGTGGTGGTGAGCAGGTGGTTCTGCCGTCATCTTTTTCCTCCTTGAGCGCATTGCGCTTGGTGTATGATCGGTAGCGAGTAGTAAGTAGCGAGTGGTGAGTAGTGGGTGGGTGCTTCTTCTTTGAGTAATCTGCTACCAACTACCCACCACCTACTACTTACCGCCAACTACCTCACCCCCGCCTTGCGTTCCTCGACCTTTCCCGTCTTGATATAGGAGACGATCGGGATCTGCGCCGGGCAACCGTACGCGCACGCTCCGCACTCGACGCAGTTTGCTATGTGATAGTCGGCCAAGCTCTCGTAGTCCTCCTTCTTGACGAGGTTCACGAACATGAGCGGCATCAGTCCCATCGGGCAGGTCTCGATGCAGCGGCCGCAGCGGATACAGTCGTGTTCCTCGCGGACGTCGCTCATCTTCACGAGGACGCAGTTGGTTCCCTTGATGATCGGGGTATCGGCGCGGCTCTGCGCGATTCCCATCATCGGTCCGCCGAAGATCACCTCGTTGGCGCTCGGATCGGCGCCACCGCACTCTTCGATCAACGAGGAGGCGGACGTACCGAAGCGGGCGAGGAGGTTCTTTGGGGTGCCGACGAGGCCGGTCACCGTCACCACACGCTCTACCAGAGGCTTCCCACGGGTGATCGCGTCGGCGACAGCGGCGAGGGTGGCGACGTTCTGAATGACGGTCCCCACATCCATGGGGAGCCCTCCCTCAGGGACCTCCAGATCGAGGATCGACTTGACGAGCGTCTTCTCCGCCCCCATCGGGTACTTCGCCGGAACCGCCTCGACCGTCACCGTGCCGGGGAGGGATGCCTTCCCTACGGCCTGGCGCATCCGCGCTATCGCCCGTGGTTTGTTCTCCTCTATGGCGATGTACGCTCGCTCGACGGATAGGGCTCGCATCACGATCTTCAAACCAATCAGGATCCGGTCCATCTCCTCCAGCATCAGCCGATCGTCGGCAGTGATGTACGGGTCGCACTCCGCCCCGTTGACGATGACGCTCGTAATCGATCTCTCCGGAGGGGGTGAGAGCTTCACGTGGGTGGGAAATGTCGCGCCTCCCATCCCCACGATCCCCGCCCCCTTGATCCGATCGATAATCTCTTCGGTCGACAGC
>JAUWNS010000133.1 GCA_030612485.1 Candidatus Bipolaricaulota bacterium
AAAAGATGGAAGAAGTTGCTGGTACAAGCAATCACTCAATGATTCAATCGCTAAATCACTCAATCACTCACTCAACCGTGAGGAAGCGTTTTCATAGGGTCCGCAGCAAGCTCAGTGCCCCAAGGGCCAGAACCACGATCCCTATTACCAACGTAAAGCTACGCTCCGGTAGTCTCTTGACCGTTAGGGCCGCCAAAGGGACGGAGAGTACCGCCCCCAGGAGGAGGGGCGGCGCTAGAGCCCAGGAGGTTCCCGGACGAAGGAGTAGGAAGGTGACGACGCCCACTGCACAGGTGATCCCCTCGGCAAGACTCGTGATCCCGATGGAGTTCTTCGCCCCAACCCCGGATACGATCTGCCCGGCCGTCACCAGAGGCCCGTACCCACCACCGGAGATCCCTTTGTTGAACGCGGCAATCGACCCGATACCAACGAGCCTCCACCAGGAGAAGGGGAGGGATCTCCGCCTGTGCAGGAGGATCAGCAAACCCATCACAATGACGATCGTGGCAATATAGAGCTTGACCGCCTTTATCGGTAGATTCATCGCCAGGGAGACAGCTGCCACGGCCCCAACAACACTCATCAGGCTGAGGACAAGAGCGACCTGCCGATCCCTGGACCCCTTGCGAAAATCGACGTTTCCCACGCTGTGATGCATGCCGGCGGCGAGGAGACCGGTGACAAGCTCCGAGAGGAGGACGGCCGGGACGACCTGGGCCGGAGAGTAGCCAAACAGAAGCAGTATTGGCGTGAGGCTGGTTCCATATCCCATACCTAGAGTGGAGTCCACGTACTCCGCCACTAACGCTAACGGGACAAACCACCAAACGGACATACGGTCTCCTTTCTTTTGTACTCTAAAAAGAGTACATTAACATTACGCGCGTTCCTCCATGTTTTCAAGGTAGATTAGTGAATTGTTGCACGATCGGTTGCGCTGCGGTACACTCCAGATAGAGTATGAATAGCGATCGAGTGACCCTGAAGATTCCACGTCCGCTCTATGAGAAAATAAAAGCGGTCATCGACGACACCGGCTATCGCAGTGTCAACGAATTTGTAGTCTACGTGTTGAGAGACCTGATGGCCGGGCAGCCCCAGGAAGGCCAGCTCAGATTGACCGAAAGAGAGGTTCAGATCGTGCGGAACCGGCTGCGCAAACTCGGCTACCTATGAACGAAGACCAACTGAGGAGGAGCAAGGTGCACGAAGGATTTGTCGTCTGGTTCACCGGTCTCTCCGGATCGGGGAAGACAACATTGGCGATGGCAGTTGAGAAGGAGCTGCATGCACGTGGGGTACGCTATGTGCAGCGGCTGGACGGTGATGTGGTCAGGCAGGACCTGACTCGCGACCTCGGCTTCTCCAAGGAGGATCGCGATGAGAATATCCACCGCGTCACATTCGTCGCAAAACTCCTCAGTAAGAACGGGGTGGCCACCACCTGTTCATTCATCTCCCCGTACCGAAAGGCGCGCGCGACCGCCCGCGAGCGCTGCCACAACCTCATCGAGGTCTACACACAGTGTGAGCTTGAGACGTTGATCGAACGCGACCCTAAGGGGCTCTACAAGAAGGCCCTCGCCGGGGAGATCACCGGTTTCACCGGGGTCGACGATCCGTACGAAGAGCCGATCGATCCGGAGATCGTCGTACATACCGACCGAGAGACGGTCGATGAGTCCACAAACACGATCCTTTCCTACCTGGAAGGGACAGGTCTCATCCCCATAGCGGTGGCAGCGTCGCGTGAGGCACCGGCTTCCACACGAGGGATTCGATGATCGCCCCGCATGGCGGAACCCTGATCGTACGCATCTTAGAGGGCCGTGAGAGAGAGGAGTGGCTCACAAGGATCTCCAGCCTCGCGTCGATCCCCCTCACTTATTTTGCTCTCTCCGAACTGGATAACATCGCCTACGGGCTCTACAGCCCGCTCACCGGGTACATGACCTCGGAGGCCTACGAGAGCGTGATCGAGAAGATGCGTCTTCCCGATGGAACGGTATGGCCAATCCCGATCGTCCTTCCCGTCGAAGCAAGCCTCGCCAAGACCCTACCACAGGGTGACTGGGCAGCGCTTCAGGGAGAGGGCGGCGTCACCTACGGCGTAATGAGGGTAGAGGAGATCTTCGAGCGGGAAGTAGAGCGGGAAGCGCAGGCCGTCTACGGGACGACAGACCAAGCGCACCCTGGGGTCGCCCGTCTATACCGCGGTCCGCAGACGCTGGTGGGAGGCGAGATCCATCTCCTCACCCGTGCCCCGATCCCCATCGCACCCGAGTACCCCCTCGATCCCGTGAGAACACGCCAACGCTTTCAGGAGAAGGAGTGGGAGACAATCGTTGCCTTCCAGACGCGCAACCCCATTCACCGCGCACACGAGTACCTGCAGAAGTGCGCCCTGGAGATGGTTGACGGTTTGTTCATCAACCCACTCGTCGGCGAGACCAAGGAAGGAGACATTCCCGCCTCGGTACGGATGGACTGCTACCTGACACTGATGAAACACTACTTTCCAAACGATCGCGTGATACTCGGAACCTTCCCTGCACCGATGCGCTACGCCGGGCCGCGGGAGGCGATCTTCCACGCCATCTGCCGGATGAACTACGGGTGCACGCACATAATCATCGGACGCGATCACGCCGGCGTCGGAAGCTACTACGACACCTACGCCGCACAAGAGATCTTCGAGCGCTTCTCAAAAGAGGAGATCGGGATCGTCCCATTGAAGTTTGAGCACGCCTTCTACTGCAAGACGTGTGGCCAGATGGCCACAAGCAAGACCTGCCCGCATGAAAAAGACGAGCACATCTTCCTCTCCGGGACCAAGGTGCGCGAGATGTTACAGGAAGGGAAGGACCTACCCTCAGCGTTCACCCGCCCAGAAGTGGCAGCGATCCTCCAGAGATGGGTAATGAGCAACGAGTGATACGTTATTCCGATCAAGACAGGGATCTGCCGCACCAAACAGAGACCGTTCGTAAGCTCCTGTCAAGCCTGATCAGATCCCTGAAGAAAGAATCTCCCCAACCCTGTTGGCCCCACTCATTAGCTGCTGTTCATCAATTTCCTCAATCCCTCATGTAAGGGACCGGGAACGATATCGAGCATGCGGCGGGCCTTCTCAATATCGGCCCACGATTCACGCACGTCTCCCATGCGCTCGGGGAGGAACCTGATCCTTGGTTCACGTCCGCTCACCTCGCCGAGGAGAGAGATCAGGTCAAGGAGTGATACAGGTTTTCCGCTTCCCACGTTGAACACCTCTCCATCGATCCCATCCCTTGCGGCGGCTTGCATGTTCACCTCGACAACAGATGAGACAGGGATGAAATCCCGCGTCTGCTTTCCATCTCCGTAAACAGGGAGCGGTTCGCCCACGTTGAGGCACTCGGCAAACTTGGGGATGACCGCAGCGTAGGGGGAATCGGAATCCTGGCGCAGACCGAAGACGTTGAAGTACCGCAACGATACGGTCGATAGCCCGTAGACCGGCCAGAATGCGCGGCAGAGGTGCTCCCCTGCAAGCTTGGAGACCGCATACGGTGAGCAAGGATCTGGCTCCATCTCCTCGCGCTTCGGAAGCTGGGGACCATCTCCGTAGACCGAGGAGGAACTGGCGTAGACGACCCGGCATACGCCAGCATCACGCGCGGCAAGAAGGACGTTCAGCGTCCCCGTAGCGTTCACATCGTGCGTTGTCAACGGGTCTTCCACCGAGAGTGGCACCGAGGCGAGCGCCGCATGGTGGAAGACAACCTCGACCCCTTCCATCGCCCTGTTAACGACTGCACGATCCCGCAGGTCGCCTTGGACGAACTCGACACTATCTTTCACCGCATTCAGGTTCTCCAACCGCCCGGTCGCCAGGTTGTCGAGCACCCGCACCCGCTCGCCACGCGCCACCAACGCCTCAACAAGATGAGAGCCGATAAAACCTGCCCCGCCGGTCACCAACTGAACTGTCGCCATAATCAATCCTTCTCTTCCATCCCTTTGTCTCAATAATTGCCCATCCCCGCTCGAACGTCTCTTACGATAACGCCGCCTCCAGCCGATATCAATAGAATCGCTATTCCCTTGACCTCGAACCATGATATCGGGTAGAAACAGGTAAAAGGAGGAACGAATGGATGAGTACGAGGTCGAGCTGATCGATTACCTACGCATCATCTGGAAAGGAAAGTGGATCATCCTCGCGAGCCTCGTGCTCGCGTTAGTGGTCACCGCCAGCATCATGTGGACACGACCGAACGAGTATGCAGGAACGGTTGATTATCGCCTGTACGAATCTCTTTCCGGACTACTGGCCCCCACCACCCCGGCAGAGCAGGGGAATATTGGCAGTAGTAGATCCACTTCTTCGGGCACTCAAAAGCTGATGTACGCGATCGATGCAATCGATACCTCCTCCCTGGAAGCAGGAATAACACTTAAGGTGAAAGCCAGCGAGGACCTTGTGCAGGTAACACTCTCCGGTGCTGTTCCTATGAGTTCCCTCTTAGACGGGTTCGATTGGCTTACCAGGCGTCTCCATGAGCAACTAACCGAACACCTGGAAGCGGAAAAATCACGCGCACGCACAGAGAGCGAGCTTAAGATCGAACAGATGGAGCGCCAGAGCACCCTCCTCGAGGACCGCATGACTGCGATGATCTCTCCTGACGACCCCCGTCTTTCCTACCTGGCCGAGAAGATCATCGACCTCGAAGCACTCCTGGTAGAAGAACAGGTGAAGCTCGAAACCCTCCAGCAGACCGCCGTCGCTGATCTCTTCACCCTGGAGACCGGGAGGCGGTCGTCGATCGCCAGAATCGGACCTAACCGAAAGATGTCACTCGCTGTTGCCGGGGTCCTCGGCCTCTTCTGCGGGGTGCTCCTCGCCTTTTTCACCCATTACCTTGTGGGTGTGCAAGAGAAGGAACTAGGGAAGAAGAGTCACTGATCCTTCCGACACACGTTACCCTCGCGGTTCCCGGAGATAATGTTATCGTGCATCTCTACACGGATGACGTAGCGTCCGATGTGTACCCCTTCTTTGTTCCCGGTGACTGTGCACCCGGTAATGATGAGGTTCTCGACGCTTTGCACCTCGATACCAAAGCCCCCGTTGTTGAGAACCACACAGTTCTCCACCCGAAACTCCCTGAACTCGCCCCGCGGGCCGATGACGTGGATCCCATACCATTCGTTATCTTCAATGAGGCAGTTGCGAATAGTTATTCGATCGACTACCTCGCGGTTGACCTCGATCCCATGCCCACTGAATATACTCCAGGTCGGGCCAGTCACCGCAATACGATCGAGGAGAATCCCATCAGCGTCGATCTCCACTCCCCCCCAGATCTCGGCCATCTCTTCCGCGTCCGGCTCAGTGGTGATCGTGATCCCCGGGGCCAACACCCACACGTCGGCCTTGTACTGCCCCGGTGAGAGGAGGATCACATCGCCGGGATGCGCCTCAATACGCACATCGAACCAATCTGTGTTCTCCACGCCGTTTGTTCCCTGCCAGACCTGCACCTCAAAGGGAACTTGTTCATCATCAACGATCTTGTAGAACGACTCGGCGATGAGAACGGTACCCGCAAGCGGCGCGTCGGCAGGGATGCGAATCTCTTCGGAAATAGCAGAAAGACCAACCAGACTGGCAAAGATGCATCCCATAATGGCAAATCCTAGCAAGCGTTTCATATGCTGAACCTCCTTACTACCCAGTTTAGACGGAAGATATAAACATAACAAGCGACACAGTGCTCCGCCAAAGGCCAGCATCAGCCCTCCGTTCGAGATAGACAGACAAACTCCGACGCTTGTGAACGGGTGGTGAGGGAATCCAGGACGGGATCAGTGATTGAATGGTTAAGGGAGACTGTGAAAACGCCCGCGGTCGACGCTACGGGCTGGTGGGTGGTAGAGGACTCGAACCTCTGGCCTCATGCACGTCAAGCATGCGCTCTCCCAGCTGAGCTAACCACCCATGTATGACTACGAGAGGCGGCGAGCGGATTCGAACCGCTGAGTCAGGGATTTGCAGTCCCTTGCCTTTCCACTTGGCTACGCCGCCAAGCAGGAAGGATTATAGAGGCTTACGTATGCTCCGTCAACACACAAATGGGGTCAGACCTTCATTCTTAGGATTTCATCGTCTCATGAAAGCGTTTGGCGATCATGCTGATGCTGGAATATAACAGCCCTACGAAGTCCCCTACCTCTCGAAGTGTATAGTGATGAACTCGCACAGCCTGATAGATCCGCTCGTTGCGGGTTGCCTTGTCCGAAACATCCGCGAATAGCTCCTCCAGGCTCGGTCGTGCTGCGAAGCGTTCACGCTTGCGATAGTCCGGATCGAATGGTTTCTCCTTGAATAGGGGTCGCAGTTGATCCACGAACGAATCGGTTCCCAGGAACGCACCCGCCCGCAACTCCTCCCATACATCGATCCCTCGTCCTTGCCGCACGAACTTGCGGTACGCATAAATCGCAGGTTCCCGGTCTGAATCAAACTGCGAAAGGATCCAATCGATCGTAAGG
>JAUWNS010000169.1 GCA_030612485.1 Candidatus Bipolaricaulota bacterium
GGAACAATCCTTCTCCGATCCTTATTATGTCATCCCGCGTTGCATCCCTCGCCTCGAGGTCGAGCTGGACGAACTCGGCAAGATAACGTCCGTGGCTCGCTCGTTCCGCCGGTTACATACGCACGTTCGGTGAGAAACAGAAGATTCTGGGAACGGTCCTAAGGGCAATTTGTTTGTGTAGGATCATGCTCTTGGTTAATTTGTACGGGAAACCGTAGTAGTCGATCGCTCCGTCGTAAGTCTCGTGGTGAAGGGGGTCGGTGACCGGAGAGAGGATCACCGGAAGGATCTCGATGAATCCTTGTTCCCGCAGGTATGCTCCTGCTGCACGCATAATCTCGCTCTTCACCGTTAACACATGAATCAGTTCACTGTCTGTATGAATACGCATCAGAGCCTCCTCTTAAAGGTAGACTGGGTTTAATAGTTAAATAGATGTAAAAACAGGAATTCTCAGATGTGCGCCCTATTAAAGGACGTTGGTATTACGAACGAACAGAGAGTTATAACGGACGTTCAGGCTTACTGAATAACGAGGGTGATTCACCGCGGGAACGGCAAATGTGAATAGCTGGACTTCATAGCGCTTTTGTATCATGGCTCCCCCTCTATTCGAGATAGCTTACCCTACCATGATTGCCGCTGACTGTCAAGAGACATTGGACACCGTAAGGCGGTCGACCTGTTTGCGCGGTGGAGTGAGGCTGGTATGATACGCGTGTGGCAACTAAATACAGGAGGGAGAGCCAGTGGCAATAGCAGGGCTCCTTTTGATCGCTTACCTCATCGGCGCCATCCCCACCTCGGTGATCGCGGGGAAGCTCCTGCGGGGGATCGACATCCGCAAGGAGGGGAGTGGGAACGCTGGCGCGACTAACGTGTGGCGGGTCCTCGGGTGGAAAGCTGGGGTAACAGTCCTCACGATCGACCTAGGGAAAGGCATTCTTGCCGCCTCCGTGATTCCTCTCATCCCGTTTGGCTCCATTTCGATTGACCCGCTGCTGATTCCCATCCTGTGTGGCCTTGCCGCGGTGATCGGACACGTTTTCCCTGTATACATGGGCTTTCGTGGAGGCAAGGGAGTAGCAACCGCTGCGGGAATGCTCCTCGCTGTCGCTCCAATCCCGGTTGGGATCGGCGTGGGGGTCTTCGGGCTCACCCTCCTCCTCTTTGGGCGTGTCTCCCTGGGATCGCTTGTCGGTGCCCTGTCGGTGCCACTGACGATCGTCCTTCTCAATCGCTACACTGCCCTTCATTACCACTCATTGTTGCTCGCATTGACCTCCGTGTTGGTGCTGTTTATTTTTGTTACCCACCGAAGCAACATCGCCCGCCTCCTTCGTGGGACCGAGCGTTCCCTTCCTCGCTTCCAACTCTGGAAGAAGATCACCCGTCGCTAGCCGCGTGGGTCCTGTTGCAATGGTGGAACCCCTGTTGGCAAGAGTTAAAATCGGAGGAATCCCACTAGCAAACGATGTTTGACGTGTAGAATCGCTGATGTTACAATTTACGGCGAGTTTAAGGAGCGGACCGTGGAAAAGGATCCATTGAAAGACTTGCGTAATCGAAACCTGAGAAATATTGCCTTCATCACCGTGATTGTCATCTTAGGACTTGTTCTTGTTCAGTCCTGGCTCGGCGGAGGGAATGCAAAGAACGAAGTTACATATTCGCTCTTCCGGACCATGGTAGAGAGCGATCAGATAACTGCCGTATCGATCAAGGATAATCGTGCGACCGGAACCACACTAGATGGGGAAACCGTAATCACCCAGCTTCCCGATGATAAAACCCTCTATGAGCCCTTGCTCTTGGAGCACAATGTGCAGTTGACCTATGATCCCCCATCTAGCGGTGGCTGGCTGGTATCCATTCTCCTCTCGATTCTCCCCATCGCCCTGTTGCTCGCTGTTTGGATTTACATCATGCGCAAGACCCAGGCCGGGGGAGGGGCGCTATCCTTCGGCCAGTCGAAAGCAAAGCTGGTCCACCCGGAGTCGATCAACGTGACGTTCGCCGACGTCGCGGGGATCGATGAGGTGAAGGAAGAAGTCGAGGAGATCATCGACTACCTGAAGGATCAGAAGCGTTTCTCCCTCCTGGGAGCAGAGATTCCCAAGGGGATCCTCCTCGTCGGTGCACCGGGGACGGGGAAGACTCTTCTCGCTAAGGCGATCGCCGGTGAGGCAAAGGTTCCCTTCTTCTTCATCAGCGGGTCGGACTTCGTGGAGATGTTCGTCGGTGTGGGGGCAGCACGGGTGCGCGACATGTTCGAGAAGGCTAAGGCGAGTGCGCCCTGCATAATATTCATCGATGAGATCGATGCCGTAGGACGTAAGCGCGGGGCCGGCCTCGGCGGAGGACACGACGAGCGCGAGCAGACCCTGAATCAACTACTGGCCGAGATGGATGGGTTTCAACCTAACAAGGGGATCATCATGCTCGCCGCGACGAACCGTCCCGATGTTCTTGACCCGGCGCTCTTACGACCCGGACGGTTCGATCGCCGGATCACCGTCCCTCGCCCGGACATCAAAGGGCGTGAGGAGATCCTGAAAGTTCATCTGCAGAACAAGAACCTCGCCGGCGATGTCGATCCTGTAATACTAGCTCGACGAACACCGGGGTTTGTCGGTGCCGACCTGCGGAACCTGTGCAACGAGGCCGCCCTCCTTGCCGCACGAGAGAACAAGGCCACGGTGGAGATGGTCGACTTTGAGGAGGCAACCGATCGCATCATCGCCGGGGTGCGGCGAAAGGGAATCATCATCTCCGAAGAGGTACGCGAGCGGATCGCCTACCATGAGTCCGGGCACGCCCTCCTCGGAAGAATTCTTCCCAAGGCCGATCCGGTGCACAAGATCTCGATCATCCCCCGCGGGGATGGCTCGCTCGGGTTTACCCTTCAGCTTCCGCTTGAGGATAAGTACATCGTCTCCGAGGAAGAGCTCAAGGATAAACTCACCACCCTGTTCGGGGGGCGGGCCGCCGAGGAGCTCGTCTTCAACGACCTTACCACCGGTGCCTACGATGACCTGAAACAAGCAACCAAACTCGCGAAAAGGATGGTGGTCGAGTATGGGATGAGTGAGAAGCTTGGCCCGATCAGCCTGGCGCGCGAGCACGTCGATGTCTTCCTCGGGGAGGAGATCGTCAAGAGCAACGAGCACTCTGAAGAGCTCTCCTCGCTTGTCGATAGCGAGATCCGATCCCTGATCTCCAAATCCTACGAGAAGGCGAAGAGCCTCCTTGCACAGAACCGCTCCATCCTCGATCGACTGGCAAGCGCGGTGCTCGAACGGGAGATAATCGGCGGAGATGACCTGGAGAAACTCTTCGATTCGCTGATCCCCGTACCTGCTGCCTGATGCCCCGCGAGGAACGCCACCTGGTTATTCTAGGGGCGACCGGGTCGATCGGCACGCAGACCCTGGATGTGATTGGACGACTCAACCGAGAAGGGCATCCATTCTCCGTGGTCGGCCTCTCCGCAGGGAAGAACGTCTCTCTCCTCGCCGAGCAGATAGAGCGGTTCAACCCTCGCATCGTGTGCATTGGAGATGAGGAAGGAGCCGAGCAACTACGGACAAGCTCCCCCAATCTCGATGTCCTCGTTGGCGAGGAAGGATTGGAGAACCTGGCCATGCTCGCTGAGGTCGACTTGGTCGTGAACGCCCTTGTTGGATCGATCGGCCTTCCACCGACGCTTGCCGCGCTCTCCCTTGGACGGACTGTCGCGCTGGCGAACAAGGAGAGCCTGGTTATCGGGGGTGAGCTTGTGAATGCCCTCTTGCAGAAGCACGGAGGGACACTCCTCCCGATCGACAGCGAGCACAACGCTCTCTTTCAGTGCCTGCGCGGTGGGAAGCTCTCCGAGGTGAAACGTGTCCTCATCACTGCCTCCGGTGGGCCGTTCCTCCGCATTCCCCTTGCCAAGCTTCCGCGCGTGCGGGTCGAGGAGGCCCTCTCTCACCCCAACTGGGCGATGGGCTCCCGCATCACCATCGATTCGGCGACAATGGTGAACAAGGGGTTCGAGATAATTGAAGCGCACTACCTCTTCTCCCTTCCCTATGAACGAATCGAGGCGATCATCCACCCGGAGTCGGTGATCCACTCGCTGGTCGAGTACCAGGATGGGTCGATTCTCGCGGAGCTTGCGGCTTCGGATATGCGCATCCCTATCCAGTACGTGCTCACCTACCCCGAACGTATCGAGACCGGACTCCCTCGCCTTGATCTTAGCACCATCGCAACGATGAGGTTTGAACCGCTCGACCCCGACCGCTATCCTGCCTTCGGCACTGTCCTCGCCGCGGCGAGAGAGGGAGGGACAGCCCTTGCTGCGATCAACGCGGCCGACGAAACCCTGGTGAAACGCTTCTTGACGACGGAGATCCCCTTTACTGGGATCGCTTCAGGCCTGCGTGAGATCCTTATGCGCTGGCACACAGTCGAAACCCAGCGCGAAGAAGGGAAAGTGACACTTCGCTCGCTCCTTGCCATCGATCGATGGGCACGTGCAGAAGCAGAAGATCTCCCTTTCTGATCACTCAGCACTTCGCGTATAATCACGAAAACATTTGAGGAGGGTGCAATGGACATAACTAGCGATGCCGTGCGTTCGTGTCTGGAAAATGTGATCGATCCTGAATTAGGGATCAACGTAGTCGATTTGGGATTGATTTATAACATTGTTATTAAAGAGAACAAGATCAGTGTCGATATGACCCTTACCACTCCCGGGTGCCCACTGGCAGGGATGCTCGCCGGGAGCGTCGAACAGGAGGTCCGCCAGACGTTCGAGGGAGTCGATGTGGAAGTGAGCCTCGTCTGGGATCCTCCCTGGACCCCGGAGATGCTCTCAAGCGACGCCAAGGAACAGCTCGGCTACAACCGTTAATAAAGGGAGTAAAGAGAGGGGTCAGATCTTTGCTTTTGGTAAAGAGAGGGGTCAGATCTTTGCTTTTGGTGTTTATAGAGGGAATACCACGTGCCTACACGGTCAAACCGCTTGCAGACCGCGGAGAAGATAGGGCAAAGCATATAAACACCAAAAGTAAA
>JAUWNS010000081.1 GCA_030612485.1 Candidatus Bipolaricaulota bacterium
GAAGACGCTTATCGCCGCACCCCCGATGAAGGTGGAGCCACCACGCTGCACGACGAGGACGGCGAGGAAGTTGGAGAAGGATATAGCCGCCATCGATCGTAGGACGATCACCGACCACAAGAGAAGTAGCGGGCGGGAGACGATGGCCTGTTTTTCCACAGTGGTCACTCTCTCCTGAGTGGGGAGGTTGCGCCGGAGGGAGATAGCAACCCAGAGGAGGAGAAGGAGTCCGGGGAGGAGGAGCCACGGTGTGCTCCCGATGCCGAACAGACCAACAACGGTGACGATCAGGAGAGGGGCGAGCGCCCCGCCGAGCGTTCCTCCAGCGGAGAAGAAGGCCATTACCAGTCCACGATTATTCCCACCCCCAGTGGCAACGAGTGCGGCCGCGGCCGGGTGAAAGAGAGCCGTCCCCAACCCAGAGACAAGCATCAGGAGGATCAGTTGCTCGAACGTTCCCACGCGACCGATCAGACTCATCGCGCAGATAGTGAGAAGCGGGCCGACCACGACCAATAACGGTCTCTGCACCCGATCGACCAGCAGACCGAGCCCCGGCTGAGCGAGAGAACTGGTCAGGATGCGAACCGTTCCTAGCATGCCGGCCATGGCTAGTGAGAGGTCCAATCGCTTGATGAGCAGCGGAAGAAGCGGGGCGAAGAAGCTCGCGTATCCGTCGTTCAGCATGTGCCCGAAAAAGAAGATGGCGGTCCGTTTCCAGGGAGTGGGTTTTGATGGTCTCGTCACGGTGAAGGATCATAGCGTGCCTTCTCCCTTTCGGCAACCCAGTCCCAATTGGAAGCACCGCCGAAGATCGGTTATGGTGAGCAAATAGTGAAGGGCTCCTCGCTATTTCGAGTGAGTAGGTGGAGAAACGGTACTGAATGAAGCGCCTCTCGCAAAGACGTGAAACAGTGATGAGTAATGAGTGAAGAGTAATGAGAAAGAGCAAGAGCATTTTCTCGCAAAGACCTGTCTGCCTTGCCTGTCGCGCGTCTCTCCTTCTCCGCGTCTCTCTCTCTTCCCCTTCGCGACCTTGGCGTCTTGAGTGAGCGTAGCGAACGGGCGAGAGAGCAGCGTTTTATCAGCTGCAGTCAGGAGTTCGTTACCCACTCGAAACGACAAGGAACCTATTGAAGATAAGGGTGGAAAGAAGATGAAGCAGATTTTTGTCAGCCTGTTCATCGCTGTGGCCGTTGCCATGATCGGGGTCGGGATCATCGCCCCTATTCTTCCCCTCTACGCCAAGAGTTTCGCGGCGAGCGGTCTCTCGATCGGGCTGGTCTTCTCCGCCTTCTCCCTCTCCCGTAGCCTCCTCGGTCCGCTGGTCGGGCGCCTCTCCGACCGGGTAGGGCGCAAGCGGATCCTCATGATGGGTCTCGCCGGCTACACGGTGGTCTCCCTCCTCTACGTCGCGGCGATGAGCCTATGGCAGCTCGGCCTGTTCCGCCTCCTGCAGGGGGCGGCATCTGTTATGGTCACCCCGATTGCGCAGGCCTACATCGGGGACATCACCCCTCCTGGGAAGGAGGGGCGTTACATGAACCTCTTCTATTCCTCGTTGTTCCTCGGGATGGCAATCGGCCCGCTTCTCGGTGGCGGATTGAGCGCGCTGTGGTCCTACCAGATCCCGTTCTATGCGATGGGAGCGTTGAGTTTCATCGCCTTACTTCTAGTAGCGCGCGCCGTCCCCGCGGATCACGGGAAGAGCGAAGCCGGGCAAAATCGACCGCAGGAGATCGCCCCGATGCGTGACGTGTTGAAGAACGACGCGGTTAAGGTGATCTGCGTCTACGTGGCGACGCGCGGTTTCTGGCGGCAGGGGTTCAACACCTTCTACCCGCTGTACGCGGTGGCCGCGAGCGGGCTCGGCGAAGCAAGCATCGGAATAGTCCTCTCAGTGTACATGCTCGGCGGGGGACTCCTTCAGATTCCGTTTGGGTTCCTTGCCGATCGCTACCCTCGTTTCCCGCAGATCGTCCTTGGGAGCACCCTGCCCCCGCTCCTCCTCCTCGCCATTCCATTTGTACACAAGATGTGGATGGTAATCCTCATTACCTTTGCCATGGGGGCCTTCTCCGCCCTGTCTCGGGCGTCGATCCTCGCTATCCGCACCGAGCTTGGGCGGAGACACGGTATGGGAACCCTGGCCGGTCTGCAGGGAGGAGCGTTCGCTGTGGGGCAGATGGTGGGACCACTGGCGTACGGAGCGGTGGCCGACTTTGTTGGCTTGACAGCGGTCTTCCCGTTCGGAAGCGCAGTCGGACTCTTAGGGACCGGGTTCGTCATCGGGTGGTTCCGCCGCTGGCAACGAGAAGGGAATCCGGTCTAGAGGATCCCCTCGACAAACTGGGAAGAGAGATCCTCAGGATGGCCGACGTAGCGGATTACCCCTTGCCGGTCGAGGAGAAATGTGCGCGGGACTCCAACGAGTGAGCTGCTCACCCCGTAGAGCTGGGTGATCGGGCTGCCGCTTTTTTCTCCTGGCTCCCACACGCTGACGAAATCGTTGTAATCGTGTGAGACTAGAAAGTCGATCGCGTCCTGCTCCTGTCCGTCGGTGCTGACAGCGATGATGACCAAGCCGCTCTCTGCATGCTGATCGTAGAGATCCTGTAGGTGGGGCATGCTCGCCTTGCAAGGGGAACACCATGCCCCCCAGAATTCGAGGAGAACGACGTCTCCACGGAAATCGGAAAGGGTAATCTCCCCCCCGTCCGTGGTATGAGCAATGAAATCCGGGGCGGTCGTTCCAACGATGATCCCGACCGGAGGGCCGGTTGTGTCGACCGTGATCGTAAGCTGTGCGCTCTCCTCCTGACCCTTCCCATCGGTAACGGTCAAGCGGGCGGGGAAGGTTCCCCCATCCTCGTATGTGTGACGAACGATGATGTTGAAGGCATCGTTCTCTATTGCCGGCGATCCGTCTCCGAAGTCGAGGAGGTAAGAGATCCCTGTTCCACTTTGATCCTCGCAGTGGGAGAGATCGAACGCGACCTCAAGCGGTGCCGGTCCGCTAATAACAGCGGCGTTCAACATGGCGATCGGGCCTTGATCACACCCACTCAGTACGGGAAGAAGTGCGCAGAGCGCGATGAGAGCGATCATAGAATGGCGAGACAAGCGCACGTGAAATCACCTCTTTAGCGTAGCCTATAGAAAGGGACCATCCCGCAAAAGAGCGGTCGACCTTCGAATACAGGACATAGCCATGCTCTTTCGTCGGGATCGTTGTCACACAAGAGAAACGGACAAATAACCGGTTCCTTCTCGTTTCGCCTGTAGGGGCGGTTCGCAAACCGCCCCTGCTTCTAATTTCGGTTTGCACGGAACGGATGCCGGTTGCGAAGCGAGACCGGAGGTCGAAGAGAATTCACCGCGAAGAGCACGAAGAATGGAATTCGGTTCTAGTTCTTCCCTATGTAACGCTTTCCTTGGCGATCTTTGCGTCTTTGCGAGAGGCACAAGCTGTCTCTCGCCCGCTCGCTATGCTCGCTTAAGCCGCAAAGATCGCCAAGAAAGGCCCTAACTGAGTTCCAAGCATCTTGTTCTCTTCATCCATTTACGCTTTCCTTGGCGATCTTCGCGTCTTTGCGAGAGGCACAAGCATTTCTCTCGCCCGTTCGTTACGCTCACTCAAGCCGCCAAGGTGTCGCGACACCAAGATCGCTGAGGAATATTGGTCTTCACTCTCCCCTCCCCCCCCGTCTACCTGTGCCGGTACGGCAGACAGATTTCTGCGGCTCGGCGAGAGACTCATCTCTTGAGTCTTTCTCTGGAGGGTACCTGTGGAGGTGGCAAGGGGCAACCCTGTATTCTCTTGATTCCAGGGCTTTTCGGCGCTAAGATGAGCTGTGATCGAATCATGGCAAAGAGAAATGTAGTTTTTCGACCGCTTCTCATCTATATTACCGTGCCCCGCTGACGGGGCGTTTCGCAGGTTCTACATCTTTTGTTCCCTGGTGTGTATGATTCCAGAAGGTTCGTCTGTTTCCAAAGGAGAGAGCGATGTCAAGGTATGAGAAGTTGATCAAGAACCCCATCCTTCGCGAAAAGGAGATCCTCGCGTTGTGGAAGGAGGAAGGGACGTTCCAGGAGTCGCTCGCCGCGACGGTGGACGGCCCACGATACGTCTTCTTCGAGGGGCCGCCGACGGCGAACGGAAAGCCGCACTTCGGGCACTTGATGCCGCGTGTCTACAAGGATCTATTTCCACGCTACAAGACGATGCAAGGATTCTACGTCGCCCGCAAGGGGGGGTGGGATACACACGGTCTCCCGGTCGAGCTCGAGGTGGAGAAGGAGATCGGCTTAAACAGCAAGCCGGAGATCGAATCCTACGGGGTGGAGAAGTTCGTCGAGCGCTGCAAGGAGTCGGTCTGGAAGTACAAAGGCGAATGGGAGCGGATGATCGAGCGGATGGGGTTCTGGATCGACCTCGAGAACGCGTATGTCACCTACACCGACGACTACATCGAGACCGTCTGGTGGGAGCTCGCACAGATGTTCGATCGCGGACTCCTCTATCGGGGACATAAGGTTCTCCCCTATTGCCCCCGCTGCGGAACCGGCCTCTCCTCCCACGAGGTGGCACAGGGATACCGCACGGTGAAAGATCCCTCGCTATCGGTGCGAATGCGGATCGTCTCCGCCGAAGTAGCACGCTACGAGGTAGCGCGCTACAAGGAGGATCTCCCAGGGAAGACTTCGCTCCTCACCTGGACGACGACCCCGTGGACCCTCCCGGCGAACGTTGGGTTGGCGATCGCTGCACGCGAGACCTACGTCGAGGTGGAGCAGAGCGGTGAGCGGTTGATCCTTGCGAAGGAACTCCTCGATCAGGCACTGGATGGGGATTATCGTATCGTGCGTGAGATCCCGGGCGAGGACCTCATCGGCCTTTCCTACGAGCCTCCGTATCGGCTGTTAGACGACGAACGGGCCTACCGCGTCCACGCGGCCGATTTCGTCAACATGGAGGAGGGGACGGGGATTGTGCACACCGCGCCCGCGTTCGGGGAGGACGACTATCTCCTCGGCCAGGAGAAGAACCTTCCCTTCTTTCATCCGGTCGACCTATCCGGTGCGTTCACCGAGGAGTTCCCCCTCTGCGCGGGGACCTTTGTCAAGGACGCCGACCAGACGATCATCGATGACCTGAAAGCACGCGGCATCCTCTATCGATTCGCTCTGTACGAGCACGATTACCCATTCTGCTGGCGCTGCGGCACCCCCCTCCTCTACTACGCCATGGATTCCTGGTACATCAAGACGACCGCGGTGAAAGAGGAGCTGATCGCGAACAACCGTGCGATCAACTGGTATCCGCCCCACATCGGTGAGGGTCGGCTCGGCGACTTCCTCGCCAACCTCAAGGACTGGGCCCTGTCGCGGGACCGCTACTGGGGGACGCCGCTCAACCTGTGGATCTGCGATGCCTGCGAAGAGACGATCGCGGTGGGGAGTCGGGAGGATATGGTCGAACGTTCCCTCGACAAGGAACTCGCACGCACGGTCGAGCTCCATCGTCCGTACATAGACAAGGTCGAACTTGCGTGTCCGAAGTGTGGCAAGACAATGCACCGGGTTTCGAACGTGATCGACACTTGGTTCGACTCGGGGTCGATGCACACCGCTCAGTGGCACTACCCGTTCGAGAACGAGGAGATCTTTAAGGAGAGCTTCCCTGCCGACTTCATCTGCGAGGCAATCGACCAGACGCGCGGTTGGTTCTACACCCTGCTTGCCACGAGCACGATCGTCCATGGGGAGGCCCCGTTCCGAAACTGCATCGTCACCGGCCTCGGCCTCGACGAAGACGGGATCAAGATGAGCAAGAGCAAGGGGAACGTCATCGACCCGTGGGAGTTGGTCGACCTATACGGGGCCGACTGCCTCCGCTGGTACTTCTATTCTTCGAGCGCCCCATGGAAGTCGAAGCGCCTTGGGAAGGATGCGGTCAAGGAGCCGCTCTACCGTTTCCTCGACACCCTGCGGAACACATATGACTTCTTCGCTCTGTACGCCTCGATCGACGACTTCGATCCTCAGGTTCACCGTGCGAGCGAGAAAGATCTGAGTGTGCTCGATCGCTGGGTCCTCTCCCGGTTTTCGACGACGGTGAAGAACGTGGCCGACGCGCTCGATCACTACGACGTGATCTCCGCCACCGGCACAATAGAAGGCTTCCTCGATGAGGTCTCAAACTGGTATATTCGCTCTTCGCGGCGCAGGTTCTGGAAGGGGGGGATGGAGCCGGACAAGATCGCCGCGTACAGAACCCTGTACAAAGTTCTGATCGACCTCTCCAAGGTGATTGCCCCGTTTGTTCCGTTCATCAGTGAGGCGATCTACCGGCGACTGCGGACCACGGAAGATCCGGGTAGCGTCCACCTCTGCCGTTACCCACAGGCCGACCCTGCACGGATCGATGCGGATCTCGATCTGGAGATGATCCTGGCGCGAGGGATCGTCTCCCTCGGACACCAGGCGCGCCATCGGGCGCAGGTAAAGGTTCGTCAGCCCCTCGCTCGCGTCCTTGTCACCAGTAGTGACGCAGAGGAGACTCATTTCTCAGAGGAGGTCCTCGCGCTCGTTAAGGCGGAACTGAACGTGGAGGAGATCATGCTCGTGCCGAGCCTCGCTCCCTACATGGAGGAATCACCTGTTCCCAACTTCAGCACCCTAGGACCTCGCCTTGGTGCGCACGCGCAAGGCATCGCCGAATGGATCAAAGGGCAGAAAGCGACTGACCTCCATGAGGCACTTCGTTCGGGATCGGCCTTGTTCGAGATCGATGGAGAGTCGGTAACGATCAACGCGGAGGACGTCTCCTTCGAGGCGACCCTCCCCACAGGGCTCATCCTCGTCGAGGAAGGGGATCTTCACCTACTTCTAGACACGATTCTCGATGATGCGTTGCGTGAGAAGGGGCTGGTGCGCGAGGTTATCCACCGGATACAGGTATTAAGGAAAGACGCGGGGTTCGAGGTGACCGACCGTATCGCTCTCGGCTATCATGCTGATGAGCAGATCGCCGCGGTGATCGCGGAGAATCGCGAAACGATCGCTTCCGAGATCCTTGCGCTAAAAGTAGAACCGACCCTTGAGGGAGAACACGAGTTTCAGAAGGAACTCCGCATCGATGAATCGTCGATCACGTTCGGGCTCTCACGGATAGTGGGTAGTAAATAGTAAATAGTGGGTAGTAAATAGTAAGTAGTGAATAGAGCAGTGGGTAGTAGGTGGTGGATAGTGGGTAAAAGCAGTAGTAAATAGTGGGTAGTTCCCACCTACTACCCACCACACACCACCTACCATCTCCACCAAAAGGAGGAACAGCATGTCAAAAGCGATCCTGGGGATGCAGTGGGGCGACGAAGGTAAGGGGAAGATTACGCACCTCCTGGCACGCGAGGCCGACATGGTCGTGCGGTTCAACGGCGGGCCGAACGCAGGGCATACCGTGATCGATCACGGGGTGAAGTTTGGCACACATCAGGTCCCCGCCGGGGCGTTCTACCCAGGAACCCGTTGCGTGTTGGCGAGTGGGATGGTGATCGACCTCTCCATCCTCCGCGAGGAGGTCGAGGCGATCGCAATCCATCTGAAGGGCTCGATCGAGCTTGTGATCAGCGAGAACGCCCATCTTATCCTCCCCTACCACCGTATCCTGGAGGGACTTGAGGGGAGTGGTGCGCGCATAGGCACCACTCGACGGGGGATAGGTCCAGCCTACCGTGACAAGGCGGCCCGCGTGGGAATCCGCGTCGGGGACCTCCTCGATCCCGATCAATTGCAGGAGAAGCTGTATTACCGCCTGGATCTCTTGGGTCGCGCGTGGCCGACTTCAGAGGAGATCGCTTCTCTCTCAGCGGATGGGTTGACTGCCGATCTTCTTGACACTGCGCGACCGTTCCTTTCCTCGATCGGCAATGCTACGGGGGCAATCCGCGTTGCGCTTGCAGACGGGAGAGAAGTGCTCTTTGAAGGAGCACAGGGAGCCCTCCTCGATCTAGACTTTGGCACCTACCCGTATGTCACCTCCTCGGCGACGACATTCTCCGGATTGGGAAACGCAATTGGGATCCCAAATCCCCGTGTGGAACACCGGATCGGGGTAGTGAAGGCCTACACAACACGCGTGGGGGAGGGAGCCTTCCCTACCGAAATCACAGGTGAGATCGGCGTAAGGCTTCAGGAGAAGGGCGGTGAGTTCGGGGTGACGACCGGCCGCCCGCGGCGCTGTGGGTGGCTCGACCTTGTTGCTCTGCAACACGCCACTGCGTTGAACGATCCGACCAGCCTCGCCATCACCAAGCTCGATGTCCTCTCCGGATTGCCTGAGATCAAGGTCTGCACAGCGTATCGTCTCCGCGGCGAGCGGATCACACGTTTTCCCCTGGCGAACGAGGATCTCTCTCTATGCGAACCGATCTATGAGGGATTCACCGGTTGGGAAGAGGAGATTGGCTGCATCCGAAGCTACGATGATCTTCCACAGGAGGCGCGAAACTACCTGGAGAAGATCGCGGAAGGATTAGGCACCCCGATCGGTCTCGTCTCGATTGGACCAGCCCCGGAGGAGACGATCAGACTGAGGTTTTAACGCGATATTGGCAGAGCTAAGGTTATCTTCACCAGGTCTGAGTTCCTTTCTCTCGCCCGTTCGCTACGCTCACTCAAGCCGCAAAGATCGCTAAGAAAGGCCCTAACTGAGTTCCAAGCATCTTGTTCTCTTTATCCATTTCCGCTTTCCTTGGCGATCTTTGCGTCTTTGCGAGAGGTACAAGCATTTCTCTCGCCCGTTCGTTATACTCATTCAAGCCCTGTCTGCGTGCGAACACGCACAGGCAGGCGCAAAGAGCGCTAAGGAATATTGGTCTTCACTCTTCGCGTCTCCGTGTCCCCGCATCCCCGTGTCTCCGAGTCTCCGTGTCTCCAAGTCTCCGCACCCCCTTACCCATGCTCATCTTGTACGAGAAACAGCCTGGCTCCAGTCCGCGCGAGCCAGTTAGTGCTATTGTGTAATACCCCGACGGTGAAGTAATATGGATCGCGATAAGCAGCCCGTGATATGCGGTTCATGGAGATGAAAGACAATGCCAAACCGTGCCTTAGACTGGCTAGCCCAAGCCCATAGGGACTTAGAGCAAGCGCAGGATTCTCGTGAAGCAGGGCGGCATGAGTGGTCATGCTTTGCCGCCCAGCAGGCCGCGGAGAAGGCGGTCAAAGCCCTGCATCTTCACTTGGGACAAGAGGCGTGGGGACACGTTATCGCGCAACTTCTGCGGGAGCTGCCGGATACCATAACGAATCTAGAGGACCTCATTGAGAAGGGGCGTGTCCTGGATAATTTCTACATTCCCGCACGCTACCCAAGCAGTCACCCAGCCGGAGCGCCGTTTGAACACTATGGCCCTTTACAGAGCGAGGAGGCTATTCGATATGCCCGTGAGATCATTGAGTTCGTCGATTCTCAAGTGGCCTGATGCACAGACGGTGGACCGGGTGATCCGTCGTTGGGCAAACGAGGTCGGACAACATCAAAAGGATGTACAAAGGATTGGCTACTTCGGCTCCTACGCGCGTGGAGACTGGGGCGTAGGAAGCGATCTGGACGTAGTCATCGTCGTAAGAAGCTCGGAACAACCGTTCGAACGGCGAGCAGCAGAGTGGGACTTAACGAAGTTTCCGGTTCCTGTTGACGTGCTGGTCTACACGGAGAAGGAGTGGCAGTCTCTTACGCGACAGGAGCGCTTTGCCAGTACTGTGGTGAAAGAAATGGTTTGGGTCCTTGTGAAGCCGGGGCAAGGCTGCTAAAGACGGTGTGCGCTCCTTAAACGCCTGAATCTACAAGGAATAGGTGTTGTGTCCCCGG
>JAUWNS010000044.1 GCA_030612485.1 Candidatus Bipolaricaulota bacterium
CGAGTGGGGGGTACCTGAAGTCGCTCTATCAAAGGGCGCCGAAGGTAACTTCCGCAAGAGGGGTGAAGTCGTAACAAGGTAGCCGTAGGAGAACCTGCGGCTGGATCACCTCCTTTCTAGGGAGAATAAAGACCAGTTTAAACATGACATGGACCACGCTGTCCCTTTTCTTCCCATTGTCCCTCTTTCCATTCCTTAGGTGACGTATGTTACCTTTTTCTATCTGGAAACCGACCTGTGGGCACCCCTCCTTTCCTCTCATTCCCCTTGTGACATGGGTATATTGAAGCCATGAAGAGGGAAGGGGATAGATAAGGATGACACAATCGATTCGTGAGAAGACAAGCTTCAGCAGCCTGTTGAGCAGTATGGGGGAGGAAATCTCCATCGAACGGGGGGAAGCGATCTACTACCCGGATTCTCCCAGTAGCTCCGTCTACCTTGTGGAAAGTGGGCGGGTGAAGCTTGCCTATCTTGACGAGAGCGGGAAGACACTGACCCTGACCATCCTCGATCCTGGCCAGATCTTCGGCGAGATGTGCCTTGTCGGCGAGAAGTATCGCCGTTACCTGGCGACAGCGATCGAGGAAACGATCGTGCGTCGGGTGAGCAAAGACGCGTTTGTCGAGGTGATAAATGAGGACTCAATCCATCTCCAGTTGTTGTTGAAACACTTCGGGCGACGGGTGCGCGAGTTTGAGGAAACGCTCGAGGGGTTCGCATTCAAGGATATTCAAGCCCGTCTGTCGCGACAGCTGCTGAAACTCTCCGATGAATACGGTGTCAAGACGGAGGAGGGAATCCTGATCGGATTCCAATTGACCCATAAGGACCTAGCCGACATGATCGGTTCGGCGCGTGAGAACACGACCCTCGCCTTGAACCGCTTCGCACGGGAAGGGATCCTCGACAAGAGCCGCTACCGGATTGTGATCAAGAACGAGAAGGGACTCCGCCAGAAGTGTGGCATGAGGAACTGAGCCCGCAATACCCGCGCGCTCGTCTCGGTGGGCGATTCATAACCCTGAATATC
Source organism: Candidatus Bipolaricaulota bacterium (assembly GCA_030612485.1). The sequence goes on from JAUWNS010000044.1 coordinate 1,034, forward strand.
GAGCCGAGCAGGGAATGCTTCTGTTCTCGTAGTTTCCTTTGGAAGAAAGCGTATTATCGAGATGTTGCTGGTACTGGCAACGTGCATAACCACTACGTAATCCACGTAGACCACGCACCACTGACCCCGTGAATCCATAAGCGCTAACTTACAGGCTATCTTCTATAGATCGCAGTTTCCGATTGTTAGTTATACACTGTCATTCCGGCGGAAGCCGGAATCCAGTCAAATAATCGTTCCATACAAATCCTGCCAATTCGGATTGCTTCTTTCGATCAATTTCAGCTTCCAGACCCGCTTCCAATTCTTTAACATCTTTTCTTTCCTGATAGCCGATTCCATGGTTTCGTGCAGCTCGTACCAAACCAGTTGATGGACACTGTATCTTTCAGTAAATCCTTTCACTACGTCGTTTTTATGTTGCCATATCCTTTTGATTAGGTCTGACGTTACACCGACATAAAGCGTGCCATTTCTCTTGTTCGCCAGAATATATACTGCGGGTTGCCTATCCATATGTTATCCTCTGGATTCCGGCGTCTGCCCCGGACCCCGGTCCGGGGTTCGCCAGAATGACGAATGCTACAGAACACTGTGGTCTTAAGTTAGCGCTTCTTGCCCTGCCACCCAGGGGATTAGCCATTGCAGCGTAGATGCCAAAAGACAAGATGCGACCCCAACTGTTGACCCCAGTGCCTCCGTCCCTCTTTTAGAGCTTCCGTGCGTTTCGTATTGCTTCTATGGCTGCGATAGTACTGGCGGCTTCCTGTTCGGCGCTCACAAGATCTTCCTTAGCAAGGCGGTAGTGCCTGAGAAACTGGAGAAGCGTTTGGGAATCCTTAAATTCATGTCCCTTCTTGATCAGGCCGAGTAGGATCTTACGAAGAAGAAACCGCAGCCAGCTGCAATCCATGTCATCTATGCCCTGATCCTCCGCTAAGTGGATGTAGTTGTTCCGCTTCATCCTGATTGCCTGAAAAATCGCAGTTGCACCGCGCGCTGATGGAGTTCCAGGACCAAATAACGCGCTCACTGTCTTTATCAGTTCGTCATAGCTCCGCCAATTCTTCGTATCCAGGGGCAGAAACGATTCAAGCGCTCTCCACATTCCAAGGAGAGCCAGCTGAGGAAAAGGCAGGTCGAGCGCATCCTGGTAAAGCAACAAAGGGCGTAGTAACGCTTCCTGAACAGACGGACTGAGCAGCTTGATCTTATCCAGAAGTTCGAGCGCCTTGTTGAGCTGTCCAGGGCTTAGATCCTTCGTCTTGTACAAACGCTGGTAGTCTAGAGTAGTTGGCTCGTAAAAGAGATCCAGGTACGTCCCGTTGCCATCGAACACTAGCACAAACGGTGGGGCAGGAAAAGGATAAGAGGGAATCCACTTTCCACCAGACTCTATGTGAAATGTACTCGACTCAGTTATGTTCACGCATGCGCGGAGGAGCTTGATCTCCTTTTCCGCCTCATTCATAGCTTGGTGAAAGGGAAGATCCGTCACCTCCAACTGGATAAGAGTCGGGTGGTAAGGGTACTCCATCCTATTGGTCCGAAAGATTCTTTCGCCCGCGCGAAGGGCGGCAGCCATGTCAAGACGTGTTGGGACGCTGTCGTCGCTGTGAAAATCGAGCTGACTGTTCAAGCCCGCCACCGAACGAAGACCGATCCCAGACATGCGAGTTGGGACAACGAAGGTGTGCGTTGCAAGCGTAGTTCGTCTCGAGTGGGAGGCGATGTGTCCCCTAACGGTGCGTCGTAGACATTCTACTGAACGATTCCCCTTTTTGTCGCACTCCTCTAACGATTGTCCAATCACTACGCGCGTCCAGAACGTATTGCTCTCCACAACACCAGAAACTCTAATCTCGATACAAGCGGCGATTTCGTAGAGCAATCCCGCATCATCGAAGCTGCTGAGCTCATCAAGCGATCGTCCTTCGTCCAGAATCCCAAACGCGCGATCTAGAAGTTGACTTAGAGGTTCCGTTTTTTTCGGAACCCGCACTTCGACTAAAGAGTTGCTTTTCATATCTTGTCCTTAAAGGCATGACGGACGAAAGTCTGAACCGCACCAGGATCATCGGCAAGGAGGAAGCGAAGCGGCTGACGGGGGAGCATCCTCTCGTAAACGCCTGTAATCTGGTGGGGAAGCGGGTCAATCACGGACGTATGAATGGCAAGCAGCGGATCAAAGAGGTAGGCCAGTTGAATCCTGTGGGCTTCCGAAGCGAGCCGGAAGAGATCTCCGTCAGCCTGGAACCCCCAGATGAGACCAGGCTCGACAAGCGAGAGTTCCGGCTCGTTCTCGCGATAGAGAAGACGGCTCTCGGTGACGCCATTAAGCCGCTTATACGTCAGCTCGACGGCGTCGGCGCCGATCCACTGGACGTGAACCACGGTGACAGGCTCTCCAAGTATGACCCCGCGGGCCTTGCTCCCAGACGTGAGGCTTTCAAGTTTCAAACAGCGCACCTTCCAGCCTGCTGCCTTATTGTTCGCCATAGTTTCCCCTCGAAGCCAAGCGTCGCGCCGTTGCTGGTCTTCTTCTGCGCACGGTTTTTCCTTAGCATATCCCGTTAATTCACTCATTGTACAGGATTATCCCCCTCGGGGTGAAACCCGAAACAGTGTCTTGGAAATTCGCGCGGTGGGGAAGGTATAACAGACTGCTCGGCAAGCGGCTTGCCCAATCGTAGTGTTGCTCACTTGAGAAAGCAATCAACCTGAAGAGAAAAGGCCCGACCATTTCTGGCCGGGCCCGTTATTGTGCCGTATTCTAGCTAAGGAGCGTTTTCTCTTAGAGCTCAGCGAGCTTCTTGTACTCCTGGTACCGCTCCATGTACTCCTCTTCGAGTCGCTTGTGCAGGCGTTCGGCCTCACCCGGGAACGATGTCACCAGGCTCGAGTAGCGCACCTCGCCCATCAGAAACTCGTGGAAGTCGCCGGTCGGTTCCTTGGAGTCGAGCACGAACGGGTTCTTCCCCTCACCCTTCAACAGTGGGTTGTAGCGGTAGAGCGGCCAGTAACCGACTTCGACGGCGAGCCTCTCCTCTTCCTGGGTCTTCCCCATCCCCTTCTTTAAGCCGTGGTTGATGCACGGGGCGTAGGCGATGATGATGCTCGGCCCGGGGTAGCTCTCCGCTTCGAGAAAGGCCTTCAGAGACTGGTTCTTGTTCGCACCCATGGCGATGGAGGCGACGTACACGTACCCGTAGTTCATGAGCATCAGACCGAGGTCCTTCTTCTTCGTCTTCTTTCCCGAGGCGGCGAACTTGGCGACCGATCCGGTTGGGGTCGCCTTCGAGGATTGGCCGCCGGTGTTCGAGTAGACCTCGGTGTCCATGACGAGGACGTTCACGTCCTGATTCATCGCCATCACGTGGTCAAGGCCGCCGTAACCGATGTCGTAGGCCCAGCCATCCCCGCCGAAGATCCAGATCGACTTCTTGGTGAAGATGTCTTTCATGGAGAGGAGCTCCTTCAATCGCTCGTCCGACCCGGCTTGCTCCGTAAGAAGCGCGGCCATACGGTCGCCGGCTTCGCGCGACGCTTTTGCATCGTCCTTCCCAGCGAGCCAGGCGGCCATCGCCTTTTTTAGGCCGGTCGCGAGGTCGGTCTCCAGCGCCTCTTCGACCAAACGAGCGAGGCGTGTCCGTCGTGCATTCAGTGCCAGGTTCATCCCGAACCCGTACTCGGCGTTGTCCTCGAACAGGGAGTTCGCCCACGCCGGGCCGTGTCCGTTCTTGTTGACGCAGTAAGGGACGGCCGGGGCCGATCCCCCGTAGATCGAGGAACAGCCTGTCGCATTGGCAATAAGCATCCGCTCGCCGAAGAGTTGTGTCGTCAGTTTGACGTATGGGGTCTCCCCGCAGCCGGGGCACGCACCGGAGAACTCGAAGAGCGGCTGACGGAATTGACTTCCCTTCACCGTCTCCGCGCTCATCACATCATCGCGTACAGGAAGGGTGACCGAGAACTCGTGATTCTCGACCTCGCGCTCGGTCTGAGAGACGAGCGGTTTCATGGCGAGAGCCTTCTCCTCCTTCTTCCCCGGGCAGATGTCGACGCAGTTACCGCAACCAGTGCAGTCGAGCGTGCTCACCTGGATGCGGAACTTCAACCCCTCCATCCCCTTTCCCATCGCCGGGATCGTGTTGAACGCGGCTGGGGCCCCTGCCAGGTCTTCCTCGGAAGCGAGGATCGGGCGGATCGCGGCGTGCGGGCAGACGAAGGCGCACTGATTACACTGGATACAGGTTTCCGCGTTCCATTCGGGAACGTTGATCGCGATCCCACGCTTCTCATACTTCGTCGTTGCCACTGGGAACGATCCATCCGGTCCGGTCCAGGCGTATTTTCCGTCGAGTTCGGCGGCGAACGCGCTCACCGGAAGGGAATCTCCCTCCTGCAGAATCATCGGGCGCATTACATCGAGGACCCACTTTGGCTGATCCACTCCCTCTGGGCTTCCGCTCGCGCTTGCCCAGCTCGTTGGTACCTCGATCTCGCCCAGGTTGTCGAGGGCGGCGTCCACGCCAGCGTCGTTCCTCTGGACGACCGTCTCCCCCTTCCTCCCGTAGGCCTTGACGATCGCTTCCTTCAGGTGGGCGATCGCTTCATCGACCGGCAGGACACCGGAGAGCTTGAAGAAGACGGTCTGCATGATCATGTTTATCCGTCCACCCAATCCCACCTCGCTAGCGAGCTTCACCGCATCGATTGTGTAGAGCTTAAGGTGTTTCTCGGCGATCGTCCGCTTCAGCGCTGCCGGGAGCTCCTTCTCCAGTTCTTCGGTGCTCCACGGACAGTTGAGAACGAACGTCCCCCCGTCCTTGATACCGGCGAGGATATCGTACTTGTGCACGAATGCGGGGTTATGGCAGGCGATGTAGTCGGCTGTCTTGATGAGGTATGGCGATTGGATTCGCTTCTTGCCGAAGCGCAGGTGGGACATGGTGATCCCGCCCGATTTCTTGGCGTCGTAGGCGAAGTACCCCTGTGCATAGAGATCGGTGTTGTCCCCAACGATCTTGATCGCGTTCTTGTTTGCCCCGACGGTTCCGTCGGCACCCAGCCCCCAGAACTTACACTGGATCGTCCCCTCTGGGGTGACATCGACGTCCTTGTCAACGACGAGCGAGGTGTGGGTGACGTCATCCGTAATTCCCACGGTGAAGCGGTTCCGCGGCGATTCGGAGGCGAGGTTGGTGAAGACGGCCTGCACCATCGCTGGGGTGAAGTCCTTCGACCCGAGGCCGTACCGTCCACCGACGATGAGCGGTCTCTCTCCCCCCTGCTCCTGGTAGAGGGTGGAGATGTCCTTGTAGAGCGGCTCTCCCTGGCTTCCCGACTCCTTGGTGCGATCGAGGACGGCGATCCGTTTCGCCGTTGCGGGGAGGGCCTTCAAGAAGTGCTCGCTCGACCACGGGCGGTAGAGCCGAACCTTCAACAGCCCGACCTTCTCTCCCTGCCCCACCAGGTAGTTCACCGTCTCCTCGGTGACATCACAGGCCGATCCCATGAGAACGATTACCCGCTCCGCATCTGGGGCTCCCACGTAGTCGAAGAGGTGATATTCGCGCCCGACGAGCGCGCTCACCTCTTTCATCACCTCGGAGACGATCGCCGGGACCGCTTCGTAGTAGCGATTGCCGGCCTCTCGTCCCTGGAAGTAGATGTCGGGATTCTGAGCCGTCCCCCGCAAGTGAGGGTGCTCTGGATTCATCGCCCGACGCCGGAAGGCCTCGATCTCAGCCCACGGCGCGAGCTTCGCCATCTCTTCATAGGGGATTGCATCGACCTTCTGTATCTCATGCGAGGTGCGGAATCCATCGAAGAACTGGATGAACGGGACCTTTGACTTCAGGGTCGCGATGTGCGCGACCAGGCCGAGGTCGATCACCTCTTGCACCGAAGCGGAGGAGAGGAGGGCAAATCCAGTCTGGCGTGTCGCCATGACGTCGGAGTGGTCTCCGAAGATGGAGAGGGCGTGCCCGGCGAGGGCCCGCGCGGAGACGTGGAAGACGGTTGGCAGGAGTTCTCCGGCGATCTTGTACATGTTGGGGATCATCAACAGGAGCCCTTGCGAGGCGGTGAACGTAGTCGTGAACGCCCCCGCGGCGAGCGACCCGTGCACCGCTCCGGCGGCACCCGATTCGGCTTGCATCTCGGTGACCTGCAGCGGCTGGCCGAAGATGTTCTTCCTCCCATGAGCGGCCCAGCTGTCCGCTACCTCGCCCATCGACGAACTCGGGGTGATCGGGTAGATCGCGGCGACGTCGCTGAACGCGTAGGCGACGTGCGCTGCGGCCGTGTTCCCATCGATCGTCATCATCTGTTTCTTTGCCATATTGCCTTCTCCTCCTGATAAGAGTGTAAACAGCGCTGATGGAACGCGCACACCGGCATTGTACCGCGCCGCCTTTACCGCCACAACGCGAAGTTGTCTCCGAGTTACCCTTTGCCGAGTAACTGTATTTTGGTTCGCGCGGGACGGATGCCGGTTGCGAAGCAAGACCGGAGGTCAGAAAGAATTCACCACGAAGAGCACGAAGAGATGGAAGCGGGAGTGAAGAGCGGACTCCTGATGAACTTCAATGTCACCTCGGGGGGTGTAGTAAACAGGACCGGCTACTACACCCCCCAGGCTTAAGAGAGGGATCAAGCGCTTCGTCGTGTCCTTCGTGGTGGAACAGTTTTGTACCTCTGCGAGAGTCTTGGTGCTTGACCCTTTCTCTTTAGTTGCCCGCGCGTCGAAACGACAAAGAGCCAAAAACCGCAGCTATTTTCAGCGGAAGGGCGCCATTGGTTGTATCTTAGTTACATTAAGGAGAACGGGATCTCTTTCAGCGAGCTTGACGGAGCGAGTGATTCTAAATATACTGTGGCGTAACGATGATGAATAGTATCCCCTCATTATGGCACAATCGTAATTTCCTGCTCGTCTGGGTAGGGCAGAGTATTTCGATGCTTGGGAGTCGACTGACCTACATCGCGCTCCTGTGGTGGGTTCTGGAGGAGACCGGTTCGGCGACAACCCTGGCGAGTGTTGCCATTGCCACAGCCCTCCCCAGCCTCTTTTTTGGTCCAATCGCTGGGACGTTCATCGATCGCCTCGATCGACGGAAGTTGATGTTGGCAATGAACTTGGTGAACTGTCTCATCATCGGGACGGCAGCAACACTCCTCTTTCTGGGACGGCTTCAAGTCTGGCAGGTTTGCATCTTTGCCCTCCTCAGTTCCATTGCCACGCTCTTCCATCGCCCCTCTCTCCAGTCTTCTATCCCTAATTTGGTGGCAGAGAACCAGCTAACAAAAGCTAACTCATTATATCAGATCTCAAACAGTGTCAGCGGGATTGCCGGGCCGGCGCTGGGGGGTATGCTCGTTGGCCTGATCGGAAGTGGACCGACCATGTGGATCGACGCGATCACCTTCTTCCTTGCGGGGTTCTCTCTTCTCTTATCAGTCTTTTCTTCACCGCGAGCTGTCGGTGGTAAGGGTTGGAGTTCGGTTTTGTCCGACACTCTCTTTGGCTTCAAGTTCCTTTACCATAGGAAAGCTCTCTTCTTCATGCTCCTCCTCTTCGCCCTGATCAATTTTCTCGTTGCGCCAACGGCCGTTCTCTTTCCGATCATGGCTAAGGATGTGCTGCACGCTGGGGCGCAGGGGTTTGGGCTTTTTGGCTCGGCTCTCTCTGTAGGAATGCTCCTCGGAGGGCTTCTAACCACTCGTTTGAAGAGGTTCCGCCGCTATGGTTTAGGAATCATCTGGGGGCTTACTATCCTTGGGGCAGCGCTAGCAGTGTTCGGCCTCTCTCGCGAGCTGATCCTCTCCTTGGGAGCATTAGCCATCCTGGGCCTTGCCGTAGCGATTGTCAACATCTTTGAGGCGGTCATTTTTCAAACCCATGTACCGAATGAGCTACAAGGGAGGGTCTTTGCCGCACAATCTGCCATAACCGATGGCTTGCAACCGATCTCACTCGCGGCCATCGGAGGACTGCTAACGCTTTTGGTCGCTCCCGTGGTTCTCGTTGGTGCTGGCCTGGCTGCAGTGATAGCCGGCTTGGGGGGATATTTGGTAAAGGGGATGAAGGACCTTTAGGCCTGTATTTCCTTTCCAGTTCTGCCCTACAAAGCCTGCCGACGTTGGATGTAATACGAATGAAACGTTCTTCGAGATATGGCTGTAGTGGTTTGTGCAGGAGACGCTTATGTCATGGAAACCAGGAATGCGTGCGCTTGAGCAGTGGAGCCGGACTGCGCAGAAGAGCAGATTGAAGAGAACAAGACCGATACGTGTCTAAGATCTACCGCGATTAGGTAGAATCAGAATACACTAATCTTTTAAAGGAGGGAGAAGCGATGAAGCGAATTCTAGTGCTCTTGCTTTCGCTGCTACTGTTGGTTACTGTTATTGCGGTGACTGTGTCGGCGGATCCGATTCATGTCGGGGGTGGACGTGGGTTCACCAGTTCATCCAGCCCGATCCATGTCGGCGGTGGCCTGACCACGTCGTCCACGCCGATTCATGTTGGCGGTGGCTAAAGACTTGCGATAGGAGGTTGCCTGTGTGGTCAAAGGGTTAACGGTTGGCCAGCGAGAAGATCTGAGAAGGTCAGTCGAGAAACGGTCGACCACACTGGAACTCCTTGCTGTACAAGGCTCAGTGGAGGTCACCCGTCAGCGGATCGTGGCGGGGAAGATGTTCTACCTGGATGCTGCCAGCGAGTGGGCGGGGTTTGAGTTCATCTACCTACTCGCTGGCAGCCTTCTGTTGAAAGAGCAGGAAGGGAGCGAGGGGATCGTGCTGCACGCGGGGGATCACCTCTACCACCATGGCCTTCCAGAACGCGCTTACTTTCATGTGGAAGAGGATGTGGAGCTCCTGCTGGTCTCCTCACCCCCGAGCTTTCACCTGATGCAGGCGGAGATTCAAGATATGATGGCGATCGCTCTCTCCGTCGAGGAGAAGGACGAGGCGACCGCTGGGCATTGCCACCGCATCGAGCGCTTGGCCCTGCTGACCGGTGAACGCCTGGGCCTTTCCGGTGATCGGTTGATCTCTCTCTCATATGCCGCATATCTGCACGATATCGGCAAGGTGAAGGTCCCCGATAAGATATTGAACAAGCCGGGTCCGCTCACCGACGAGGAGTGGGAGGAGATGCGCAGGCACCCTATCTACGGGGAGCAGATGCTCGCCGATAAGGAGTTCTTGGCCGATGCGGCGAAGCTTGTCCTTGCCCACCACGAGCGCCACGACGGGAGTGGTTATCCCAACCGCGGGACGGGGGAGGCGATGCCGATCGAGGCGCGGATCATCGCGGTTGTCGACTCCTACGACGCTATGACCTCCGACCGTCCGTACCGTTTGGCCCTTCCACAAGGGGAGGCGTGCTGGGAACTGAGGAGAAACGCGGGGACGCAGTTCGATTCACGGGTGGTCGAGGCGTTCCTAACCGTTCTCGAGCAGAGCGATGTTCCGTAGGTGGCTTCGCTCACGCGCACGACATTTCTTGATCCTTCTCCCGGTGGGGTTGGTCGTGGGAGCCCTTGTGGGATGGGCCTTTAACGACATCCTCTTCGGCCTTGCCGTCGGGCCCACCTTGGGAGCCCTCTTTGCCATGCTCTTTGCACTACGAAGCCGCTGAGGAATTGAGAGATCGGAGATTGAATCACTTAATGGTTCGATGATTTAATCGCTAAATCAATCAATGGTTGAATCACTCACTCGCTCAACCCCGCGTCTCCTACTCCCTTCCTTATTCCCTGCGGCAAAGACTAACCCCGCCTCTTTTAAGAAAAGCGACGGGTTTAGTTCGAAGGAACCAAGGTTCAGGGAACGAAGGTTCGAGGAACGAAGGTTCCTAGAAATCCTTGAGAAGCTCGTCCAGGGTCGGGAAACCTATCTCCTGAAGGTCGTAGCGCACACGGGTGGCCGGGACCTTGAACGAGAGGAGCCGGGTGAGGTCGATCGGGGTTCCGATAACGATTCCATCGCAGTCGACTCTATTCACCGTCTCCTGTAGGTCCGCGACCTGCTTCTCTCCGTATCCCATTGCGGGGAGCAGGGGGCCGATCTTCGGGTATTTCTGATAAGTGGCGGTTATGGAGGCGACCGTGTACGGCCGTGGGTCGACGATCTCCGACGCCCCGAACCGCTGTGCAGCGATCATCCCTGCGCCGTACTTCATTCCGCCGTGGGTAAGGGTAGGTCCGTCCTCGATCACCAGGATCCGCTTCCCTCTGATGAGCGATGGATCGTCCACCTGAATCGGGGAGGCTGCTTCGACGATCCGTGCGGTGGGGTTGGCGTCCATGATGTTGCGACGGACGAAGCGGATATCGTCCAACGAAGCGCTGTCTATCTTGTTGATAATGACGATATCGGCAGTGCGTAGGCTCACCCCGCTCGGGTAATACAGGAGCTCGTGTCCGGCGCGGAGTGGATCGACGACCACGATGGAGAGGTCAGGCTGGTAGAAGGAGAAGTCGTTGTTCCCCCCGTCCCAGATGACGATGTCGGCCTCCTCCTCAGCCTTGCGCAGGATCTTTTCGTAGTCGACCCCGGCGTAGACGATCGTCCCATTGTCGATGTGCGGTTCGTACTCCTCCCGCTCCTCGATCGTGCACTGATGGCGGTCGAGGTCCTCATAGGTCTCGTAACGCTGCCACTCTTGTTCGACGAGGTTCCCGTATGGCATTGGGTGGCGGATCACCGCGAGCTTCTTCCCACGCGCTTTTAGGATGTCGCACACGCGCCGGGTCGTCTGGCTCTTCCCCGATCCGGTGCGGGTGGCGGTGATGGAGATGAGGGGCTTCTTCGGCTTGACCATGGTCGACGCGGTCCCCATCAACATGAAATCCGCACCGGCAGCGTTGACGAGCGCCGAGCGCTCCATCACGTGTTGGTTAGGGACATCGCTGTAGGCGAAGACGACCAAGTCGGCATTCTTCTCCGCGATCAGGCGTTCAAGCTCGACTTCCGATTCGATCGGAATCCCTGTTGGGTAGAGTCTCCCCGCCAGTTCTGCGGGGTATGCCCGTCCCTCGATATCCGGGATCTGCGTCGCGGTGAACGCGACAACCTCGTAGTTCTCGTTGTCGCGGAAGTAGACATTGAAGTTGTGAAAGTCTCGTCCGGCGGCTCCCATGATGATCACTCGTCTCTTCAATTGCATCACTCCTTTTGGAAAGCGCGTGCGCGCATTATACTCACTGCGCTGAAACCCCTTCAAGGTGGGTTGTTTACGAGACGGGATACCGCTAAGATAAGTTGGTTATGTCACTCGCCAATAAGATCACCCTTGCCCGTGCGGCGCTGATTCCCCCCATCCTCATACTCCTTATAGTGGAGCAGCGCGAGGTGGCGTTCGGCCTCTTTCTAGTTGCCTGTTTGGGAGATGTCATCGACGGGATGGTGGCGCGGAGACGAGGGGAGGTGACCACTCTGGGGAAGGCCCTCGACCCGCTGGTCGATAAGGCGCTGTACGTATCCCTGCTCTCCCTTCTTGTGGTCTTTAAGGTGATCCCCTTGTCAGCGCTGCTCCTCTTCGTCCTCCCACAGGTCGGGCTCGGAATCGGGGCACTCTTTCTCCGTCTGCAGGAGCACAGGGTCCAAGGTTCTCGCATACTAGGGAAGAGCGCCTCGGTCCTTACCTTTCTGGCGACGGCCCTCCTCCTGTTGCGCCTTTCGTACGCGATTCCTTACGCGGTGGAGCTGTTCTATCTCGCGATCGGGGCGACGTACCTTGCGACGCTCGATTACCTGCGCATGGCCCTTCGACACCGAAGCAAATAGCGAACAGCAAGGCAGATAAATCTTAGCACACGATAGCTTTACCCCTAATAATTCAAGAATTAAGATGCGAATTCAGGCATCTCCGTGTTCCGCCTCTGCGTGCTCGGCGGTGAATGCTTCCACAAGTTGATGCCTGAGTCGCTATTCTCCTTCGTCCTCGGAGAGGGGAACGCCTGCCACGGGAAACTCTGGCGGGATCGGCGCCTCGAACCGAACGGTGATCCCTCTTTGGGGATGCGTGAACGCGATTTGCCACGCGTGGAGCATCAGGCGGCTTCCTTCCTGCTTCCCGTAGATGGGGTCGCCGATGATTGGGTGATCGATGTAGCGCATATGGACGCGAATCTGATGGGTGCGTCCTGTGTGGGGGTGCACACGGAGGAGGGTCGATCCCTCTTCGCGCTTCAGGACGTAAAACTCAGTTTTGGCGCGGCGTCCCTGCGGGCGGATCGCCATCCGGCGGGGGCGAGACGGGTCACGTCCGATTGGGGCATCGATCAGGCCTTCGGCCTCCCTGATTATTCCGGTTACTTGCGCAAGGTAGACCTTGTTGATAGTACGCGCGGCGAACTGCGCCTTGAGCGAATCGAGAGAAGCGGGCGTCTTTGCGACAACGATCAGTCCGCTCGTTTCCTTGTCCAAGCGATGGACTATCCCCGGGCGCACCGGGTCGTCCCCGGGTGGAAGCCGGCGGTCTACAAGTAACCCCTCCACCAGTGTGGTGGCGGTCTGTCCCGCACCGGGGTGCACGATCAGTCCCGCGGGCTTGTCAACGACGACGATCTCGTTATCCTCGTAGAGGATGGCAAGATCGATCTTCGCGGGAGTGAGGAGCGTTCTCTTGGGGACTGCCCAGGTGAGTTCGTCGTTGTAGCGCAACTTACGTGAGGCTTGTTCGATCGTCTCCCCATTCAGAGAGACGAATCCCGCGATGATGGCACGCTTTATCTCGCTGCGGGAGGTTCCCTCGATCCTCTCGGCGAGGTAGCTATCGAGACGGAGGCCAGCCTCGTCGGCCGCAACGATAAATTCGATTCTCTCCATCGCGCTCCTTTATCTAAGGGTTTGTCGGTTCGTGCGAGCTTTTGTATAATACGATGATCATGTAGGGAATGGAAGGGTGGTTGGGATGCTCGATCGCCAGGGAGAGAACTAACCTGTGCGGTAGAGGATCTTCGTTACTGATACTCCATTCTGGGACGAAGGAGTGTGAGCCGAAAGCGATTTCGGGGCAGAATGAATATCGAATTTATCGAGGCTTTAGAGGAAATGGCGAAGGATAAAGGGATCGCTCGTGAGGATCTGTACGAGGCGATCCGCCTGGGTCTCTCTGCAGCCTATCAGGCGGAGTATCACACCGATGCCGATGTAACGGTCGAGATCGACCAACGGTCTGGGGATATCTCCATCAACGGAAAGCGGATCGAGATAGCGAAGTTCGGACGGATCGCTACTAAGAAGGCGGAGGAAACGATCCGCCAGGAGATCACCCGGAAACGTCGCCAGATCGTGTACGAGCTCTACATCAACCGGGTGGGGGAGATCATCAGTGGGTCGATTCATCGCTTCGAGGGGAAGGATGTCTGGGTCAACCTTGGAGAAGCGGAGGCGATCCTTCCTAACGCGGAACGGATCCCGGGCGAGAGGTATCACGCCGGGCAACGGCTGCGTGCCTACCTCGTCAGTGTTGAGGAGACACAGGGCGACCCGCGGATCCTCCTATCTCGAGCGCACAGGGAGTTCGTGCATCAGCTCCTCCGGTTGGAGGTTCCCGAGATCGAGGAAGGGACGCTGGTCGTTCGCAGGATCGCGCGGGAGGCCGGACGCCGGAGCAAGGTGGCGGTAGAATCGCTCGATCCTAACGTTGACCCGATCGGGACTTGCGTGGGAGCCGGTGGAGCGCGGGTGCGCGTCGTTACGCGGGAGCTCTCGGGCGAGAAGATCGACCTCATCCGCTGGAGCGACTCACTCGATCAGCTCCTCAAGAACAGTCTCGAACCGGCCTCGGTCCTCTCGGTCGAGCTGGACGAAAAGACGCACAAAGCCAAGGTCCTTGTCCCGGATGACGAGCTCTCCCTGGCGATTGGGAAGGGGGGACAGAACGTCCGCCTGACCGCGAAGCTGGTCGGTTACGATATCGAGGTGACGAGCCCGAGCGAGGAGGCCAGCTGATCGGCCGCGGACGGTGACCATGAGACCGATCAAGGAGCGTATCTTTCACCGCGTCTTTCGGGTCAGTCGGTACTACGCGTGGTGGATCCTCATTCTGACTCTCCTCAT
>JAUWNS010000229.1 GCA_030612485.1 Candidatus Bipolaricaulota bacterium
TCCGGCCCCGTGCGAACCGAAATCCGAAGTCACTACCCACTCGAAACGACAAGGAACAGGATGCTTTAGGTGAATCATGAAACCCTCCTTTCATTACGTAGATATTCATAATCCCGCACGGATCGTTGCTGCGAGAGCATCAAGATCGCTGCGTGCCGGGAGAACCCCGTAGTCCGGCCTTATCCGCAGGCCGAACCCATCGTTCCGGAAGCGAGGGAAGACGTGCAGGTGCGCGTGGAAGACTTCCTGCCCGGCCGCCTCCCCATCGGCAAGGAAGAGGTTCACCCCATCGCAACGCACCCCGGAGCGCCGGAGCACGCGGGAGAGCCGCTGAGCGACCGTGAATAAATATGCGCCGGTTTCCTCGTCGAGATCATCGAGGAGCTCGACGTGCGCGACGGGGACGATGAGAACGTGCCCTGGGTTGACCGGCTGGATGTCCATGAACGCGCAGCATCGATCGTCCTGGAAAACGATGCTTGCCGGGGCGCGTCCGGCCACGATCTCGCAGAAGACGCAGTCGCTCATCGTTCCTCCTTATTGATCTCCTCGACCAATTCACGATAACGGAAGCAGTCGATAGTATGATCGTTCACCATCCCCACTGCCTGCATGAACGCATAGCAGATCGTCGGCCCGACGAATTTGAATCCTTGTTTCTTTAGGTCCACACTCATCTCTACGGACTCAGGGGTCTGTGTTGGGACCTCCTCGATCGAACCCCATGCGCCGTGGATCGTTTTCCCACCGGTGAAACTCCAGATATAGCGGGCGAAGCTTCCAAACTCCTGTTGAACCGCAAGGAAGGCACGAGCATTACCGATTGCCGATTCCACCTTGCGCCGGTTGCGTACGATCCCCGGATCCGAGAGGAGCGACTCGATCTTCACTTCGTCGTACGTTGCCACGACTGACGGATCAAATCGATCGAAGGTCTCGCGGTAGTGGTCACGCTTGTTGAGGATCGTCGACCAACTGAGACCCGCCTGCGCTCCCTCTAAGATGAGGAACTCGAACAGGAGTCGGTCGTCGTGAACCGGCACACACCATTCATCAT
This sequence comes from Candidatus Bipolaricaulota bacterium, assembly GCA_030612485.1. The sequence continues at coordinate 1,058 of JAUWNS010000229.1, forward strand.
CGTGGTAGCGCACGTAGCAAGGATCGGTCCCTGCCCACGCGCATCGCTTGATCGTCATACAGGCCATCCTTTTTATCGCCCTCGCTTATCTTAACCTGAAACCCGTCAATCGCGACCAAGGCAGCGACTTCCGTTTCTCAAGAGGATGAAGAACGCATGCGTTGCGCCTCCCGCAGTAGAACGGTAAACTCTTGTTTGATCCTGGGTTTTCATCGATGGGTTCTGGGATCTGCGCGAGAAGGAAGGGGCTCTCATCCGATGAGGTTCCTCCTGTTTCCCTTACCGAACTTGCTCTTTGGAGAGTGAAAAACTCCATGCCTAAAAATCTTTCACGTCTTTTATCGCCTCGCTCGGTCGCTGTGGTTGGGGCCAGCTCGCGTCCGGGGTCGGTCGCGGGCGAAATCCTCCGCAATATCGTTCGTTGTGGCTACCATGGTGTCATCTATCCTGTGAATCCAAAGTACGAGACGGTCGAAGGACTCCCCTGCTACGCCTCTATGGCCGCTCTCCCTGGTGAGGTCGATCTTGCAGTTCTTGCTATCAACAAGGATCTTGTCCTTCCTGTGGTCGAACAGTGTGGCGAGATGGGGATCGTGAACCTGGTGATCATCACCGCGGGATTCAAGGAAAGCGGGAAAGAAGGGATCGAGAGAGAAGAGCGATTGCGCGACCTCATTGCGCGCTATTCCTTGAACGTGGTCGGCCCGAACTGCATGGGGATCATCAACAGTGCTCCGGATGTGTCGCTCAATGCCTCCTTCTCGCGCTGGTTTCCCAAGAGTGGGGAGATCGCTTTTGTCTCCCAGAGCGGGTCGCTGGGGGAGACGGTCCTCGAGTTCTTTGAGGGGATGTACCTGGGGGTTTCGCAGTTTGTAAATCTGGGAAACCGGGCTGGCCTGTCGGAGAACGACTTCCTCGATCACATGGCAACCGATGATCAGATTCGGTTGATCTTCCTCTACCTGGAGAGCCTCGCCGATCCAGCGGCATTCCGTCAGTTGGTGGAAAGGACCGCTCGTACGAAGCCGGTCGTCGTATTGAAGGCCGGTCGGACAGAGGCTGGCCAGGCTGCGGTAGCTTCGCACACTGGATCGCTCGCCACTTCCGATGTAATCGTCGATGCCTTCTTGACCCAGAGCGGCGCGATCCGCGTTTCATCGATCAGAGAAGCCCTCACCGTCCTCGGCGCCGCCAAGTGGGGGGCAATTCCCAACGGGCGGAGGGCGGTGATCATGACGAATGCCGGTGGCGCGGGGATAATCACCGCCGATGCCTGTGAGCACATGGGAATCGATGTCCCGCCGCCGCCAGCCACTGCCAAGGAGAGGCTTGCCTCATTCCTACCCCCAGAAGCGGGATTAGGGAACCCAATCGACATGATTGCCACCGCCGGCTCCTCCGATTACGAACGGACGTTGCGTGTATCCCTCCCTACGGTTGACTCGGCGATCGTTATCTTTCGTCCACCTCTCGTGCTCAAGGAATCGCCGGAAGCAGTGGCCGAAGGGATCTTGCGGGTGGCTAAGGAAAACCCGGATAAACCAGTCCTCGTCTGCACCTTGAGTCATAGCTCGAATGTGAGCGCATTCAAGAAACGGTTGCAAGAGGAGAAGATCCCTGTTTATACCATGCCCGAGACCGCTGTCGATGCCCTTGCCTCCCTCTGTCGTGTAGGGGATCTACAGCGAGGACAGCGATTACCTGACAGAGTCAGCGATATCGCGATCGACCGCGGGAGAGCAAAGCGTGTGATCGAGGCAGTGCAACAGGAAGGGCGCTCCTCCCTGACCTTTGCAGAAGGGGCGGAGGTTCTCTCAGCGTATGGGATCGAGGTCTGTTCCTTCGCCTACGTGAGGGACGTGCAGGAGGCGCTTGCCTTTGCGCGTAAGGCACAGTTTCCTCTTGTTGCCAAGATCGACGCTCCCGGCCTCTTCCACCGCTTCGAACGGGGAGCGGTGCTCACCGGGATCGCGAACGAGGAGCAGTTACGACGTGCTGTCAGCCGATTAAAAGAGCTGGTGGTGAGTCAAGATTTACGGAGTGGGAGGATCCTTCTGCAACCAACCCTCTCCGGGCGCGAGTTGATCCTCGGGATGGAACGTGACCCTTCCTTTGGTCCGGTTCTCATGTTCGGCATTGGAGGAACGCTCGTCGAGGCGTTGAAGGACGTGTCATTCGGGGTTGCTCCGCTTTCGATTGACCAAGCAGAGCGAATGATCCGCTCAATCCGCGCCTTCCCTCTGCTGGAAGCTTTTCGTGGTCAACCCGCGGTCGATATCGGCGCCCTCGCCGATACCCTGCACCGGTTAGGAGAGCTGAGCCTCGATCTGCCGATGATCGCCGAGATAGATCTGAACCCGTTCATT
>JAUWNS010000209.1 GCA_030612485.1 Candidatus Bipolaricaulota bacterium
GTTGATACCATCCTGCGCGAGATGAAAAGACATATGCCGAGACTCCATTCCGGGTCAGTGGCGATAGAGAAGCGAGCGGGAACTCCCGACTACGAAGAGACGCTAGCGCGTATCTACGCCAAGTAGCACGTAAACTCGATCGACTACGGCGTGCTCGAGAAGAGCGCTCGTGTATTGGTCATTCCCACAGGCAATATCGGCTGGAACGACGTCGACGACTGGACCGCGTTAAGCAAGGTGCTAGACTGCCCCGTGCGAACCGAAATTAGAAGTCACTATCCACTCCTGCCTGCAGCAGGCAAGCGAAACGACAAGGAACCAATAAAATCGCTATAGCCGGGCGAGGAGGGGAAGCTCATGGGGGGTGTTCAGGTTGATGAACGAAGAGAGATCGGGATCAACCGCTCGCACTTCCTCCTCAGGTACGGTACGAAGGCGAAGATACTCGTAGACCCGCGTCACTTTGAGCTCGTTACGCTCTAGAGCAGTCGCAATGACTGGGATAGCACTCCTCCGATAGACCGCACAGAGGGGCTCGTAATATCCGCGCACAATGGGAACGACCACATCAGCATCGAAAGCACGCGAGAGAAGATCTTCCACAAGTCTCGATCGCACAAACGGCATATCACAGGCGAGGACGAAACAGAGGTCGGTCTGAGCCGCTGCAAGTCCGCTGTAGATCCCGACAAGCGGACTTCGTGCCGGATGAAGGTCCTCTACCATGCGAAGCTCGGGCAATTCATGAGAGAGCTCCCGACCGACGAGGAGTGTCTCCGAAAAAGAAGGGGAGAGGCAGGCATGGAGGTGGTCGATAACTGTGCCGCGGGAGGTGGAAAGAAGGTGCTTCAGCTGTCCCATCCGCTTTGACTCGCCACCGGCAAGGAGGATCAAGGTCGCCTTCTCTCTCATCTGTGTTCAACCCTCCACGAATTGGCGTAGATATTCAACCGTTCCCCACGGACGAACCCGCAGAGACAAACCCCGAGCCGTTCGGCAAGTTCCACCGCTTGTAACGTTGGAGCAGAGACTCCAGCAATGATCGGAATTCCACATCGGGCAACCTTCTCCATCATTCCCTTTGAGACCCGCGAGGAGAGGAAGATAAACGTTTTGGAGAAGTCGATCCCACGAAGGAGTCCATCCCCAACTGCTTTTTCCAGGGCACAGGTCCGGCTGATATCCTCGAAGAAGCTCTCGATTCCTGTGGAATCACCGAGTGCTGCAGCGTGCGTTCCCCCTGTCTCTCGAAAGATCACCGCCCGATCGCCACACTTCCTACCCCCCGTAATGAGCGATTCAACCGGCAGGGTGAATGAGCTATCGATCGGGACCACAGGGCCTGGCACATTAGCGCGCACCTCGACGGATAACCGCTCTCCCTGTACTTTAAGGGAAAGAACATCATCTGCTGTGTGGATGATCCCCCGCGATAAGAGAGCCCCGTATGCTAGTTCACGGGAATTTCCCGGTGAACAGGAGGCTGAGAGAATGGGCTCCCCATTCGCTGTAAGAACGAAATCCTCCTCCATAGCGAGAAGGTCTTCGACTTCCTCGATCTCACCCTTAAAAAAGCGCGCAATCCGTCTTGTCCCTGTTGTTTCCATTCGAGTAAGAAGGGTGCCGGTCGTGAGGAACCCCACGACCGGCGTGAGAGGATCAATTGCTACGCGATCTTCTCCTTACGGATGTAAACCATCCAGTACAGGGTTGCGACAAAGAACGCTCCGCCGATGATGTTCCCCAACGTGACTGGTATTAGGTTCATTACCATCCCTCCCACAGTTAGGTGAGCAAGTTTGTCGGTGAGACCAGCCGCAGTGACGATGGCGGTCTGCCCCTTCAGGGCAAGGCCCATCGGGATGAAGAACATGTTCGCCACACTGTGCTCAAACCCGCTAGCTACGAAGGCCATGATCGGGAAGAAGATCGCCCATATCTTTCCCACGACTGTGCCGGCAGAGACGGCCATCCACACTGCCAAGCAGACCAGCCAGTTACACAGTATGCCGCGGGCGAACGCTTGCAGAAAGGTGAGATTCACCTTGGCGTTGGCGATCGATAGGGCAGTGGCTCCAACTAGGTTCCCATTCGTCTTCCAGAGTCCGCTCCAGTACATAAGAAGGACGAGGAGAAGCGAACCAGCGAAGTTGGCAAGAAACACGATCGTCCAGTTTCGCAGCCACTTCCCTACGCTCACCTGCCGGTCAAGGACGGAGAGGAAGATCAGGTTGTTCCCGGTGAACAGCTCTGCCCCGGCGATGACGACCAACATCAGGCCCACGCTGAACACCGCCCCGGCGATCAGCTTGGCCATTCCCACGCCGAGGAAGCCTGCCATATCGTGGGTGACCATGATTGCCAGTTGCGCTCCGAAACCGATGTACACCCCGGCGAAGATGCCGAGGATCGTGAGCTTCAATGCGCTCGCCTGTACCTTCTTCACACACACGGTCCGTGTCAACGTATCGGCGACCGTCGCCGGAGTCTTGCAACCAATATCCATTAGTAGATCCTCCTTACAGGTCTCTTGTTGGTTAAGGTTTTTCGATCTGACAGGCCGCAACCTTGAGCTCCGGGATCTTCGCCTTCGGATCCAGAGCGTCATTAGTGAGCCTGTTCGCTGCTGCCTCGGCAAAGTGGAACGGTACGAAGACCGATCCCTCCGCCACCCGTTCCGTCGCTTTTACCTTGGTTTCGATCTCGCCGCGGCGGGTCCTCACTCGGACCAGCCCATCCTGTTCGAGCCCAAGACGTGCCGCGTCGTTGGGATGGATCTCCGCGTACCCTTCGTTGACGAATGCATTCAGTGCTTCTGCCCGGCGGCTCATCGTCCCTGTGTGGTAGTGAAACAGGATCCGTCCAGTGGAGAGGATGAACGGGTACTCCTCATCAGGGAGCTCGGCGGGCGGGATGAAGTCGACCGGGTGGAACCGACCTAACCCGCGGCTGAACTTACCTTTGTGCAAGTATACCGTTCCTGGGTGATCGTCACTCGGACATGGCCACTGCAGTCCGTCCGGGACCAGACGCGAGTGGTGAATCCCGCCGTAGATCGGGGTAAGTGTTGCGATCTCGTCCATGATCTGCGCGGCGTTCTCGTAGTGCATCTGATATCCGAATGCTTCCGCGAGCTTGCAGATAATCTGCCAGTCGGGAAGAGCCTCACCAGGAGCGTTAATGACCTTGCGTAGCAACAGTACGCGCCGCTCGGTATTAGTAAACGTCCCTTCCGTCTCGGCGAACGAGGCTGCCGGGAGGACGACGTCGGCGAGCCTCGCCGTCTCACTCAGGAAGATGTCACTCACCACGAGGAAGTCGATGTTCTTCAACGCCTCCTCCACGTGGTTCAGGTTGGGGTCGGAGACCATTGGGTTCTCACCCATGATGATGAGCCCCTTCACCTTCCCTTTTGCCGCGTCATTCATGATTTCAACAACGGTAAGGCCGGCCTTCGGCGAGAGCTTGGCACCCCACGCCTTTTCGAACTTCTCCTGCACAGCAGGCTCGGCGACCTTCTGGTAGCCAGAGTACACGTTCGGAAGCGCACCCAGGTCGCAGGCCCCTTGCACGTTGTTCTGCCCGCGCAGCGGGTTCACCCCGGTAGAGGCTTTCCCCATATTTCCGGTGAGCATGGCGAGGTTTGCTGTTGAGAGAACGTTATCGGTTCCAGTGGTATGCTGCGTGATTCCCATCGAGTATACGAGCGAGGAGGTCTCCGCCGTGGCGTAGATCCTCGCCGCCTCTCTCAGTTTCTCCGCCGGAATCGTGGTGATCTCTTCCACCCTCTCCGGTGTGTAGGTCTCGATGACCTTCTTCAACTCGTCGAAGCCCTCGGTCCGCTCCTTGATGAACGCTTCGTCCTGTAAACCTTCACTCAAAATGACGTTCATCATTCCGTGCATCCACGCAACATCCGTCCCGTTCTTCTGGCGCAGCCATACGGCGGCGTACTTGACGAGATCGATTCTCCGCGGATCGACGACGATCAGCTTTGCCCCGTTATAGCGTACCGCCCGTT
>JAUWNS010000224.1 GCA_030612485.1 Candidatus Bipolaricaulota bacterium
ACGGGCGAAACGGGCCGATGTCACTCTGACGCGAAGATCGGGGAGTGTCGTGTTATCGGTAGAGGACGACGGGGTTGGTTTTCGTCCGCAAGAAGTGCAAGGGCTTGGCCTGCGCGGGATACAGGAGCGGGTGGAGGTGAGTGGGGGGCGGATGGAGATCACCTCCTCCCCTGGAAGGGGAACGACGATCACGGTGGAGGTCCCCTATGAAACAAATTAGCATCGTAATCGCGGATGATCACGCCCTCGTTCGCGAGGGCTTATCCCGCCTCTTGTCGTCGTACCCGGAGATCGAGGTGGTCGGCCTTGCCGAAGATGGGATTAGTGCGATCGAACAGACACGTGCTACAACTCCTGACGTCCTCCTACTGGATATTGCCATGCCGAATCTCGATGGACTCGCCGCAATCCCCCGCATCATTGAAGCATCCCGAACGACGCGAATCCTTGTCCTCTCCATGTACGATGAGCCGGAGTACGCCCAGGCCGTTGTGAAGCGCGGTGCGTGCGGCCTCGTCTCCAAGGCCTCGTCTGCCGATTCTCTCTACAAAGCGATCCAAGGAGCGGCACGAGGAGAGACCCTCCACGTTCGCAGAGCCCTCTCGCAACGCGAGCGCGAGGTCCTTACCCTGATCGGTGCAGGGAGAACCAACGCCGAGATCGCTTCCACCCTCTCGATCCAAGAGAAGACGGTCGAACACCACCGCCAACGCCTGATGGATAGACTGGAGATCCACACCCAAGCCGGCCTTGTTGCCCATGCTCGGCGGATCGGACTTACATAAGCCCATTGAGTGATTTAGCGGGTGAGAGATTGAACGATTTAACATCCCGACCTGTCGATCGCTGAACCTTTCGATTCGTGATGAGCGCTTTGCCGGAGCACTAGAAACGAGCACAGCTAAAGAACCACATCCAGTTGATACATTTTCCCCATTCCTGAACCACTGCCGTTTGAGGTAAACTGTCTTAAGATGAAGCCGATTCGGGTGGTGCTTGGGGATGATCATACCCTTGTCCGTCAGGGGGTGAAGGCCCTCCTCGCTTCCTTCTCCATTCTGGTTGAGGGGGAAGCAGGGGACGGGCGAGAGCTTGTGAAGATGGTGCGGGCAGTCCAACCTGACATCGCGGTGGTCGATGTCTCTATGCCTCTCTTGAACGGCCTCGATGCGACTCGACAGATCGCGCAGGTCGCTCCAAAGACGCGGGTTGTTCTCCTCTCGATGTTCCACGATAAGGGATACATATCGCAGGCACACCGCGTCGGCGCGTGGGGATACGTGCTGAAAGAGGAGGCTCCGGAGCGGTTGGTGAAGGTGATCGAACTAGTGGCCGCAGGGGAGCGCTGCTTCCCCCAGGAGATGGGCGAAGGTGCGGATGTGCGGATCGATGAGCGGTTGCCCCCGCGCGAGAGGGAGGTCCTGCAGTTGATCGCAGAGGGGAAGCGGAACAATGAGATCGCTGAGGTGATGATGCGAAGCTTGCACACGGTGCGGAATCACCGCGCCCGCCTGATGAGGAAGCTCGGCGCACACAGTGTGGCCGCTCTGGTGAAGGAGGCGGAGGAGATGGGATTGGTTCATCTTGCCCCGCCGAAGGAGAGCGATGACCACACCTAGATTCCTTTCCCGGTACACGTCCCTAATCGAGAGTGAGTTGCGCGTTGCGCTCGCGGGAGACTCCCTCCTTTACGCGATCCTTCGCTACCACGTAGGGTTGGAGAATGAGCACGGGGCTCCGATCCTGGCTCCCGGGAAGCTCATTCGCCCGAGCCTCGTACTTTTCACGACGGAGGAGCTCGGTGGGAATATCGAACAGGCCCTACCCGCGGCAATCGCGCTGGAGCTCGTCCATAACTTTTCCTTGATCCATGACGATATCCAGGACCATGACGAGATAAGGCGGGGGCGGAAGACAGTCTGGAACTTGTATGGGATCGCACAGGCGATCAACGCCGGTGACCTGATGCAGGCCCTTGCCGTTGCTCAGGGAGCGCGCGCCGGGAAGGAGATCGTCGCTGCCCTGCTCGAGGCGACCGTGGCGATGATCGAGGGGCAAGGGCTCGACCTCGCCTTCGAGGAAGAGGAAGTCGATGTCGCTTCTTACCTAGATATGATCGATAAGAAGACGGGAGCCTTGATCCGCTGCGCCTTCCGCATGGGTGGGCTCCTCGCTGGATCTCCGATCGATGTCGCTCAAGATCTCGTTGAGATGGGACGGGACCTCGGGCGCGCGTTCCAGATCCGCGATGATCTGTTGGGGATCTGGGGGAACGGAACGGTAACTGGAAAGCCGCAGGGGTCCGATATCCGACGCAGGAAGAAGTCGCTTCCCGTCTCGATGGCGTTTGCGCAGGCCTGTGGTGAGGATCGAGATCTCTTGACGGAGGTTTATTTCAGGAAGGAGATCGAGGATGAGGATGTCGAACGCGTCATCGCGCTCATGGAGCGGGCGAACGTTCGTCAAGCCTGCGAGGAGCAGGTGAGCACTCACCTAGAGCAGGCGAGAAAGAGGCTTGCAACCCTCCCGTTCTCCGAACGAGGAATAGAAGAGATGAATGAATTGATCGACTATCTGGTTAGGAGGAAGAGATGAGGCACCCTCGACTGAGGTACCCTCGACTGAGGTACCCTCAATGAGGCGTCCGGCGAAACTCGATCTTGCGATGGCCCGTTATCTAATGGTCCAGAAGGCAAAACGGAGGAAGCACTTTCCGTTCGTTACCATGCTTGAGCCTCTTGAGGCCTGCAACCTGCACTGCATCGGTTGTGGCCGCGTCATCGAGTACAAGAACGCTATTCATGAGAGACTCTCGGGCGAAGAGTCGCTCGTCGCGGTGCACGCTTCTGGGGCCCCGATCGTCTCGGTCTCTGGCGGAGAGCCGCTCCTGCACGAACAGATAGGGGAGATCGTCCGTGCGATCACCAAGGAGAAGCGGTTCGTCTACCTGTGCACAAACGGCCTTCTATTGCGGGAGAAGCTCGACCTTTTTAAGCCGAGTCCTTACCTCTCGTTCGTCGTCCACCTCGATGGGACGAAGAAGATCCACGACTATGTAACAAGGAGGGAAGGTACCTACGACGAGGCTATCGCTGGCATCCGTGAGGCGATTGCGCGCGGCTTCCGCGTGAACACGAACTCGACCCTCTTCCACGGCTCGGATGTGGAGGATCTGCACACGCTCTTTGCTCAGCTTACCGAGATGGGTGTGGAAGGGTTGATGGTCTCCCCTGGATACGCCTACGAGGACGTCTCCGATCGGGAACTCTTCTTGAAGCGCCAGGAGTCGATCGCCGTCTTCCGCCGGGCACTCGATAAGAGCAGGAACTTCCCGTTCTACAACAACCCGCTCTACCTCGATTTTCTGCGTGGGGAAAGGGAATATGATTGCGCGGCTTGGACGACGCCGACCTACACGGTGCGCGGATGGCGGAAGCCCTGCTACATCCTGGCCGATGAGCACACAGACGATATCGAAGAGCTCTTCGAACCCGATCTATGGAAGAGGTACGGACCCGGGAAGGACCGGCGTTGCATCAACTGCATGATGCACTCCTCCTTTGAAGGTGCGAGTATCCTGCACGCCTTCTCCCACCCGC
>JAUWNS010000240.1 GCA_030612485.1 Candidatus Bipolaricaulota bacterium
CTTTCGCACGTTCCCCGTTCCGCCTTCCCGAGCGCTTGGTGTCAGACCTTGTTTCTTGCATGGCTCAATCCTCTCCAGAAAAAGAGGCCTGTGTCCTCCACGCAAGAAACAACGTCAGACCCCACGCTCTCTCCGCGTTCCGCATTCCCCGTTCCGCGTTCCCCCACGCGTGTGGCCTTTCTCAGCGATCTCTGCGCCCTCTGCGGTAAGATCCTTGTGCTTCTAGCCAAGACGCGAAGAACGCCAAGAAAAGCCGAAGACAGGAAAATTGACGGGAAACGAGATCTCTCTGTCCCGTACCTTGCCTGGAGCGTGAGGAACCCGATTTTAATAAAGAAATCCCTTGAAATTGACTATCCCCGTAGCAAGACTACGAGGTATTTCGCCAATTTCATTTGACCTGAAGGTCAAAACCGGGATTTCATTATTTCACCTCACCCCAGCCCTCTCCTATCTAAGGAGAGGGGTATAAGGAAACCCTGTGGCAAGACCACAGGGAATCTCAAGGTGAACCTCCCGCCTTTCCAGGCGGGGCATGCAAAGGGCTTTTCTTTGGGATCCGGCTGTACCGGACGTGAAACATTCAGAAAGATATCCCTATTCCGGCTACGAACCCCCGCCGCAGGTGATAGCCGCCAAAGAGAGTAGCGTGGGACAACTTAACCTCCAACCCGAGGGTGAAGGTCGGGAAGAGGTCGGTCTCGATGATCGGCTCAATCGTGATCTCGAGTGGGGAGATGCTGGTGGGAGGGGTGGGGGCTGTTGCCCGGTTTTGCACGGCGATCCCTACTCCGAGGAGGAGTGAGATTGATTCAGCAATTGCCGCATGTAGTCGCAGGCCGAGCCCTAGCTCCGGGCCCAGGTTATAGAGTCCTCCTGTAATCGGGGGATCTTCCTCTGCGAACCGTAGCGACGCGGAGAGGCCGACCATCCGAGTGAATCCGACCTCAAAACCGATGCTATCGATTCCTAAATCCAGACCGATGAAGGCGAAGGAGATCTCCATTCCGCTTAGGGGCGAAACCGGGAGGGCTTCCTGCAAGCGGGCCTCGAAGTCGAGCGTCTCTTGATCACGCAGGGCGATGGTCTCGCTGAAGCGTTCGTATCCAGCTTTCTCCAGGGCGATCGTCACCTTCCCGGCTGGGAGGATGAGGTCTTTGGGGGTGTATCCCCGGAGATTCCCATCGATGAGGATGCGAGCATGCGCGGGCTGGGAATCGATGTGAACGACTGCCTTTGGTTGGTAGACGGTGATCTGGGTCCAGGCGGATATCCATTGGGTGTTGCTGAGCTTCGTTTCAAGCCCCTGCGCGAATGTCTCTGGGGATCCATCCATCTGCCGAAAGGAACCCTTAGTAGGGGCGGTGAGCTCGGGAAGGGGGATGGAGGAGGCAACTGCTACCAGGGTCTCTATCCCTTCGGGCTCTCCAACGATCAGCCGGTACCCTTCTCCGGGGAGGGAGACCGTCCCTGGAGAAACCTGAGGATTAGGCGAAAAGCGGTTCGGGTAGAGGAGGGTCACCGTACCCGCTGGGTCGATGTCGTACAGGTAGAGGTAGCTCTGCTCGGAGATCGCGATCTCGATCTCGATCGTGATCGTGATCTCGATCGGTTCGCCCGGGGCGTAGGTCTCCCGATCGGTCGCGATTCGGATCAGCGGTTCCTGCACAGGTGGTGAAGGGAGCACCCCCTTGGGGAGGGGCGTTGCCCCTGGCACTGCCCCTATAGCGACGAACGAAAGGAGGATTAACCCAAGTAAGAGGATCGCGAGAGATCCTTGGTATATCTTTGAGTGTGCTGCTTGTTTCGTTCTCACCTTGCATCCCCTCTTTTAGCGATGTCGGAACGACCTTTGAGCGCGGCGAACTTTGCTTGAAAATCGGCGGCGGCATCGGGATCGACGTTCTTTAAGTGCAGGGTCTTCTTGCCGGACTTTACGAGGACGTTGCGCCCGTGGAACGAGATGTTCACCAAGTCCAGATCCTGCTCGCGCATGATCCCGGCTGCGTTCAATGACTTATCGATGGCCGTCTGTGTGAACCGGGCGATTCCCCGCTGTAGCATGATGGAGAAAGCTCCTTCGTTCTTCTCTGCGTTTTCCAGCTCTGCGAGTACATCCTCAAGGTGCTCTTGGATCTCCTTTGCCAACTCGACGACGATCGTCCCGCGCTCGGTCAGTACGAGCGTAAGGTGGTCCTCTCCATCAGAGAGGCGAGCGACCTCGGACATCCAAGTCACCTCGTACAGGAACTCCTCTCCCAACCCTTTAAGCTCACGTTTCCCAAGAGGGATATAGTGCAACCCTTCCAAGGGGGGAGTCTCACGCTTTATCTTCTCGGGGACCAGGATCTGTCCCCCCTTCGCAAGGCTGGAGACTCGTTGGGCGAGGTTCACCGAGTACCCGATCAGATCGGCTTCGGTCACGATCGGTGTCCCGCTTGCCAGGCCGATCCCCACGTCAATCGGTTTCTTGGGGGTCTCTTTGTTGCGAGAGCGGATCGCTCGCTGTACGGTCACCGCCGTGTGGATTCCCTGCGAAATCTCGGGAAACGCGGCCATGATTCCGTCCCCCATCGTCTTCACGATGATTCCTCCATCCCCCTCGATCCTCTCTCTGAGCAACGATTCGTGTAGTTGGGCGAGCTGGTAGGCGGCGCGGTCCCCCTCGCGGGTAGTGTAGGAGGTAAACCCGCGGATGTCGCTGAACATGACCGCGATCTCTTCATTCGCTTCCACACGGGCGCGGATCTGTTGTCGGTTCTTCAGAGCTGTACTCCAGGACACGGGCATCACACCTCGGTTTGGAAAAGTATCGTTCGTATTATATCATGACAGCGTTCGCTGGACAGCGTTCGCTGGAGCAGTAATCGTAAAAGGAGGAACACCTGATTATGGATAAAAAAGACGCCAACGCGCTTCTCAAGAAGGTCCCCCTCTTCTCGCGGTTGAGCGAGAAGGCGCTTGCATCGATCGTTAAGGTGGCCATTGAGAAGGAATTCAAG
>JAUWNS010000160.1 GCA_030612485.1 Candidatus Bipolaricaulota bacterium
GTTTGGCAGGGGTAACCCCGAACCAGTATTCGGCTCCTTGCCGGAAGGGTTCGATCAATTCGAAGTTCTCGATGGCTACGCCGCCAGGGATCGGGGATTCGCTGTTCCAATAGCAGAACCTTCCGTTCACCGAGCCGACGAGGTTAGGATCGGGCTCCTCACAACGCCAATACTGCGTTGCTACATCACCGTAGTACTTCCAACAGGCAAGTGTCCCTCGACTGTGCTCGGCATCTTCGGGGTTTGTTTCGTTCGGCGTAGCGATAAAGAGCGCATCTCCTTGGGGTGAGCGAACAAGGTCACTCAGCATGAATCGGACACGCGGAGCGAAATCACTACCTTTGTAATTGGGCCAAAGCTGTTGGGCAGTTAAGATGGAGTGACAAAGGTAGATGTCCCGTAGCCGTGCGTAGTTACCCATGGTGGCGCTAACAACGCAGTGTCTCAGATCCCTGGAGCCCGGCTGCGTGTACGTAGAAATCCCCACCTCGTAGGGACGATCGGAACGGAACCGTAATCGAAGATAGACACTCGCCCCGTTGCAAAAAGGTTCCACAAAGATGAACACTGTGAGTGTTTCGGTCTCTCCTTCATGAGTGATGGTCCCTCTAGCTGGTTCGATAGGATTTCTGGGCGAACAATCTTCCGGCGAGTCAGTGCTCCACATAAGCTTCCCTTGTTCACCATCAAGGTCACTCATTTCGAGTTCCGAAAGACCCCGTTTGAATTCGCCGCTAGGTGTCGGTTCGATAGCGATGTAGTTAATCATCCGCCCCTCCCTATGACCAAGGTAAGGAGCATAAATTCGTAGCAGCCCGCGAGGTCCGGACATTGGCCACAGCCCGACCCGCAAGCCGTCTGCGTGCCCCCAGATCGGCACCGCCGGTTCCCCTTGCACAGCTGGCTGCACCCAGATCGGCCCTACCTCTGGAGGAGCAAGATCCCTCCACGGAGCGTTGTACTCGGCGACAACCGTGATCGAGAACAGGGTGAATACAACTATGCTCGCCAGTAGCCTCAATAATGTGAGTTTCACGAAAACCTCCAGCTTTCTCCCTGTGTTTTGCAAACCATACTAACACGCACTTCTCGGCAGCAAACCCGGGTTGCGATAATTGCCCTCAGGAACTGTGTCTGACTCTATCATAGCGTATCCTGAGGGAAAGCGACAAAAGGAGGGCGCGAGGAAGGAGGAGGGCAGACCCTTCCCCGCGCAGAAACAAGGAAGATATATTTCTACTATAATTATACCTTGTAAACTGCCTTTTTGGACAATACTCGCTATGGACCGCCTGGGCGTAGTTTCTGATCCCTCTTTCCTCGATCTTCCTTCTCCTCTCCTCCTGGCAGAAGGCGCGGAGCTCGTCACGTAAATAAGCAACCCAGACGTCATCCTTGCGAGCATCCCACGTCCTGGCACACTATCCACTGTACCTGTACGGTCATGTGGTGATAGGCAGTTTGTGACGAAAGAGCGAATCAGGAAGTGACAATGGTTGGAAAAGTAGGGACGCACATGTTTCGTGACGAGCGAGAAGGCTCACGTTGATATTGTGCCAAAGCTAACGGGGTACGGTTCACTAAGGCATGGGTGGCCTACTGTCCTCCATTTCGTAGCTTGGTTATTTCATGGAAGCCCGCAGCCTAGAAAGATGCCGATTCGATTCGCTGTTGCAGTGTTGTTCGCTAGTCTGCTGAGTGTCGCTCCCTTGGTATGGGCAATGGATGCCATTCAGGAGGAGAAGGGGCCTGCAATAGCCGCTGAGCATGACGCGGTGAATATCTGTTATTGGAAGACCCGCGCAAACAAAAGGTGTGGGTTTGAGATGAAATCCCCGCCGGACTTTGCTGTAGAAACGGGAACCCCGTTAGCCGTTATTGAGGGAGCTGTGCTCAGACTCCTACTGGTCAACCGCACGTATTACAATGGGACTAACTTAGTAGAGGCTTCCGTATCCGTTGGAGTCGCTCCAGAGAAGACATGTTCTTCAGAGTGTCTAAATGATGGGCCTCCGAACTCCTCCGCGCGTGGGAGCCTGGCAGAGAAACGGGACATCGGTGGAGTGATCTTCTTTAGAGATTCATCTTGGGAAGGAGCTGTAGGACACCAGTATGGCTTGATCAGGTATTCTGCTTTGTATAGAGGTATCTGCTACAGGCTTGCCTTATTCATTCACTGCATTAACATCCATGTTTTTGATCCTGGAACCGTTTCCGAATTCGATAGGGCTGCGATCTTGAAGCTGTTTGATCAGGTCATATCTACCTTCCAGTTTGTGAAGCTCGGCAGCCAGCTACTGCCATAGTCCGTGAGTCGTGGGTACGTCCAAAGGGACTTAACCCTCCCTGTTTTTGCTACACAGGATCGCTGACGTTGCGAAAGACGACCCAGAAACCCACTCAACGAAATGTCCATTGTGTTGAGGAACAGATTACTGTAAGGAAACGAATGTCGATAGCGGGGAGTACACGAGGTACTCTGATAGATGAGGGTTGATTAAATGACGTTCCGTCTGTTGTTTACTATGCTGCGAGGTTGCAAGCTAATCATTGTTAGCATATGAAAGAAAGGAGGTTCTCATGTCCAAAACGCTAATGGTGGCGATCATACTCGTTGCAATCACGGCCGCTCTTTGTTTTGCGGATCAGCTAGCTTGGAATGCACGTGAAATCTGCGAAGAAGCTGCCAAGAGAATCAGACAAAATTCGATTCTCATCTCATATTGTTCTTGTTGTGACAACGAGCATCTTGAAGTCTGGCTCGTGAAGAGAGTCATCGTTGCCACAATTGCGACACAAGGCTGGTTTAAGGTGAATATCTTCGGGAGACGATTGTTCACGTCAAAGAAGGCGTTCCGAGAGAACCAGTATTCGGAACCAGTCCAGTATGAGGCCGTCACCGGAGACGGGTCTTCACGATGGCTTCTCGAAGGGATTGACCTAGCCTATGTCTATGTTCCTACGAGTAAGGGATCATTCCATTGCCTTGCCAAGGTTATCAAGCGTGAGTGCAGTATCAATGTAGACACAATCAGCCTTCCATCTCAACTCCTTGAACAGGCCAAGAGGGAAGTCGGTAGAGAAAGGAAGAAGGAGATGCTAACCAGGCAATGAATCTGACCGGTTCCTCCGCGGCTTTGCCGTGCAGCGAGCCCCGGTAGCTTCTCGCAACCGTTACAGTCAAAGACGGACCCCAGGAATGAGTACCATCGAGAAGCACCCATATCTTGAGATGAACAGTTCTTGTGCATCCTGCGGCTTCCTGGACAAGCGCACGCTCTACCCCGCTTAGCTCGGGTCTTATGTAACATAATTGCAGTTCTGTTACATAACGCGACATAAAAGCCCGCGCGTTGGCCATTCACCGATTATTCCTTTGAGGAAGGCATAAAGTTTATGCGTAATGCGCGTTGAATCTTACACATGGAGGCGGCAGCGGTGAACCCATCTGAACCGATCAGCACCCAAACGGTCTGCCAAGTTGCTCTGACGGAATGCAACACAAATGCCATTGTGTTGCGTAGGTTCCTGAGTTATCTTCCGCAACAAGAGAGTTCTCCCGATGCGGAACGCGGAGATCGTACGTGACCTGTTACAGATGGACAGTTCCAATCTCCTTGTCTGGAGCTTGGGTGACTGATTGTAGGACTCAGGTCTTGACGGCGACTTGGTAGGCGTCCTCACGCAGAACCTGAAAAACTCGCACTTAAAGAGCACTGTCAAGCAATCCTCGTGGGGTCGGCCCTTGCCTTTTGAACCCTCACCAAATCATGATAGGTTGATCAATGTATCAACTTACTGAGGGAATACCCCTCTCGACCTGTTTGACTGCCTAGACGATCTCGGTCTGTGGGAGGCTCGAGGCAAAATCTCGACGCCCCTCCTCGAAAGGTAAATCAAGGCAAGCTCTCACCTCATTCCTGGCCCAGTTTTAAGGTCAGCACGCTACCTTTCTGCAGCTGCACGATGTCAATCCCGGACGCCATGCTGTGCGTTCGCAGGAGAAGCTGGCCATCGCGCACAGCCTCCAAGCAAAAGTCAGCAGCGGTTTCAGGTGGCGCAACTTTCCCACCGCGGGGCCTGCAGCAGACATTCCTGTGATCTTCTGCATGTAAGATCTGATCAATCCTTTCTCCGATCGGGGGCGAGAGAAGTAGCTATAGGTACGTAAGGTACGCTCAATCCAACCGTAGGTCTCTTCCCGTGAGCTTCCCTTGAACGTCAACACATCGCTCGAAGCGAGAAATGCCTTCAGTTCGTCGATGTTCACCACGCGTGGGTCTGTCATCATCATGATCATGCCTCCTATGATTCGACACACGCGCTTGCGTTACCAGTGCCATCTCATGCTCATCTCGCACGAGAAACACCCTCTCGCTTCATGCTCATCTTGTATGAGACAACTCTTGCCCTTGACAATGAAGCAATTAGCGAGTAAAGTGAAAGCATCTACTAGCGGAGGTGGCTTCCATGCAGATGTTTGATTGGTTTGTGCGATTAGAGAGTAATATCACCCCGTGGTATTCCCACCTTCACGCTCATCACGGCCCTTCCTAGGGCCCCTTAAACTACCAAGCATATTTAACTAGCCGTTTTATTGGGTTGCTATGAGCAAGATTTTACTTGCTTAATGCAACACTGAATATTTTTCAACTATATACGTCTATATTAGGAGAATACTATGTTTCCACAAGTTTCAATGCGATTTGCTGTTGTTCTTTGTCTGGTCTCGCTACTTGCTTCTCTTTCCGGCGTTGCTGCTGATAAACCCGTTTACGTTGATGGTATCGATGCTGCATTCCCCCCCTTCTCTTATATTGATGAGAGCGGAGATCCGACTGGCTTCGATGTGGAAGTGATCCAATGGATCGCGGGTGAGATGGGCTTTGATGTGGAGATTGTTCCTGTCGATTGGGACGCGATCATTCCCACCCTGAAAATTGGAACCATCGATATGATAGCTTCGGGGATGACCATCACTACCGAGCGCGTGAAACAGGTCGATTTTACCGATCCCTACTGGGTGATCGACCTTGCGGTGGTCACGCGGAAAGTGGCAGATGACCAAGGAGAGTCGGTTCCCCAGTTCAACATCTTCTCGGCTATCGCGGACGGCCAGACCGTTGGCGTACAGCGTGGGACGACCTCACAGACCTGGCTCCAGGAGAACCTCATCGATAAAGGGATGGCACTCGATCTCAAGCTCTACGATAGCTTCCTTCTCGTGGTGGAGGACCTCCTGATCGGTCGCGTAGATACTGCGGTTATGGACGAACCGACGGCACGCTCGGCCATCGCCGGTCGCGATGCCATGATCGTAGGGACGATCAACACCGGAGAGATTTACGGCTATGCGGTTCGAAAGGGAGATAGCACGCTCCTTGCTCTTCTGAACGAGGGGCTCAAGCGTATTAAAGCAACTGACGAATGGGGTCGCCTCGTAGAGAAGTGGCT
>JAUWNS010000007.1 GCA_030612485.1 Candidatus Bipolaricaulota bacterium
TCAGAGATCGGGCGAAAGAGTTGTTTAGAGAGATAGCGGAATACCATGGGTTTGAGATTGAGGAGATGGAGGTTGCTGGGGATCATGTACACATTTTCATAAGTTTTCCGCCGAAGTATTCGATAGCGAAGGTAGTAGGGACTCTGAAGGCAGTGAGTGCGAGGGAGATACGGAAGGAGTTTCCGAGGGTGAAGAAGCAGTTATGGGGTGGGGAGTTCTGGGAAGATGGGTACTTTGCGCGGACGGTGGGGGACAAAGTGACGGCGGAAGTGATCAAGGAATACATTCGTTTTCATAAGGAAAGGGCGAAGCATCCGGAGCAGTTGCATTTGCTTTGAAAAGCCCCGTCCGGAAGGGCGGGGATTCTTTTTACTGAAGACTTCGCCGACACGTTCTGCCTCGTTTTTAGGCATCAGTTCGAACGGGGTCTTTCCAATGAGCTCTTCGGGCTCATATCCAAGAATTTGTTTTACCTTTTCAGATACATATATGTATTTCCCTTCTTTATCAACTTCCCAAATCCAGTCAGCTGAACTTAACGCTACATCCTCGAATCTTTTTATTAAATTCTTCAACGCCTCCTCCATTTGCACTCGCTCGGTGATGTCGCGGAGGCTGACTAATAATCGTGTCTGACCGGCTATCTCAACCATTTTCCCTGTGAGTTCTACTGGTACAAACGTTCCATTCTTATGCCTGTTGACCGTCCTCATAGGCCTTCCCTCTCGCGTTGCCTCCTCGATCTCTGACGGTAGGAAGGCCGGTTGACCCGAGGGCACCAGATCCTCCACGGTCATCTTCGTCAGTTCTTCATACTCATAACCAAGAAGTCGGCACGCACTCTCATTGACGTCTAGAATTCGTCCATCCGGGGTTTCCAAGAAGAGCGCATCACTAAGTTGTTCAAAGAGCAGCCTATACTCCTTCTCCCTCTCCTGCAGTGTCTCCTCTGCTAGCTTGCGCTCGATCTCTGCCTGCTCAAGTTCTGCCACGCGCCGACGGAGCTTCTCCAACTTCCCCCTGAGTTGGGCTTTGGTCTCTTCCCCTTCTTTCAACTTCTGACCTCCTTAAGCGGCCCTGGAAGCGTCTGTCACAACTGACCACCTGCTGCTTGCCCTCTCTTTTCCTCGAGAGCTCTGAAAAACCCTGCTAAGGCGAATTCCGCGGACTAGCGGAGCGTCCATGCAGTTCATAAAAGCCAGATAACAAGGGGCTTTTCTGGGGGAAACGGAACCAGACAGGAGGAGCCAAATGGTAGCATCGGGGCTTTTCAGAGCTCTCTTCCTCATACATTCGCATGTCGGCCTCGGCGAGGATCTGTTCTAGCATTCGCCCACCTTTAGGCTCCCAGTGGGCGTTTCCGATCGTGGAACCCAAGGGGCCAGATTTTGGCCTGTGAACAGCACCTCTGTAGTATTTTCTCATGGCACGACCCTTACGCATAGAATATCCTAGTGCAGTATACCACATTACCTCGCAGGGAAACGCCAAGACTCTCATAGAGGCACAGAATTGTTTCACCACGAAGGACACGAAGGAGGACGAAGCGTTTGATCCCGCTCTTAAGCCTGGGATGTAGTAGCCGGTCCTGTTTACTACACCCCCCGAGGTGACATTGCACAGCCCATTACCCGATTCGACAGCTCATCGAATTCCATTCTTCGTGTCCTTCGTGCTCTTCGTGGTGAATGTTCTTTGACATCCGTCCCGTGCGAACCGAAATTAGAAGTCACTACCTACTCGAAACGCCAAGGGACCAGTAAAGATCCCCGCCCAGGAGGGCGAGGATCTTTACTTGACATCGGCGGGTTGGGGGATACCCTGAAAGGATCATGATGCAAGCTGTTACTGTGACCGATCTGCACGGGAACATACTTCTCTATGAACTCCTGTTTCGGGTGGCTGATTTGTGGAAACTCACCTCGATCTTCATCACCGGTGATCTTGCTCCGAATTCCCTCCAAGGCCAACTTAAAGGAGCAGAGGATCGCACAAGCGAGGATCAGGGGGTGGTTCTGCAGAGGGAGTTCTTTCTAGAGCAGTTTATTCCCCTTTGCTCCAGTTTCTTGCTCGATCATCGGCACGCCGATATATACGTGATCATGGGGAATGATGACCGCCGGGCGAATGAACCTTTGTTGGAGGGTTTCGACAAGGAGATGCCAAACTTCCACCTGTTGAATGACCGGTTGGTCGCACTGCGGGACTCGCACCAGAAGCAGGCCTTCTTTCCAGGCGAAGTCCCTCGGTTGTGGGTAGCGGGCTATCCCTACGTTCCTCCGGGTGGCCATTTGCTGATGGACTGGGTGAAATACGAGAATCGAGTCAAGTTGCGTCCGATGGGAATGGATTCCACCATGGATATCTACGAGATGGGGATCACTACCGATGCAAGAGGGCACCTCTCAACGATCGCTGACGACCTTGAGGATTTTGAAAGTTACCTCAGAAGAAACGCCCGCACGGACGAGGAGATATCGTACAATCCCGCTCAGACGATTCACCTGTTCCATGCACCTCCCTACAACACGCCTCTCGATTGGACCACACCACGCGGACGGTACGATTACCTCCCCCTCTCTGATCATGTAGGGAGTGTGGAGATAAGGCGGTTCATTGAGCGTGTTCAACCCTACCTCGCTCTATCAGGACACTGCCACGAATCCGTTGTCACTGGTGATTACAAGGTCGATCTCGGGCGGACCCGCTGTGTTAACCCAGGTAGTCAGACACACCTTGACGTGCTGAGCCTGGTGCAGTTCGACCTCTATCATCCAGAGGAGATGAAGCAGTTCTTCATCCACGCACGTTGAAAACAGACCGGGGCCCCCTAACCAACAGGGGCCCCGAGACTTTAGGAGATAAACGCCACAGACAGACGGGACTTGTCTCCGATGAACAGAGGACAGCCCCGTAGCCATGGCGCATTTTTCTTTCTTCAACATCCACGAGGTGAACATCGAGGAGTGTAACTGGACCAGAGGTCAATCCAAGCAGCGACCTGTAGGATGTCACTAGTGCTAGATCCAACCGCTGTAACAAACGGCGTACTTGGTCCAGTTTGTGCTCGACTACAATGATCAGATCGATGTCCGAAGCGATTCCTGCCTCGCCGTTCATCGCGCTTCCGTACAGGTAGAAAGCACGGAAATCGCATCCGAGGTTGCCGAGATAAGCTCCTAACCCCTTGGCGACAGCATATCTGAAGGTGCTATGGACTTCTGCCTCACCCTCCCGTAGTGCCTGGACCACCTGGTCCCCCGATCTATGCATCCGATCGGCACAGAACACCAGTGCGCGATCGAGCAGAACTTCGGCTTCGAGTTCTGCGGCGAGTAAGCCACTCGGGGTGTTGAAGCTCATCCTCATCTCCGGTCTTTCCGATTGCGTTACAGGAAGACGCCGCGCAGGCTGATCGCTTGCGCTACGCGCTCCACGCCGAGTACGAACGCGGCCAACCGTAAGGAGATCTGGCGTTCGGTGGATAGATCCCACACCTCAGCTATCGCACGCTGCATGATTCGACCGAGCCGCTGGTTGGTCTCCTTCTCCTCCCAAGCGAAGCATTGAATGTTCTGCACCCATTCGAAGTACGAGCAGACAACTCCTCCTGCGTTCGCAAGGATATCGGGGACGATAACGGCTCCCTTTTCAGCGAGGATAAGGTCTGCCTCAGGGGTGGTAGGGCCATTCGCCCCTTCCACAATAACCTTTGCCTTGACATCTGCTGCGTTTCGCGAGGTAATCTGTGCCTCCAATGCGGCAGGTATCAGCACATCGACATCGAGGGTGAGTAGTTCATCGTTTGTGACCTCTTCCATCCCCGGAACGCTGTAACCGGCAAGGAGATGTCCGGGCGAGGTTTCTACATAGCGAAGGATATCGTTGATATCAAATCCGGTTGGGCAGTAATAACCGCCGGAGACATCACTGATCCCGACTACCTTGGCTCCCTGATCGGTCAGGAGCTGCGCCGCGATAGATCCGACATTACCGAATCCCTGGATTGCGATGCGAGCCTCCGTGATGTCGATGCCAAGCCGCTGTAGGACACCCATGGTGGTGAACATCACCCCACGTCCGGTTGCCTCTCGTCGTCCAAGCGCACCTCCGAGTTCGAGCGACTTCCCTGTCACAATGCCGGGAAGCGCTTCACCCCGCAGCGCGCTGGCGGTATCTACGATCCAGTTCATAACCGAGGCGTTTGTGTTGACGTCTGGCGCGGGGATGTCTTGTTTTGGCCCGATGAAGGGGAGAATGCGAGCGGTGTAGCAACGGGTGATCCGTTCGATCTCCCGTTCGGAGAAGCGCGTCGGGTCACAAGCGATCCCTCCCTTGCTTCCACCATACGGGATGTTCACCACCGCACACTTCAATGTCATCCACCCTGCCAACGCCTTCACTTCATCGAGCGTAACCCCGGAATGGTAACGAATACCCCCTTTGCAGGGGCCACGTGCGCTGCTGTACTGAACGCGATAACCAGTTAGCACCTCTATCTCGCCATCGTCGCGCGTGACCGGTATGCTCACCTCAAGCGCACGCTCAGGTTTACGTAGAATCTCCCAGATTCCACCTGGAATACTGGTATGTTCGCGTGCCAGATCCAACTGCTGTAACAGCATGTGAAAAGGGTTGACCTGGGTTCCTAATGACCGTTCTCGCACGGTCTCTATCGTTTTGTTAAGTGCCATAAGGCGTCCACCTCCGAGCAGAAGGGTAGCAGACGCCTCGCGTCGGTGGTAGGGTAACCGACAGAGGTACGAGTTCATTTTTGCACCTACATTTCTAAGAGAAGACGGAATTTCGACCTGATAAAGTAGAGAAAACGGCCTGTCTTTTTCCCAGTTTATTAGCATAATCACAGCGGAGAGAAATGGCTAAATAAGATAGTATGTCCTGTCGTTTGACAATCGAAAACCGGATCTACGCACCCCCTCATCCTGTATATATGCCTCCATGTTTCCTGTCGCCTCACATTGGTGGGGGCAAAGCGTGGTAGTAGAATCATCTAGGGGAGCATGAGAAACACAAGCCAGAAAAGGATGACGGAACAAGTTGACTGGAACAGGATCAGCGAGACTTATTCTACTCTTCACGTTCGCTATCCGCAGGGCGAGCTGATCTACCAGGCAGGGACTTACGCAGCCGGATCCTATCTTATAGTCGATGGGCTGGTGAGCGATCAGTGCACATCTTCAGGCAATCCCCTCCAACACCCTCCCCTGGAGATCCTTGGACCGGGCAACCTCGTAGGATTGGAGATTCTATTAGATCCTCCCTCCGATCTTCACCTTAGTTGCGCCCGCGCTGTCACTGAAACCAATTTATTCTTCTTTAAGCGAGAGTTGTTCCTGGAGATACTTGGAGAAGAGGACGAGGTCAGACGCCACTGCATACAGGGTTTAGCTAAGCGTTTTTACTCCCTAAAGCAACAGCCTGCATATTCAGGTCGTGCACCGATCGAAGAACGAATGTGCAACCTGCTCCTCAAATTAGCAGACGAATGTGGGCAGAGGACAGAAAACGGGAATATCCTTCTCCCTCCAGAGGTTACACCAATGATTCTCGCGCGCTTATTTGGAGTGTCAAACGCCAAAGCAATTCGCATAATTACTTCACTTCCTGGAGTCTTATCTTCAGAGACGCCAGTCAACCTCTCTCCAGAAGCATTGCATCTTTGGCTAGCCGACACGAGTCACGTGCTCTAGAGGGTCTCCTCAATGATGGACAGGTAAAACGATGTAATGCGGGCTCTCTCTTTCAGGCCTTCCAGATCGGTGATGATAATTTGGCTCTGTGCTGTTTCAATCCAACCTTTCTCTCGGAACCGTTTAAGCACGCGCATTAAGGTTTCAATGGATACGCCGACCATCTCGGCCATGGTCTGACGGGGGACTGGCAGATTAAGGATAAGGCTTGTTCCCTCCTTCTTTCCGTACTTATTGGCTAATGCTATGAGGAGAAGAGCCAAATTGCGGTCAATCGATTCAATTGCCTCGCGGGTGAGCTTGAATTCAAGCATTATCACCTCGCGGGAAAGCCACCGGCACAGATCTGCGAACAGACGGGGATGAGTCTTGCTAAAGGCAAGAATGTTCGATCGCTCGAAGAAGATTAAGGAGGATTCCATGAGCGCTTTTGCAAACTGCACATTAACTGGTTCCCGTTCTAGAAAGACCGTCTCCAAACCGAACATCTCTCCGACCGCAAGGAACCGGAGAGTACGCTTCTCCCAACCTTTGCTCGCGTACTTGCCGATCGAGACAAGCCCGGATTGTACGATATATATTCCGGCAGCATACGAGCCTTCTTGAGCGATGAGTTCCCCTGTATCATAATTAACTGCAAGGGATATATGCTGTAATTCATCGATTTCTGCTGGTGCCAGAGAGAGGAAGCTGCTCGCCAGGAATTCCCTTCTCTCCTCGATCATTGTGGCGTTGATAGTCATTCTATCTGCATTTTAGTCCTATAGGGTTTACTTGGCAAGCCTACGCTCAGAAACAAAAGGCGGGCCTATCTCTTCTTGTGAGAGGCCCGCCTCATATTCATTTCCGGTTTGCTCAACAGATGGGCTAGACCCAACCGCGCAGGCGCATCGCTTCGGCGACCCGCTGAACCGAGACCATGTATGCCGCGGTGCGGTTGTCGACGTTGTTCTTTTGCGCCATCTCGTGAACGTCATGGAACGCGCGGATCATCTTCTCCTGAAGCCGCGCATGCACGTCCTCCAAAGTCCAGTAGTATCCACCGATGTTCTGTACCCACTCGAAGTAGGAGACGGTTACACCACCAGCGTTGCACAGGAAGTCAGGAATGATGTACTTCCCAGCCTTGTAAAGGATCTCATCCGCCTCAGGGGTGGTCGGTCCGTTCGCCGCCTCGGCGATGATCTTCGCCTTGATGTTGGCGGCGTTCTTCTCGGTGATTACGTTTTCGATCGCCGCGGGGATCAGCACGTCTACGTCGAGTTCGAGGATCTCTGCGTTGGTGATCGCCTTCGCACCGGTAAATCCGGAAACAGATCCGGTCGCCTTCTTGTGTTCAAACGCCGCCTCGATGTCAATACCATCAGCCGCGTATGCCCCCCCACGCGAATCTGTGACAGCTACAACCTTGCTCCCTGCGAGCTTTTCCATCAGTTTCGCAGCGAAGTAACCGGCGTTTCCGTACCCCTGTACTGCGACGGTCGCACCCTTCAGGTTGAGACCGATTACCTTGGCGGCCTCGAGGATGGTGTAAACCGCACCACGAGCGGTAGCATCGCCACGCCCAAGCGATCCACCAATCGGAATCGGTTTCCCGGTGAGGACCCCTGGCGCGTTGTAGCCAACAATCTTGGAGTACTCATCCATCATCCAGGCCATGATCTGCGGCGTTGTATAGACATCAGGTGCCGGGATATCCCGCTCTGGACCAATGAAGCGACCGATGGCACGGATGTAACCGCGGGAGAGGCGTTCCAATTCTTCGGTGGAGAGTTCCTTAGGGTTGCAGATTACCCCACCCTTGCTTCCACCGTACGGGATGTCGACCACGGCGCACTTCCACGTCATCCAAGCCGCAAGTGCCCTTACAGTATCGATCGTCTCATCAGGGTGAAAGCGGAGACCGCCCTTTGTGGGACCGCGCGCATCGTTGTACTGCACACGAAACCCGGTGAACATCTTCGTTGTTCCATCGTCCATCTTGACGGGAAAGTGAACCTCGAGGGTACGCATCGGCTCGCGCAGAAGCGCGTGCACGCTCGGATCGAGATTGAGTTTCTTCGCCGATTTATCCAGTTGCCGTTGAGAAATCTCAAACGGGTTCGACGTCGGGCCATTGGCCATATCTACGACCTCCTAAAGTCGTTAAGGCTATTCGCCGCTACAAAGGACAGGGGAGGCCCCTACCCCTAATCGCGGCGGCGAGATTATACAGAGGGACTTAATCGATGCAAGGCACGCAATACCGCTATTCTTCTGATTTTTCACTGCTTCAGTGTAAGGAACCTGTCAAGAAGCCCAGAAGCCCGAAAGAACACCTGCATACTGTCTACAATCGATCGATCACCGCGAGCAACAGCCGGCGCATGGTCTCTCCCACGCGCCGGGTCGTCTCGATTACTTCCTCGTGGGAGAGAGATGCCTTAGGATCGACTCCTGCGGCGAGGTTAGTCGCACAGGAGATCCCGAGCACCTTCATGCCGGCGTGTGCGGCGACGATCACCTCGGGAACGGTCGACATCCCTACAAGGTCCGCTCCCAAGGCGCGAAAGGCACGGATCTCGGCCGGGGTCTCGTAAGAAGGTCCGAGTGCGGCAAGGTATACTCCTTCGCGCAGCGCGATCTTCTCCTCTTTTGCTGCATCTTTGGCGAGTGCGCGCAGGCGCGGGCTGTAGGCGGCGGACATGTCGGAGAAGCGCGGTCCGAGTCTATCCAGGTTACCTCCGCGTAATGGGTTTTCTCCCAACATGTTGATGTGATCGGAGATCAGTACAAGATCCCCGGCAGAGTACTCGCGGTTGATCGCGCCTGAGGCGTTGGTCACGATAAGGGTCTTGATACCGAGGAGGGCGAAGAGCCGCGTGGCAAAAACGACCTCATCCAAGGAATAGCCTTCGTAGAAATGTGTCCGTCCTCGCTGGACAAGGACCATCTTCCCGTGGATCTCTCCGGCCCAGAATTCTCCGCTGTGCCCGGCCACAGTCGGAAGCGGAAAACCAGGGATCTCTCCCCATTGGATGCGCACTCCTCCCTCAGGAATACTGAACGCCTCTGAAAGACCCGATCCAAGGACAAGCGCAACCTCTGGTGTAACCCCAGGTTTCTTCGGGAGTCGCGCCTCGAGCGCGGCGACCGCCTTCTCCAACATTTCCATGCGGGTATCGTTCATTATCCCCCCCTAGATCTATTTAGCTTCCGATCATTCAATCGCTAATCTGCCTACCCGAGCGCTAGTGCGTCCATCGCTTCGTTGATCGTCGCCACTGGGATTATCTCCACCTTCGTTCGCGAGGAGGGTTTCCCTTTTGCTGGAATGATCACCTGTTCGTAACCGAGTTTTCCTGCCTCGGTGATCCGCTCGCGCAGTTTCTTTACCCCACGCACCTCGCCGGAGAGACCGACTTCCCCAATGACCACGGTCCGCTTGGGAAGGGGGCGGTTGCGAAGGCTGGAGATGACCGCCGCAATGACTCCAAGGTCGAGTGCGCGTTCCCGGGTCTCCAATCCTCCGGCGATGCTCAGGTAGACATCGGCACCACCGGTGTGCACCCCGAGTTGGCGCTCGATGACCGCTAACAGCAACAACACCCGGTTGTAATCCAAACCTGTGCAGCGTCGCTGTGGTGTGCCATAGCCTCCTGTCGGCGAGACCAGGGCTTGCAATTCCACCAGGATCGGACGTGTCCCTTCGAGAACAGGAACAACAACAGTTCCCACGCGGGACTCTGCCTGGTGCTCTTCGAGAAAGAAGCGGGACGGATCGGTAATCGCTCTCAACCCGCTGGATTGCATTTGGAAGACGGCGACCTCGTGCGTCGCGCCGAACCGGTTCTTCACCGACCGGAGGATTCGCACGTCCTCTCCCCGGCTCCCCTCGAGGTAGAGCGCGACATCGACTAGGTGTTCGACCGTCTTCGGTCCGGCGAATGCCCCCCCCTTCGTGATATGTCCCACGAGGAAGGTCGTCATCTTGCGCGCCTTTGTGAGGCGGGTCAACTCGGCGCTCGTCTCCCGCATTTGTCGTATGCTCCCTGCCTCGCCAGGAACCTCTGCAGAAAGGGTCGTCTGAATCGAGTCGACGATCAGGACATGTGGTGACACCTGCTCGACTGCGGCGAGGATGAGACTCAGCCTCTGTTCGGAGAGGACGTAGAGGTGATCGTCTGTTACCCCGAGTCGACTCGCACGCAGCTTAATCTGAGCTGCCGACTCCTCGCCCGAGATGTAGAGGATATTCCCGTAATGCGTGGCGAGCTCCTGGGCGACCTGTAGGAGAAGGGTCGATTTTCCCACTCCGGGCTCTCCCCCGAAGAGGATCACGGAACCAGGGACGAGTCCGCCCCCCAACAAGCGGTCGATCTCACCGATTCCGGTCGTCAGCCGTTCGACTTTCCCTAGGTCGATCTGGCTGATGGGAAGAAGCTCCTCGCCGATCCATGAGGAGCTCTCCTCTTCACCCTCTTTGGCAAGGGGAAGGAAGGTGTCCCATTCACCACACTTTGGGCAGCGGCCGAACCACTTTACTGATTGATAGCCGCACTGGCTACACTTAAAACCCACTCTACTCCCCTTTGGAAAACGCTATTTCCTCCCCATCCGCCGCGGCGAGAATAACCGATCCACGGCCGAACTCCCCTGAAAGGATCAACTCCGAGACCGGGTTCTCGATCAGTCGTTCGATCGTGCGGCGCATCGGGCGCGCGCCGTATTTTGCATCGTACCCCTTCTCGATCAAGATCTCGTTTGCTGAGTCGTCAAAGGTGAGAGTGATCTCGTGCTCCTCCCACAGGCGCTCCTTCAACTCACCGAGCATCAGGCTGGCGATCTCCAATACCTGCTCCTTTGTCAATTGATGGAAGACAATCAGGTCGTCGAGCCTGTTTAGGAACTCCGGGCGGAATGACTTGGGCACTTCACCTAATACCCTGTCTTTCATATCCTGGTAAGACTCTGCGGAATCGACCTCGGTGTCGCTGAACCCAAGGGTGTCTCGGTCGGTGATCATCTCGCTTCCCACGTTCGAGGTCATGATAAGGACGGCATTACGGAAGTCTATCCTCCTTCCTTGTGAATCGGTGAGGATCCCGTCCTCCATCACCTGCAGCAGGATGTTGAACACGTCGTGGTGCGCCTTTTCGATCTCATCGAACAGGATCACCGAATAGGGGCGGTGGCGAACCTTTTCCGTCAGTTCGCCGGCCTCCTCGTAACCGACATATCCCGGAGGGGCTCCGGTGAGGCGAGAGACGGAAAAACGCTCCATATACTCGGACATATCGACGCGGATCAGTGCATCCTCATCCCCGAACAGGAACTCGGCCAAGGTCTTGGAGAGCTCTGTCTTCCCCACCCCGGTCGGGCCAAGGAACATGAAAACGCCCACCGGCCGCCGCGGGTTCTTCACCCCGGCGTAGGCGCGACGGATAGAGCGTGAGATTGCCTCCACCGCATCGCCCTGGCCGATCAGTCGCTCGTGGATCTTCTCTTCCATGTGGACCAATCGAATCGTCTCTTTCTCCTGCACATGGCCGATAGGCACACCGGTCCACATGGAGACGACCTGGGCAATATCCTTCCCCGTCGCCTCCAAGGTGGTCGCCTTAAAGGAACTCTCACCTATATGGTCGATCGCGCGGGCAACATCCTTCTTTTGGTCACGCAGCTGGGCCGCGGTCTCGTACTCCTGCACGCTGACCGCCTGGTGCTCTTGCTCATCGAGGTCGTTCATATCCGCCAGTAATTCTCGCAGGTCATCGGGAAGGAGGGAGCTCTGAAGCTTGATCCGGGCCGCGGTCTCGTCGATTAGGTCGATCGCCTTGTCGGGGAGGAACTGATCGGTCACATAGCGATCGGAGAGACGGGCAGCTTGATAGAGGGCATCATCAGTAATAGTAACCCCATGGTGCTTTTCGTAATGAGGGCGCAACCCTTGTAAGATTTTGACCGTTGCCTCAACCGTTGGTTCTTCAACGAGGATCGTCTTGAATCGTCGTTTTAGAGCGGCGTCCTTCTCCACCGATTTGCGATACTCGTCAAGGGTAGCCGTCCCGATGCACTGTAGCGCCCCGGAGGCGAGAGGCGGCTTCAGGATCGAGGAGGCGTCGATCGCCCCTTCGGCCCCACCGGCACCGACAACTGTCTGCATCTCGTCGAGGAAGAGGATGATATTATTGGACTCCATTACCTGATTGATCAGCGTCTTCAGCCGTTGCTCGAACTCCCCACGGTACTTCGTGCCAGCAACGATCGACGCCATATCGAGTTCGAGGATCTCCTTGGAGCGGAGGAGTGAGGGGACGTCCCTGTCCGCAATCTTCTGCGCCAGCCCTTCGACTATCGCTGTCTTCCCCACCCCGGATTCACCGATCAGTACGGGGTTATTCTTCTTCCGCCGGGTGAGTGTCTGGATGATCCGTTCCATCTCCTCGTCACGGCCGATAACCGGGTCGAGTCGCCCAGCTGTGGCCTCCTCGATCAGGTTGCGCCCGAAATCGGAGAGATCCCCTTTCTTCTGCGGCCGGCGGGAGGAACGGAGAGCCATCCCCACTCCGGCAGAGGGAAGGAAGTACGCGCGGGTCTTGTTGAGATCGATCCCTAGGTGAAGGAGGATCGCCGCCCCGGTCCCTTCCCCTTCGCGCAACATCCCCATCAACAGGTGCTCGGGGCGGATCGTGTTCAATCCAGCGCGGCGCGCCTCCTCGAAGCTGATCTTCATCACGTGCTTCAGGCGGGGTGTTGGCTCAAGGTCGTCGGCGGAGAGGCGCACCTCTCCACGTCCCTTCTCTGATTCCAATAAAGCCGTCACCTTGGCATAGGTCGGCCCGTGGGAGGTCAGGAAGCGCTGAACATCGCCTCCTTTCACCTTCAAGAAGGCAAGGAGAAGGTGTTCGGTCCCCACATAGCTGTGGCGCCACTCCTCCGCTTCTTCCTGAGAGATCGCAATGATCTCCATCGACTCACGCGAGAACCGATCGTACATCTGCGCCTCCTAAGGAGAACCTCTTCTGGTCTTAAAGTATAGTGTCCCCACCGTCGTTCACAACTGTGGGTCCCCGTCGGTTGAAACGGGTCATCACCGTATCGATATCCTGAGAGCGAAAGGCCTCAATTGCGTCGACACTCCGTTCGAGGATCGGGATCAGTTCCTCCCATTCATGGGGCATGAAGCGGCCAAGGACATAGTCGATCGTATCCTGAAGCCTCGATTCCATGCCAATGCCGATCCGTAACCGTGGAATAGCCTCCGTTCCAAGAACTTCGAGGATGGAGAGCATCCCTTTGTGCGTTCCCGCCCCGCCTTTGGGGAGGATCCGTATCCGCCCGAGGGGAAGATCGAGGTCGTCGTGGATGATTAGCACGTCAGGAAGAGCGACCTTGAACCGATCTACGATTGCCGAGACTGCCTCCCCGCTTGCGTTCATGTACGTCATTGGCTTGATCAGGAGAAGATTTTCAGTTTTATAAACAAGGGAGGAACATAAGATCCTCCCTTTCTCTCCATGACAGTGTGCCTTGCGGTAGAGGTCGATCACCGAGAAACCGACGTTATGACGTGTGAGGGCGTACTCAATCCCTGGATTTCCCAGTCCGAAGACGGCCTTCAACCCGGCCTCTTCACGCGGACTCTTCGCTCTCCTCCTCGGCAGCAGCAGTCTCTTCACCCTCAGCCTCTTCCTCGAGGATCTCTTCGGCCTCGATTTCCTCAACTTCGATTCCGCGTGGGGCAACGATGGTTACCAGTGCTCGCTCCGGTGAGAGAAGTGGCGTTACTTCGCCGAGATCGACGTCTTTCACTCGAATCGCCTCTCCCAGGTCAAGGTTGCTCACATCGAGGGTGATCAAGCTCGGGATATCCTTGGCCATGCCGTGTACGCGTACCGTATCAAAGAGGACGTTCAACACTCCACCCGCCTTGACCCCTACTGACTCCCCTACAACCTTGATAGGGACGTGGAGCCGCAGCGGTTGATCGGTATCGGGATGGTAAAAATCGACGTGGAGCACCTCATCCGTGACCGAATCGTACTGAGTCCGCTTGACGAAGACGTCGAGACCCTTCTTATCCGCATGATCGCTGATCGAAAGATCGATGTGCGAACTGCGCGTGATGTGAGAGAAGAGAGCTTGCAGCTTCCTGCGCTCGATCGCAATGGAGATCGTTTCCATCGTCGGCCCATAAACGACAGCCGGGATCCACCCCGTCCTGCGCAGGGCATTTGCCTTTCCAACTGGTCGTACCTTTGCTTCCAATGTTGACATATCGACTCCTGAATCTGACTAATTGTGAGGGAAAAGGTGGCTGACCGATTTGTTCTCGAAGATCCGGCGGATAGTCTTTGCCAGGTGTTCTCCCACCGGAATGTACTCTATAATGTCGTTCTCCTCCGCCCGCTGCTGAAAAATGGTATTGGTTACGACTACCTTTTTCAAGGGGGAGTTTTTCAACGCATCGAGAGCGTTTCCAGAGAAGACCCCGTGGGCACAGTAGGCGTACGTCTCAGTCGCCCCGTGATCGAGGAGGGTCTCTGCCCCACGGATCAGGGTACGCCCGGAAGAGACGATATCATCAATGAGGATCGCCCTCTTCCCCTCGACCTCGCCGATGACATTGATCACCTTTACCTCCGATCCATCGGCGGAACGCCGTTTCTCCAACACCGCCAAGGGAAGGTTAACCCGCTCGGCAAGGAGGCGTGCGCGCGCCGCCCCGCCAGCATCCGGGGAGACGATCACCGTCTTTTCAGGGTCCTTAACCGTCTTTTTGACATAGCGAGCGAAGACCGGAGCGACCTCTAGGTTGTCAACCGGGATGTTGAAGAACCCCTGTATCTGGCCGGCGTGGAGGTCGAGCG
This sequence comes from Candidatus Bipolaricaulota bacterium, assembly GCA_030612485.1. Next base: position 14,564 of record JAUWNS010000007.1, read on the forward strand.
TCAGCCCATGGTCAGCCCCAGCGGTCTCGATCAAGTTTGCAACGAGCCGAGCCGTAATCGGGACGCGCCCCGTGTGTTTCCGGTCTTGGCGCGCGTAACCGTAATAGGGGACGACCGCGATAATCTTGCGCGCGGAGGCTCGGCGCAAGGCGTCGATGATGATGAGGAGTTCCATCAGGTTATCGTTCACCGGTGGGCAGGTCGGTTGGATGACAAAGACATCGGCTCCCCGGACCGTCTTGCGGATCCGTACCCGGATCTCTCCGTCACTGAACCGCTCGATCGCGGTATCGCACAGTTCGATCCCAAGCGAGTGCGAGATCTCTTCCGCCAGAGGCCGGTTCGCGTTTCCAGAGATCAACTTGAGTTTCTTACCGATCATCTCTCCTCTCCTTTATCCTCTTCGCGTTCCTTGGTCACCTGTCGGGCGCGCCCCAGGGCAAGGGTCCCCGGCGGAACATCTTCCGTGATTGTCGATCCCGCACCGATAATCGCACCCTCGCCGATCGTGACCGGGGCGACGATAGAGGTGTTGCTCCCGATGAACGCCCGATCCTCGATCGTCGTGCGGTGTTTCTCCACTCCATCGTAGTTACAGGTGATCGTCCCCGCACCGATATTTACCTCCTCTCCCACCTCGCTATCCCCAAGGTAGGAGAGGTGCCCTACCTTGGCCCCGCGCTTCACGCGGGATCCCTTCACCTCGACGAAGTTTCCGATTCGCACCTCCGGCCCGACATCCGCCCCTGGACGAAGGTGGGCGTAGGGACCTATGCGGCTCTTCGCGCGGATAAGGGACGCCTCCACCACCGAATATCGGATGCAACACCCTTCCTCTATCGTCGAATCCTCGATGAAGCAGTCGGGGCCGATGACGCATTGCGAACCGATCACGGTCCTCCCACGCAGGTACGTATCCGGAAGGATCTCCGTATCCGAAGCAACCACCACCTCGGGATCGATGTAGGTTCGCTCCGGGTCGAGGATCGTCACCCCGGAAGTTAAGAGCTCTTCAACCTTTTGTTGGCGCATCAGGCGACCGGCGAGGACGAGCTGCGCTCGCGAGTTGATCCCCATCACCTCGTGAGGGTCCTGCACAAGCACCGCCAGGACACGCTGCCCCTCTGTGCTGTACCGTTCGACAAGATCGGTCAGGTAGTACTCCCCTTGAGAATTCTTGGTCTTCAGTGAAGCGAGCGATTTCCACAGGAACGAATCGTTCTTCACACAGTAGATCCCGGTGTTCACTTCTGGGATCTCGAGTTCGTCCATGGTTGCGTCGTGCGCCTCGACAATCCGGATTGGCTGTCCTCCCTTATCGCGCAGGAGACGCCCGTAGGCACCAGGCTCCTCTGGATGCATCGATAGTACGGTGAGATCGGCCCCATCCGCGCTATGGCGATCGAGAAGATCGGAAAGAAGATGTGAAGAAATGAGAGGGAGATCGCCCGGCACGATCAGTATCGTCTGCCCACGAGCCCTGCCGCGTGCCTGCAGGACAGCATGGCCGGTCCCGAGTTGTTCTTCCTGGAGGACGAATTCGACGTTCTCCCCCTGTAGCGCTACCTTCAGTTCATCGTTATTCTCTCCAACAATGACGAGTATCTGTGAGGGGGCAATCTGCGAAACCGCGCGAAGGACATGGTCGATGATCGACCGCCCGCCGACGCGGTGGAGGACCTTTGCCTGCGCCGAGCGCATGCGGGTCCCCTTTCCAGCGGCCAAGATGATTGCACTCAAGTCGTCTATCATCGAACTCCCACGCGCATGATACGCGAGAAAGGAGGAGGCGTTCAAGTAAGTGGTTGCAGCCGAGGGACCAGCACCGGTATACTTCCGAAACGATAGGCTACAATGTTGCACGAAAGCCTTCACCGCCGAGCACGCTAAGCGAGGGGAGAGGGGGAACGCGAAACGGGGAACGCGAAGAGATCTCGGGGTCTGACGTTGTTTCTTGCGTGGAGGCCGGCACGTCTCTTCTTCTGGGGAAAATTGAGCCATGCAAGAAACAAGGTCTGACCCCAGGCTCTGCTTTCAAATAGACTGTTAAGGAGGTGGACGATGACGACGAGGATCTTCTCCGGGATTCAACCGACCGGAACGCTACACATCGGGAACTACTTTGGGGCGATCCGAAACTGGGTCGCCCTCCAGGACGACTATGAGTGCGTCTATTGCATTGTCGACTATCACGCGATCACGATCGACATCAATCCGAGGGTGTTGCGCGTTGCATCGCGCAACATGGCGCTCGACCTGATCGCCTGCGGGATCGACCCGGAACGAGCGATCCTCTTCGTGCAGTCGGCCGTCCCCGAGCATACCGAGCTCGCGTGGATATTCGGCTGCGTCACCTCCTACGGCGACCTAACCAGGATGACCCAGTTTAAGGATAAGTCCGCCAACAAGAAGTTCGTCTCGGCAAGTTTGTTCACCTATCCGGTTTTGCAGGCGGCGGATATCCTCCTCTACCGAGCGGATGGGGTCCCGGTTGGCGAAGACCAGGTGCAGCACCTGGAGCTCTCCCGCCGTATCGCACGGCGGTTCAACGCCCGCTTCGGGGAATTCTTCCCCGAACCAGAGCCGATCGTGGGGGAAAAAGGGGCGCGGCTCAGGTCGTTAACCGATCCGACGAAGGAGATGAGCAAGAGCGCTGGCGAGGCCAACTATGTGGGAGTGATGGAGGATGAGAGTTCGATCCGCAAGAAGGTCCGCTCCGCCGTCACCGACACCGGCCTCGCCGCCGGAGAGGAGATGTCCCCGGGCGTCGAGAACCTGTTCGAGATCCTCGAACTGGCCACCGATCTCTCGGGCAATCCATCGATCGTCGCGGAACTGCGCGCGGACTTCGAAGAGGGGAAGCTCATGTACTCCCGCTTGAAGGATGCCGTGTTCGAGAACCTGATGAAGGTTCTCCGTCCGATTCAACAGCGTCGTGCCGAGCTTGAGGCCGCGGGGAAGGTAGATGAGATCCTTGCAAAAGGCGCACAGAAGGCACGCGCAATCGCGCAGGAGAACATCGCTAAAGTGCGTGAGCTGGCCGGGCTGGGCTGACTTCGAAGACAGAATTGATTGTTGCCCTCGGAGATTGGACCTAGACATTATGTAAATCCTGGGAGGTTTGAGATGTCTTGGCTCTAGCAGCACGGTTTGCGGAACCAGCTCGTTCTAGGAGGAGTCCTATGGTTGAGGGGATTACTACTGCATCGTCTGTGCCCATCTGGGTTTCGGTTGTCTCCGTTTTGAACCTTCTGATCGATTGCGCGCTGCTGGCACTCGTGCTATATACAGGGTGGAAAGGGTTTCAGTGGTTGCGTAAGTGGAAGGCCTAAGGGACAAGCGGTAAAACCTTCTTCCGCTGCTCCACAGGAAAACCCTGTCTCATGCATTGTTAGCCACAATAGAAAGGGAATCATCACCGTCCATCACTGGAAGGTGTACGGAGAGGGAGTAGTCGCAGTTTCAAAAAGAACTTACTCATGTGCATAAGTGAAAACGCCTCTACCGTACTCCGCCGGCGGCGAAGTTCGTCTCGATCCTTTTCCAGACTGCTTGAAGTTCGTTCTTGCTGAGCGCAATCTTGTTGTTCCAGCTCGGATCGACGAGATCCTTGTCTGTCGGGACGACGAACGGCTGCAAGAAGTAGCGCTTCGCTCCTTGCACTAGTTCCACTGTATCCTCGATATCATCGGCGGTGATCGTTGGGGCAACGGTGGTGCGAAACTCGTAGTCCGGGACGCGGTCCATGATCAGTCTGATCGAACGGCGGACCGCGTCGAGATTGACGTGCACGCCGGCTAGCTCTGAATACCTCTTCGCCGGCCCCTTGACGTCCATTGCCACGTAATCGAGCAGATGGTTATCGAATAGCTCTTTAAGAACCTCAGGACGAGAGCCGTTTGTATCCAGCTTGACGAGGAGTCCAAGCTGCTTCACCCGCCCGATGAAGCGCGGGAGATCCTCCTGTAGCGTCGGTTCGCCCCCGGTGATGCACAGGGCGTCGAGAAACTTCTCCCTCTCCCGTAGGAAGTAGAGAATATCGTTCTCCGGGATGAGCTGCAGCTTTCTTATCTTCTCCGGCAGCACCAGCTCAGAGTTGTGACAGAACGGACAGCGAAAGTTACACAGCGGTGTGTAAATAAGCGCTGCCACCCTATTTGGATAATCGATCAGTGTCGTCGGCAGGATTTGGGCGATCTTCATAACGGTAGTAACAGCCACCCCTCATTTTCGGATTTCTTCATCGTTTATTGTTCTCCGATATTTGTAATTGCAACCTAACGTCCTGCGGATGAGCTGCGAGTGAAGCGAGTCCGCTGGAAGCGCTTATTGGACGACGGAAAGACCGGGCCGCGGCGTGTGCACTGTGTCTGGACTGCGATCATCGGTCAATAACTCACCCTACACCCTTACGCATCGCAACGCCCATCGACCCCAGCAGCAGAACCGTGGTCACCACGGTAACGAGCCACAGCCGCCGATCCAAACGAAACATCGGCAGGCCCATCAGCAGGATCGCACCGAAGAAAAGCAAGAGGTAAGGCACGAGGATGTCATAGCGCGTTGGAGACCGGAACTCGACCGGCCAGACATAGTCTACGACGACCATGAGCGCAACGAAGGCGAGGTAGACCGCTGGACCGACCCACGGCAGCCAGCCGTCCCTTGCGCGCCCGAAAGCAATGAGGGCTAGAGTCGCCGGAACTGCGAACGCGATCATCACGTAACCGAGGAGGTGATTGATTGCCATGCTGCCGGTGCGCACCCGCGAAAGGAACCCCGCTGCCTGCAACAGATTGACGGCATTCACCACACCCCACACGGTGAGTGCTGCCCACCAAGGGTCGACACTCGTCTGAGCTTGCATGTTGTACCTCCCTACGTAGTGCCCCAAGGCCCAGCAGCCTTGACTGCTCTTCTGCCGTCCAACACCAGCATTAGACGGTGCTTGGCCTCCGACCATGACGGCTCACTGCATTTTTCAACCAAGCATTTCGCACAGTTGCCTCTTTCCTTATGTCGTCAATCGTATGCCAGACGTGTTTCTTCGTCTGTCAAGACATGCTGAATACGTTCTTGCCATTTGGCCGACTGCCAGGTTCCTAACTCCTGGTGGGTCAAGTAATAATTTTGCGGGATTGGATGAGTGCCTACAACCACATCCAGCCCATACTTGGCGGGAATAAATTCACAGAAAGCCTGGAGGCGTGGGCAGGGTGGGTAGCCGACCACTAAGCCCGTAGCTAAATGGATGACATCTGTTCCATTCTTTTTCATTTCCGCGGGAGCGTACTCTACGTTGCCACCAGGACAACCTCCGCAGGTAGTGTAGCCCACTATTTCAACTTCCTCTCCCTTGTACAGAGCAAAGGCCCCCTCCCGGTTTCGCAAGGCTCGCAGACACTTCCCGCCTGCACAAGTGTGATAACGATTGCAAATAATTATGCTGATTTTCTTCATCTCACTTACTCCTTCTTTGATTTTAGCATAGTCTATAAATATTTGCACCCCTTAACGACACCGATCTCACCCGCTGCCGGGTGAGGCGACGCGCCTGCCCTGCACCATCAGCACCATTCTTTCACAGACTCAGTATCTTTTCCAGCTCTTTGTACAGCGGCCATAAGGCATCCCCAGTATTACCCATTACCGTCAGAATAATGTTTTTATCGACATAGACGGTTGACCGCAACGCTACTCCTGGATCTGAACCTTCGACGAAGAACTTCCTCATGACTTCCTCTGGCCGGTCAATCCAGACACCATAGCCATAATGCGTATGTGGCGACTTCCATGATGTAGTAATCTGGGCTTCCAATAGCAATTCTGTCGTCTCAGCATTCAGAAGCCTCTTTCCTGTCAACGCTCTCCAGAACCTGGCCATATCTGGCGCGGTAGTGTATGCGCCTCCATCGGGCGCGCCAACGATGGGAACAGCAAAGAAGTTCGTTCGCCATGTGCCATCGGCTTTCTTGATGTAGGCATAGGCCGTCCTTTCTGGCAGTTGATCCGTCGAAAAGTACCCTGAATCCTCCATGCCAGCTGGCTCAAACACTCTCTCCTGGATGTACGCCGAGAAGTTCATACTGGTGATGCTTTCAATTACCAAGCCTAGCAAAATGTATCCCCCATCATTGTAATCGAACCTCTCTCCTGGCGAGAACTTCATAGATTTGCACTGGAACAGGGGCAGGAAATCCCTTGGCCCTCTCACCTTGTACACGGGCAGGTCTTGCCACAATGCTTCATAATCAGGATCGACATCCTCTTCGAAATAGGAAGTGATCCCTGAGCTATGCGTCAACAAGTGATGTATGGTAATATCTGGCGCATAGTTCGGAAACGCCACATCAACGCATTCGCTGAGAAGCGTATCAAATCCCAGTTCTCCGCGTTCTACCAACTGGCAGATAGCCACGCTGGTGAAAACCTTGCACCCCGATGCCATCTGAAATCTAGTATTGACCTTGTTACATATGGACTCTGCCCTAATAGCAAAACCATAACCCTTTTCAAACAGAACCTCATCACCCTTTGTCAGGTAAACCACACCGGAAAAACGCTCCGGCTCAGTTTGGCTCTCAATACAGGCTGCCATCTGTTGAAAGTCTAACCTCATTGTCTTCACTCTTCCTCCACGATGAACTCGGCGAGGTTAACGCTGCGCATCAGCCGCAGTGTTCTCGCCGTCGGCTGCATGCGTTTGTTATGACACCCCTACCTGCCCCTCCTTGGGAAAGGTCCGTAACTTGATAACTGTGTCGTCTCCCTTGGCCCAGTTCTTCAGATTCGCGAGCCGTTCACCATGGTCGCCATGTTCAGGATGGTCGAATGCCTGTTGGAGCTCTGCGCAGGGGAGGTCTGAGCACAGACCACAATGAAGGAGCCCGTTCCCATGGCAGCATTTCGCCACGCCGCATTCGCCATAGAACATGTCGCCTTTGCAAGCCTGGCACCCTGGGCAGTTTGTCTTCTCCTTCCATTCGCATATCCCGCAGTATGCGCCGCACATGCCAATCTGTTGTTTGTCCATTCGTTTCACCCTTTCAACTGGCATAACATCGTCTATATCGATCCACATAATACCCTCCATGCCGGCCTCTACGCGTGCACTACCGGCGTGGCGGAATACGTCTTCCGGGCGGCGCACTCGACCCGCTCTATCGGGCGCATAAGCCGCACGCGGCTTTCGCAGTGTGACCAAACTTGACCCAAAACGCAACAAACTTCAAAAACGGCTTCGATAGAGTGGTTGGCTGCAGCGACTTGTTGGGCGACGTTGACAACCGCTTGCTTGTGCCCCCTCGACTAAAGCTCAGTATACCCGAAAATTTCCGCCAAACAGTTATAATTCATAGTTGCAGCATATTTCTTACTAGTGCGATTTCACATCACGAGAACCACGAAGGATGCCCCGCCTTGTAGGCGAGGAGGTTCACTCATAACACGATTCGTGTGTGAATCGGCACTGTGTAATCACCGCGCACTGATCATCAAAGATGCCGCCTGACCTAGCTGGGCTCGTCACTAGGGTATGTGTCCCTCCGTTCCTCTTGTGACGGCCTACTGTTCCGCATCCTCAACACGTTCCGCTAGTAGCCACGCGGTAGCAGGATGAATTTGTATCGTAGGCGGTACATCCTCTCTTGTGCCCGGGTTAAGGGTAACGATATGCAACGATGCCCGCGGATACTTGGACACTGCCTCAACGAGAGCACGCACCTCACGCTCGCGGACATCGGAATCCTCCAAGCTTGCGCAAACCTGGATGAGATCTGTGCTCCCGTCCGGATAGCGTGCTAGGAAATCTACCTCGTATCCGCTGCTCGCAGTCTTGACGTAGGAGACTTCTGCGCCGCGCCGCTCCAGCTCAAGATAGACGGCTGTCTCCAAGGCGTGCCCGATGTTCGCCTTCCCCGAGCGATCGAAAACAGGAATCAGCCCCATGTCGATGGGGTAGACCTTGCGCGGGTTTACCATTCGCTGCCGTTCCGAGTCGGTTGCGATGGAGACGATACGAACGAGGAATGCGTCTTCGAGATACGAAAGGTATGAGTAGAGTGTGTCCTTCCCCACCGAAATACCCTGCGAGCGCAAGGACTGGTGAAGTTTGTTCACGCTGAACGTTCCCGCTGCGTTTCCTAGCAGCTGGCGCGTCATCCAGCGCAGTGCGACTGGGTGCGAGACTCGATGCCGCTCAATGACATCGCGCAGAAGGACAACGTCGACGTATCCCCGCAGAAGATCCACGCGATCCCGCGCTGAGATTCCCTGGGTTTCCGGGAATCCACCCCCCACAAGATAGCTGTGCAGATTTCGCTCAAGCGCCGAGCGTGTGGCCTTAGGGAGACCTTCCACAGCCCGCTTTGGCTCCTGTCCGTGATGCCGCAAGGCCTCCCGAAAACTGAACGGGTGGACAAGAACCTCCATGGCTCGCCCGCGCATACTTGTCGCCACTTCACGCGAAAGAAGTCGCGCTGAGGACCCTGAAAGGAAGAGCTCAACCTTCTCCGTGTCGAGCAACCGACGGGCAAACATCTCCCACCCCGGCACAACCTGGATTTCATCAAGAAAGAAGACAGTTTGATACTGGTCGCGCCACTCCGGGTGGAGACGGTAGTACTCCTCGACCACGAGCGACAGATCCGCAGTCGTCATCCCTGCCAAGCGCTCGTCTTCGAAGGAGAAGTGAAGAAGACCCTCGCGTGGCGTCCCCTGATCCAATCGATCGGCAAGGGTCTGCCACAAAAAGGTCGTCTTTCCTGTGCGGCGCATCCCAATCACTGCAATCGCTTTCCCCGGCACTGCGGGAATACGCAGATCACGGCGTGTGAAAGCCGGTATCGGAGCGGCCAGCGAATCGACAATCCTTTGATGAATGATCTCTCGCAATTGTCCTTTCATGAAGGACATAATACATCACTTTTATCCTTTTGTCAAGGATAATTTGTTGCTAAAATAATTCACCCCGCCCGTGATACAAGCTATGGAATCGGAGCCTTTAGTGAGAAGGCATCGCTCGACTCTTCAGGCAGACCGCAGCCGGGTTTCCTCGGAATGGCTTTTCTGTAAAAGGCATCAACTTGAGAGATTGCTATCCCCATGATGCTACTGCTCTTTCATCACTGATTCGCGTGCTGGTGGTCTGCCTAACGACCAAGCTCAGCGGCGCGGCTTGTTAGCAAATTCTATCTCTTCACCGTCTTGAAAAACTTCGACAAAAACTCTTCCTTCTTTTCGTCTATACAGATGAACAGCAGCGTCCTTGTGGAAGGTCTTTACCATTGTCTTATGTCCTTTCCTGTACCATACAGCTGCGTTGTCATCGCAGGCAATACCGAATCCGCCGCGCCGTGCTATCATTTCAGAAAAGGACTCATGTCTACGCTCTACATCAAGATGCGGACAGAATGTCCCTCGGCAGAATCCAAGTCCCTTTACACGAATGAATGTCGTTTTGGATCTTCCAAAGGATGTTTGAGCATCAGAGTGGCCCCATTCATGCCAGCAAATAGCACCTGCACTGAGGCCAGCCAAGATGGCCCCTCTTTGGCCTGCCTTTTTCAGAAGACCATCTACCCCAAGGCGCCGCCAGAGTTTCATCATTTTCAGCGTGTTACCACCACCTACATATATAATATCTCCCTCAAGAAGTTTTTCTTCCATACGATTACGTTCTTTATCTCGGGACAGCAGAAGCAAGTGGTCCGTCCTACACCCAAGCTCGGCACCATAGATCCTGTCAAAAGTATCACAGTATCCCTCTGCGTCCCCGCTCGCAGTCGGCACAAACAAAGCCTTGGCAGACCTTTTGCCTGCTAAGGCGACGATAAATTTATCAAGGGGAAGGGTTTCCTTATCTTTGATCTCACCTCCACCTATGGCAACAATCTGCATGATCTATTCCTTAACACTAACATTGTTTCTATCGATCCGCATAACACCCCAAACATGGCTATGATTGCCGTATAAGACGCCTGCCAATAGTGCGCCACTGTCGGTGCAACCGATGAGATATCAAGCCGTTGCGAGAAGACGCCGTTCTTATCACCGTATCTTATGTGGATTGGCATAACACCCTCCATGCCCTCCTGAGAGCGCATCGACCGGGGCTTCTGGCCGGCCCCAGTCTCTACGCGTGCACTACCGGCGTGGTGGAATATGTCTTGCGATCGGCGAACTCGGCCTGCTTGCCATCGTTCCACTGCTCGACCGGCGGGGTTAACCTGCCAGCGAGGTAAGCGCCCGAAAGGGAGCGTGCCGAAGCTGGTCAGCGTTGAATCCCTTGTTCGATCCTATTGATATACAAGGGGCGTTTCGCTCGTGTCCTCCAGAGAATGGAGATCGAGATCGACATCGAGCGTAGGCCAATACAAGTGGAACCCGTGTTGGAGTTCGACGTTCAGAATATCTGCAACGATTGCGTCTTTGAACCAAGGAAATTCGTCGTAAGGTAGGAAATACTCCTTCCCCTGGGCGTACAGCCAAAGGCCATGAACGTCGATATTGAGAACCTCAACCCGGGAAGTGCTTCTTCCAAGCGTCTTCGATTTCGTCACGGTGCTCCTTTACCACGCGAGTAAGTTCCGTAATCTGTGAGCCCGACAGGCCATGATTTTTCGCAAGAACCACCTCGGGTTCTACCCAGAACTTCGCCTCGCCGTCTGTGCAATACACGTGTACATGCATCCTCTCCTCCTCACGCGAGAAGAAGTAGAACCTATAATTCTTGTACCGAAATACCGTCGGGCTCATAGCACATTATTGCACAAGTCTGTGATGCTGTAAAATAGGCTCGGTCGAACGGATGGCGCATAAGCCGCCACATGGCTCTCGCAGTGTGAACAAACTTGATCCAAAACGCAAAACAAACCTCACGGCTTCGATAGCGTGATTGGCTTCATGTGCTTGTTAGCCGCTCACCCTCCGCCGCTTTGCTACTACGATTTCGTAAGCCACTCGGCCAAGCGATCCTTGAAGTCTCTCGGTCCCTATCTGACCAATTGCCCCAACGACTACCTCCCCCTCTACCACAGCAAGACGACCAACACGAATCACACTGGGCATCTTCAAACCACTCCCTGCAAAGTCAGGATCACTCTCTTGAATGACCTCATCAAATCCTGCAATACTATGCCGGAGCTGTGACGAGATCATGCTTATCAGCCAGTTGTCGTATTCGCCTGGAAGCCTGCCAAGCAAGAGGGCAGGGCGAAGCTTCCCCTCTTCCAGGTCTGTACGGGGAAACTGAAACAAGACAACCTGCCCTGCTTGTTTTCATGAAAACACCACTTTCAGGTCAGCAGTGGTGTACGCCGGAACCTCTTCATCTTCCATCCCACGCATCGCAGAGGATAGAGACAAGCTAGACCAAAGCCTTCTCTCTTGCTGAACTGCCTCACGCTCAGCTTTCGCTGAAAGATACTCCACGAAATCCAGAACTTCTGCTTGAAAAGATATCGGCAACTTCTCAATACACTCTTTGATTCTCTGGTTGAGAGCCATCAGACAACCTCCTGCTCAATCGGTGGACGAGCAACTCTTGACAACTCTAATTCTACCTCGAATTTACAAGTGCGTAAAGTGGTACTGCTGATGGGCGGCTAACGTTTGCGCATTACCCGCTGGGCGGATGAGGCGGGAACACCTCCGCTAGAAAGTTCACTGGAGGCGCGTGAGGCCGCCGATTTGCGCAGTCGATAGCCTAGTCGGCTTCATGCGCTGGTTAGGCAGGCCTCCTCAGAAATTGGCCAACTCCCCGCGCAAAACTGTGACAGCTCGCCCTCCCAAGTACACTCTCTTGCCCGCCACTCGAACCTGTATTACACCCCCGCGTGCTGACGCCTGATACGCTACCATCTTATCTTTCCCAAGTCGCTCGCTCCAGAAAG
>JAUWNS010000101.1 GCA_030612485.1 Candidatus Bipolaricaulota bacterium
ACCCGATCCAGCATCCATCGGGCATGTTCTGGCTGAACCGCTCCCGCCAGACCGGCGAGGAGATCTTCTCCGACTCGGGATGCGAGCCGAAGCGGTAGTTGTGCGTGGGAAGCAGATCGTACTCGTCCATGATCTCCACCAAGTGCGATGTCCCTACACGCCGCATGTCGCACTGGGAGGAATCGAGCGCCAGGATCTCCTTGGTGATCCGCTCGCCGGCTCGCTGCAACCGTTCCGGGTCGGCAGGATGGTTGGAGTCAGGACGAACGTTTGAGTATTTCACCACCAGTGCCGCGATCCTTTTGTCGCGGAAGACCGTCCCGATCCCCCCGCGGCCAGCCTGCTTCACCCGCGGAACCTTCCGCTTCATGTCGAAGAAACTGAAGTTGAGGCAGCCGATCCGCGTGTGTTCCGCACCGATCCCTGCAGAGACCGTCGAGATCGCGCGGAGGTCCTTCGGAGAATCGGAATCGGCGAAGGTGTAAAGCAGCCTTTCCGCGAGAACGTGCGTATTTAGATCTTCTTCCGTGCACTCGAAGATCTGCACCACCCCGTTGTCGCCGTCGATGAACACGATGACATTTTTGTCAGCGCGCCCCTGCACCTCCAGTGAATCCCAACCCGAGAACTTGAGGTAAGGACCGAAGTAACCGCCGACGTTCGAGTCGATCACACTACCAGTCGTAGGAGAGAGGCTCACCACGAGTGACTTTCCTGCCCCTGCGTAGGTGGTGATTCCCCCGATCGGGCCCGCCCCGATCACGATCTCGTTCTCCGGCGAATCCCATTTCGTCTTATCCGTCACCGCGTTCCACAACCGCCACAGGCCGAACCCGCGTCCGCCGATGAACTTGTCCTTCATCTCTTGCGTCACCGGCCTACGCTCGATCGCTCCGGTGCCTACGTTCACATACAACGTTTCTCCCGAGTACCCACGCTCGACCCGCGCCGGTTCGTACCTCATCTCTGCGATGACCCGATACCCTGTATGTGCCGCCATCGATCCCTCCTCACACACTCACTAAAGTTCCTGAGATTTTGTTGTTCACTAACGAGGGGTGAGTTTAGGAAACAAAGAGACGGTTCGCAAACGGGAATCCCTTCTTCTAAACGACTACGCCCTCCAGGGAGTTGAGCATGGAAAAACTGAGGACTATACTGCGTAGCAGGTCGCCAGCCCGTTAACGATCGAGGAGATCTATGTCATACTCTCTAGCCAAGATCAACCTCACCGCGCTCGCACACAATATCGAGACGGTGAGGGCACACCTTTCACGAGGAGTGAAGATCCTCTTTGCGGTGAAGTCAGATGCCTACGGGCACGGGATCGAGAAAGTCTCTCGTGTTGCGCAAGAGATGGGAATCTCGTATCTCGGCACGAGCACTGTGGAGGAGGGAGCGCGTATCCGGAACGCCGGGCGAGCCTCCCGATCCTCCAGTTGACCCCCGTCTTCCTACCTGAGATCGGCACCGCGTTGAATCTTGATATCACTCTATCGATCTCTAATCTCGCGGTTGCCAAGGCTATTTCCCAGGGAGCAGAGGGGAAAAGGGAAGGTCGCTCGTGTTCAAGTGGACGTCGACACCGGGATGCAACGGTTCGGGATAGCCTCAGAAGAGACACTCTCGCTCTTCGAAGGGCTGCGGGACCTTCCCTCCCTAAGAGTCGACGGTCTGTTCAGCCACCTGGCAACTGCTGTGTCAGGCTCGCCGGAGGATCGAGAACGCCGATACCCAATTGAGTCGATTCGAGGCGCTCCTCAACGATCTGCGCGATCACGATCTCCTTCCTTTGTTGCGCCACATCGGAAATTCTGCCGGGACGATCCGCCATGAAGAACAGGGGACCACAGGAGAGCTGAACATGGTGCGCCTTGGGACGCTCCTCTATGGGTATCCCGAGGTAACACTCCCGTGGACCGAGGTGATCGAGCCGGTGGCAACCCTCACCACGCGGGTGGTCGCTCTGAGAGAGCTTGCCCCCGGCGACTACGTCGGATATTGTCGGACTTACAGGGCTTCTCGCACGCAACAAATCGCCATCCTTTCGATTGGATACGGAACGGGAATCCCTCCACAACTCGCAAATCGCGGTAAGGTGGCGGTGAAGGGGAGATATGCCCAGGTGATCGGGACGATCGGCCTCGACCACACCGCGATCGACATCACCGGAATAGAGGGGATAGTGCTCGGTGAGGAGATCGAGGTCTTCGGCCCGCGCCTCCCCGCCGATCGATTGGCAAAAACGGCCGGCCTTGCCGTCTGCGAACTCCTTGTCCCTGCACTTCAACAAGCCAGTAAGCACGTATTTAATAGAGGGACATAACACTTATTTCCTATTAACCTTGCGCCCCGGGGCATGTTTCCTCAGGTCTCGCCCGGTCATCTTTTCCGCCATGGTGATAAATGCATTATCTCCATATGGTCTTCCTGTTCGCGTATACTTGCGGAGCAAATTGATATCTGCGGGATCACTACCGAGAGACTCTTTCCAGTCACCCATATTGCGTAGTGGACAAAGATCACGCACGAGCGGATCCTGGTCAGTCAGACCAAGGAGCTGCCGTGCACTCGACCATCTGTAATCTTCAGGTCGGTCGACAATCCCGGCGCGCACGGGGTTTCGCAAGACATAGCGGACAGCAGCGTACAGGTGCCCCTCATCCAGAGGGCAAGAGAAGAACCGCCCTTGAAATAGGAATCCTCTCGTTCCCTGCCGAAGATTGATCATCCTGGTGTATCTCTTGTGTGCCTCGCCGATCCCACGCGCGAGGCTATTCGTTTCCTGGGGAACTACAATCAGGTGTACGTGATTCGTCATCAGACACCATGCCCAGAAACGCAATCCGTGCCTTTTAGCCTCCTTGGCGAGGGAGGACAGATAGTCTCTTCTATCACGATCCGAGAAGAAGACGGGCAGAGAGCGGACACCGCGTTGGGTCAAATGATGAGGAATACCCGGCAAGACAACTCTCGCAATCCTGGCCATATGATGATTCTAGGCGGGAACAGGCATTCTTACAAGATATCCACGAGCAAAGTGACAACGTGGATGGAGATATAAGTGTTATGTCCCCTTATTCCTTATTGATTGCCGATGTGCATCGCGCATGATAACGTAGTGAGGCCATGAACTACGTCCTGCGGATGCTAAGCTACGTTCTTCTTGCCGTCACGTTGGTGATCTGTCTTGTGATGGCCGTCTCCCGCGCCGGATGGGAGAGAAGTAATTCTGACTTGACGAGCATTGTCAATGATGCCAATCAGCTCTCCCTGTCACAGCTTACCGATCTCGGTGTCACCGCGGTGGCGGTGCGCGCATCGACACTCGCCACTGGTACTGGTGTTTCTCCGCAATCGATCCGCAATGCCGGGTTAGGCGTGGTACTCATCGTCGATGCGGCTGTCTCACCGCAGGTTTCCGAGAGCGGTCCGTTCCTTGCTTGGTGGGCTACGGGGGAGATTTCTCCTGACGATCCCATCGTAATGAGACTCATACAGAATAACGTCCCTCTGATCGCGCGCGAGTTTGCTCCTCTAGGCCTCATACAAACTCTGTGGGCGAATGGGTATCGTAACGTTGTACGCGGGCACGAAATTTCGGACGTCGACCTGCGCGCCGTGTCCCTTGCCACCCTCGTCTCCCGCTGGGAGCGGGCCGTTCGTGAGCGGGGAATCCGCACTCTCATCCTCACGCCAATTCCGGACGACACACCTGCACAGTCTGCTGACTATTACAAAGAGGTACTGTCAAGCCTCACTGCCGCTGGCTATCACACAGGAGAATTTCCGATCCTACCACCCATTTACAATCCAACGTTTGTTACCCTTCTCCACATTGGCTTGTGCGCCCTGTTGCTCCTCATCCTCCTGTGCTTGATCCCTTCCCTGCCGATGGCCGCGCTTCTCCTTGCCGGAGCAGGAGCCTCTTTATCCTTGGGATTCGACGCGACCCTGCTCTGTCAGATTGACGCGCTGCTGGTCACCATTCTCACTCCGGTCTTCGGTGTGCTCCTCCTGCTTCCATCCGCTGGGACAGGTTGGCGTGCCGGAGTACGCCTTATCCTGATGTTCACCGGGATGTCGCTGCTGGGAGCACTTCTGTTATCGGCGTTCCTGTCGCAACCGGTGTTCATCCTCAAGGTCGCCTCGTTTCGGGGAGTGAAGATCTCACTTCTCCTGCCGCCGTCCCTCGCCCTGATTCTTGCTTACCGGAGCGAGTGGAGGGATCTCCTACGCACTCCATTCAGGACCGGGCATGCCCTATTCGGGAGCACGCTCCTCGCCGCCGGAGTAGGGCTGATTGTATTCATTGTCCTCCGTAGCGGGAACGCAGACAGCCTCGTCTCGGGGACAGAGGCAAAGACGCGCGCGCTATTGGAGACCCTCTTCTACGCGCGGCCGCGATTCAAGGAGTTCCTCCTTGGCCACCCCTTCCTCCTCCTCTTTGGGGCGAGTGGAGGGCTCGGCGCATGGGTCCTCCGCTACCGTCCGATCCTCCTCTTCTTCGGGCTGCTTGGGCAAGCATCGATCCTCAACACCTTTGCCCATGCCCATACTCCACTCCTATTCTCTCTTCTGCGGACCGCAAACGGACTCTTCCTCGGGCTCCTCTTCGGAACGGGGCTCTACTTTGTCCTGTTCCTTGTCAGAAGATGGCGAAGGTGGATGCACCAAAGGACCTGATACGGTTGCGCCAAGGCAGGCGCTCTTCTACCATCTTGACGAAGGGGGAATGATGGATTTACGAGAGATCGAAGAAGGGATGAGACAGATCCTGAAAGGGATCGGCAAAGAACATATCAACGCGGAGGTCGCGGAGAAGACCCCGCAACGGGTGGCAAGGATGTTCGCGGAGTTCTTTTCCTATATCGAACGTGATCCCGCCGATGTCCTTGAGGTTCTTTTCCAGGAGGATTACAACCAGATGGTGGTATGCAAGGACATCCCGTTCTTCTCGATCTGCGAGCACCACTTCCTCCCGTTCGTTGGCGAGGCGGACATCGTTTACATTCCCAAAGGGAACCGAATCATTGGCGCAAGCAAGCTCGCCCGCGCGCTCGACATCGCTGCCTCCCGGCCGCAGCTGCAGGAACGGCTCACCTCGCAGCTCGCCGATGCGCTCATGGAACGACTCGATCCCTACGGGGTCCTCGTACGGGTCGAAGCGACCCACATGTGTATGACACTACGTGGGGTGAAGAAGCCTGGGACCAAGTTTGTCACCTCGGCGATTCGCGGAATCTTCCACACCAATCAGGCCTCACGCGAGGAAGCCCTCGCCCTCATTGCCTAGATTCGCCACGAGGCGATACGCGGATCATCGGGGGGGAGCGGCGCGATAGCGATCGTCTCCTCCTCTTCCCCACGCACAATCCGCAGCTTGATCGGACTAGCGTCATCGTGATCGCAGTAGCGGGCGGTCACCGCTGCAGAGAGACGCAGCTCATCGTCCGATGGATTCCCCTCGATAAGGGAAACGGGTCCCATCGTTTCCAACGGTTCGATCAGGATATGTCCGGTGGAAAGTTTGAGGAGCTCCTCGTTCTCTCGCTCGTTCCGCCCCACGATCACCTTGGCCTGCTCCGAAAGCCGGAAGTGACGCCCATAGCGCAGGACGCGGAAGTCCTCGCTCTTCATTGCATCCTTCCCGATGTGGGAGAACGCGTCACGCAGACGTGCGGCGTACACCTTCTCCACAAGGAGGCATCCCCCTGCTGGTGACGGATAGTCGCGAATCCCAAACTTCCTCGCAAGCGCGATCTGCTCTTTCCTTTCTCGTCCCTGAATTGCTAGTAGATCCTCTCGCACGATCCACCCCTCGTTCACCGGGTGGGTATCGGGGAGGAGATTAGCCGACAGAGGACGAAGGAGCAGATCACCAAGCCCGCTCTCCTCAGCCGCCTGCATCAGGGCACGGTAGTGCTGGGACATCGGGCGCTGCCCAAGGACCTCCCCGGTAATGCCTAACTGCGCGCCTTCATCCTCCATCACCCGCTTCGCCGCCTTGAGCACGAAGATTCGACAGTCGATGCACGGGTTCATCCCCGCGCCGTACCCGTGTTTCGGATGGCGGACTATATCCAGGTGCTCCTCCGAGAGGTCGAGGGTGAGAAGAGGGATTCCCACCGCTTCAGCGGCAGAGGTGATATACCGGGCACGCTCGCGACCGGTTCCGAACATGTTGCGCACGGTCAGCCCGATCACCTCGATCCCCGCGGCCTTGACAAGGGCAGCAGCGAGGGTGCTATCTAGCCCCCCCGAGAGGAGGGCAATCGCTCTTATCCCATGTGGCGTGACAGTAAAGTCCATTCCTGCTCCTCCCTTTCTTCATCGAATCTTCACATTCCACGCCTAGAATATACCGGTTTGAGACAAGCAATTTCCAATCTATCGGAGGAGGAGTTTACTATGAAAAGAAGTTGGTTGATTGGGATCCTGCTGACCCTTATCGTGGCAGCAGGTCTATCTTTCACTTGGTTGAATAACTCTGACGGAAAACTCGCCGTTGGGACGACATCCGCCATCGCGCAGGCCACATCGGTTAATCAAGCGATCGCTGACTCCGGCCAAGCCGCAGTCAAGAACGCCATTGCCACGGTCAGTCCGGCGGTGATGCGGATCGACGTCACCGGAACAGCGGATGTATCGAGCACGTTTGATGACCTGTTCAACGATCCGTTCTTTCGCCGGTTCTTCGGCGAACCACAGGCCCCTGAGCCGCAGGAGCGGCATTCCATTGGGTCCGGCGTTGTGATCGACTATGCCGGGGAGAAGCTCGTGTTGACCAACGCACACGTGGTCGACGGTGCAACGACGATCCGCGCGACTAGTCCAGCGGGAGAGACATGGACTGCCGCAGTAGTGGGGAGCGACTCGCAGTTGGACATCGCCGTGCTCCGGCTCGAAGGAGACACCTCGGACCTCGCCACGGCGGAGCTCGGAGATTCCTCTGCACTTGAGATCGGCGATTGGGCGATCGCTATCGGAAATCCGGTCGGAATGTCGTACACCGTCACCATGGGGATCATCAGCGCGCTAGACCGGGATCTACAGAAGCCGAGCGGGGTAGGCTACTATGACAACCTCATCCAGACCGACGCAGCGATCAACCCTGGTAACAGTGGTGGCCCACTGGTGAATGCGTTTGGCAAAGTCATCGGAATCAACACCCTGATCGCGCGGCAATCATCGAACGGGGTTGCCATCGAGGGGATCAACTTTGCCATCGCCATCGATCCGGTGAAGGCGGTCCTCGATCAACTCGTGACGACCGGGAGGGTCACCCGTGCCTACCTCGGTGTCTACATTCAGGATATCACCCTTGCCATGGAGGAGGCCTTTGGGGTCAAGGTTGGCGAGGGAGTTCTCGTCTCCGATCTCATCGCGGGATCTCCTGCCGAGGAAGAGGGAATCGAGTCCGGAGATGTCATCACCAAGGTCGATGACGAAGCAATAGGCTCGACCGACGACCTCATCCACACGATTTCGTTGAAACCGGTCGGAACGACCGTCGATCTGGAGATCATCCGCGACAAGGAGACGCTCCACTTCCAGGTTACCCTGGTAGAGAAACCGAGTGAAGAGGAGATCTACGGTACTAATACCCCAGAGGCGAGTGAGACAGCAGCCGTGGAGAAGTTCGGACTCACTGTAGGGCCGATCACTTCCGCCATTGGACAGCGCCTGGGATTGCATTCCGCGCAGGGAGTTGTCATAATGGATGTTGCTCCAGGGAGCAGGGCAGACTGGGCAGGGTTGGAAGCGAACGATGTCATCCGCGAGATCAACCGGCAGAAGGTTGATTCGGTCGATGAATGGAACGCGCTTGTCGGCGAGATGGATGATAATACGACCCTGATGCTCACTATCTTGCGGAACGGGCGAACGTACTTCGTCACCCTAGGTGGCTGAGTAAGGTTGTACGGAGAGTGGCGCAGCTTGGTCAGCGCGCAGCGTTCGGGACGCTGAGGCCGCCGGTTCGAATCCGGCCTCTCCGATACGCGGGAGTAGCTCAATGGTAGAGCACTGGCCTTCCAAGCCAGTAATGCGGGTTCGATCCCCGTCTTCCGCTCTGGTAAAGATGCGCCCGTAGCTCAGTGGACAGAGCAACGGCCTTCTAAGCCGTTGGCCGGAGGTTCGAATCCTCCCGGGCGTAGGTGGTTGATAATCATGGGGAGCGTGGCG
>JAUWNS010000233.1 GCA_030612485.1 Candidatus Bipolaricaulota bacterium
CCTACCGGCATCTCGGCCGGGCTGACGACCGTGCGCGCTGCCATGTCGGCCCAGACGAGAAAGACCGCTCCCGCAATGGCCGTCGCTGGCAGAAGGAATCGGTGATCCGGTCCGATGATTAGCCGCATGATGTGCGGGATGATCAGGCCGACAAACCCGATAGTGCCAGCGAAGGCAACAGCAGATGAAGTGAGAAGGGTCGCCACACCCAACATGATGCGCTTGCTTGTCTCCGGGTTGACTCCCAGATGGAATGCTCCTTCCTCCCCCATGGCGAGCGCGTTTAAGTCACGCGAGAAGACAATCAATATTACGCTTCCGAGCGCAACGATCGGTGTTAATACGTACAAGTAGGTCCAATTAGCTCGCCCCAATCCCCCCATGATCCAGAAGATGACGTCGGTCATCCGCTCGGTGCCTGAACTCAAGAAGATAATAAAACTGGTCACAGCCGAAAAGAGTGCCCCCACGGCCACCCCAGCAAGGATCAACGTGTAGACGGAGGTTTTTCTGTCTCGTTCCTGTGCTAATTGGTAGACAATTCCCACTGCAAGGGAACCGCCGATGAAAGCTCCCAGGGAAAGAAAGAGCACACCATGTAAATTGAGGAGGATGACCAAAGACGCGCCTGTAGAGGCGCCACTGGCGATCCCAAGGACGTACGGACTCGCCAGCGGGTTGCGAAACAGCCCTTGCATGGTTCCACCCGAAATGGCGAGAGCACAACCGACCAGCAGGCCCAACAACACCCGCGGGAGCCTGATCTGGGAGATGATCAGGCGAGAGACGGACGGAGAACCGTCAGCGGAAACTCCCCGTCCCACCAGGTAAGAAAGTGTCTCCGAGATGGGGATGTGAACCGGACCAATGGCTACTCCAGCAAGGAGAGTGGGCACTGTCAAGACAATCAGTACCACGAAAACCAACTTTCTGGAATAATTTCTCTTCCGGTTCAAGCATCCCTCTTCTCGTTACCGATCGCTATTCTTCCGGATGGAGGAACTCGCCCATCTGCTTGAGGGCCTCTGCGACTTTGGTGGAGGTGAGCCACGCGGCGTTGATCCCGTAAACCCGGCCGTTCTTTACCGCTGACACGGTCTTAAGCAGCGTGTTAGACGTGATGTTCGCGATTTGGGAGGGAGCGGTGAAGATCACCTCGGGATCACGGGCGACGATCTCCTCGAGGCTCACCTGAGGAAACCCTTGGACATCGCAGAACACGTTCTTACCGCCAGCACGGAGGATCAACTCGTTCTCGATCGCGCCGCTGCCAGCAGCATAAGGGGGCGTGTCCGGCACCGAAGCATAGAGGAAGGCCGCCCTTACCGGTTCTTCGGTAAGGGTTGAGGCCTCGATTGTGATGATCTCCTCCGCGATCTGACCGATCAGCACTTCTGCACCCTCCTTCAGTCCCAGTGCCATCCCCACCGTTCGGATTGTGGAGAAGATATCGGGGATCCCCTTGATCCCCCCTGTTAAAAGGACGGTGACCTGCGCCTCCTCGAGCTTGTCACGAACCGCGCCCCAGGCTCCCAGCACGAGGTCCGGCTCCAGGGAGAGGATGACCTCTACATTTGGCGCGTAGTTGGGGCCCACCTTTGGGAGATCTACAACTTCCGGTGGGTTATCCGGTGATCCCGCCACCGCGATCAGTCGGTCGAGAGCGCCGAGATCGATCACAATCTCTGTGTACAGAGGGATCCCAGCCACAACGATCCGATTTGGTTGCTGTTCGATCCTGATCTCAAGCCCTCTGTCGTCAATCACTGTAACCGGATACTGCTGCGCTGAGGCTACCAACCCAAGCAGTGCTAGCACCACTAGCAGCGCCCATGCTCCTTTCCATGCCTTCTTTGTCATCTGTGTACCTCCCGTTCGATTGTGGGATACAACACCCCACATGGATAAGCTCGTAGTCTACCACGCCTGTTTACAGAAAGCAACCAAAAGGGAAGGTTATGGCGTCTCGGAGAGTATTTCAGTGATAACTCGCCATAGACCAAGCCCAGCGCTCTTGCGCTCTGGAGCGGAAACAATGAGGAGCAGATCGCCTTCTCGTCTGAGGGGGAACGCACCTTCAATCATTCGTTCGTCGTGTGGGTTCTGGTTGCTAACCTTTTCCTCATTGTGAGAGAAACACCACCCCTCTGGACGGTAGCGGATCAGGATCAGAGCGCTTCCCCCCTGCCGTATTACAAGGTCGCGGTACCACCACGGCGGTCTCGCGGTCGGGCACGACAGCAGAGCGGCCTGGGTGACAGTATCCTGAGCAAGGGAGTGCAGAGAGGGCTCTGCAACCTGTTTGATATGCGTTAACAGCGGAGAGAATCTCTCCCCGCCAAGGGCACTGAGGGTAACCCCACGTCTATCCGTTGTAATAAGTCCTTTGTTTTGCAACCGTTCAAGCTCAAGGCGTGCAGTCATCTCGGAGAGACCGGTTCGCCGTGCAAGGCTGCGCCGCCCCAGCCTCTCCTCTTTAAGGAGAAAGGCCACTTCCAGCGTCATCGGTGTGTAGCTCATAAGTTTTACCTCCCCCAACAAGGGAACAGAGCATACTAACTATACAGGAAACGGTAGCCACCCATCATCCTAAGTGCAAAATGCTCGACGCTTGCGAAAAAGGGACCATATTGTTCAAGGAGAGTGGGTTGAGGTGCTGAAATGGAGCACTCTCACGTTGTTTCCAAGTGGTAGTCGGACGCTTGTAGTTGCTAGACACTTGACATTGGCATGGGGGTAGAGTACTTTTTGCAAGAAAAGATTCAGGGTTTGGCAATAATGAAAGTTTTCTTTCGTGCGGAGCGGGGAAGGAAACAGGAGAAAAATCTGAGAAGTTCGGTGCAACAGGAGCTATCCCATGGTGAGTTTGGTGGAAAAAGGACCGCGCAGAGGCATCTCTTGAGCTTCTTGCAAGTCAAACCTTGCGATAGTAAGTTACATCTTCGCGCGGCCCGTTGGCTAAGAAGATAAGGAGGCAAAGAGTGGTTACGTGCGATTCGTTGAAAGAGTTAATCGCCAAAGAGGGGATAGAATTTGTCGATTTCAAGGTCGTTGATCTGATCGGACGTTGGCGCCATATTACGGTACCGGCCAGTCGGTTCACCCCTCACCTCATTGAAAACGGCATTGCTTTTGACGGCTCGAACTTCGGCTACGCGAGTGTAGAGGGAAGCGATATGGTGCTGCTCCCGGACCTTGATACGGCCACCATCGATTACTACAGCGACGAAAAGGTCCTCTCCATCATTAGCGATATCTATCTAGTGGGTGGAAAGGGACCTTTCCGTGGGGATCCGCGCGGGGTCATTAAACGAGCTGAAGGATACCTGGTTTCTGAGGGT
>JAUWNS010000116.1 GCA_030612485.1 Candidatus Bipolaricaulota bacterium
GAGGAGGAGATGAGAATGAACGGCACGCGGCGGACGATCGCCTCCTCCATCCCATGGCAGATCTGCTCCCCCATCACCGACCCCATGCTCCCACCGATGAACCGGAAATCCATCACCCCGATTACCACTGGTGTTTCCGCGATGGCGGCACTTCCGATAATGATCGCGCTCGCCAGTCCGGTCGCTGCCTGCGCCTCCTCGATCCGCTGAATGTAAGGCTTGCTATCCTCGAAGGAGAGCGGGTCCTCGGCCATGATCGGCTGTGAGATATCCTCGAAGCTCCCCTCGTCGATCAGCGACTCGATCCGTTCCTTCGCGGTAAGGAAGAAGTACTCCCCGCAGTGTGGGCAGATGTTGTTGTTCTCCCGCACACGACGCTTGAAGACGAGCTCCCCGCACGCCTTGCAGCGCATCCACAGGCTCTCATCGGGCTCCTTCTCCAGGTTGACACGGAAGTAATGCTTATCCTTGAAGATCGCCATCTTCTCACTCCTTACGGCGGCGCTTAAATGAACTGAACCGCGGCCGTGTTTCTAACGAAATCTCCCCACCCAGGCTGTCCGGAACCGCCGAACCGCTGGAGACTATCATCGACAGAGCATCCTCCGCCGGGATATCGAGGTAGGTTAGCAGGCGTTTGGGAATGATCAACATCATACCCGAAAGGGGGTTCGGCGCGGTCGGAGCGTAGACGAGGACGCACTCCTCGCCGAGTTCGTTCTCCAGTATGCCCAGGTGCTCGTTTGTGACAAGCCCGATGATGTTGATCCCGGGTTTGGGGTACTCGAACATGACTACCTTCTGGAAGGACGAGGTCCCTTGATTGAGCAGGGCATTCGTAAACCTCTTTAAGGTCGAGTACATCTTGCGTATTCCAGGAACGGATCCAAAGGCCCGATCCATGTAATACTGGAGGGTACGGCCGAAGAAGTTGCGGGTTACGAAACCGATAAGGAGGATAAGGATCGCGGTCATGTAGATCCCCAGCCCAGGAATCCATCGGCCGAGCGCATTCTCTACCATCATCCCGAATGACGTCCGCCTCCCGACAGCTCCGTCGATCAGGTTATAGAGAAACCATACGAGATAGACGGTCGCTCCAACAGGAATAATAGCCAGAAGCCCGCTGATAAATGTATCCCGCAGATGGCGTAAGACCTTTCTCATAGGATTTTCTCCAGCACTTGTCCCATTACTCTTTCCTTCCCATTCCCGTATTATAAAGGATTATGAAAGGGCGAGCACCTTGGAGGAGAAGGATCGAAGTGATCATGCTTCTCGTTTTTCTTCTACTCCTAGGGATCGGAGTGCTCAAACTCCTCTATCCACTTCGTTACGAGGACGAGATGAAGGCTTGGACAGACAGTTACTCCCTGGATCTGTACCTTGTGGCAGCGGTGATCCGCGCGGAGAGCCGTTTCGATCCACACGCCCTCTCACACGCCGGAGCGATCGGTCTTATGCAGATCATCCCCACAACAGGGGAATGGATTGCCGCACAGATCGGGGAAGCCGGCTTCACCATAGAAGACCTCTACGATCCAGGGGTCAACATACGCTTTGGGACCTGGTATTTGAGGTACCTCCTTGATATATTCGGCGATACGGATGTCGTCCTCGCCGCCTATAACGCCGGGCCCTCAAACGCGATCCGCTGGCAAGCGGGAGAGGGGACGATCTTTCCCGAGACCGCACGCTACATCGGCCGGGTAAAGCGAGGGCAGATCGCCTACCGTACCTTCTATGGCCTTCCTTGGCTAGGTCGGCTCCTTCGCGTTATTCCACTCTAACCGGCCCTCTCTCAGCTTGGGGTTTGGGGGTTTCTTGTCACTTCAAGTGGGTAGTGAGATCTGATTTCGGTTCGCACGGGACGGATGCCTGTTGCGAAGCAAGACCGGAGGTCAGAAAGAATTCACCACGAAGAGCACGAAGGACACGAAGGAGTTCTCAGTCATCAGTCTTGAGTCCAGAGTCGTCAGTCCAGGGTCTACAAGCTAGAAACTGACCCTAATCCGTAATCCTTCAATCCCATCTCTGGCCTTATCAATCATTAACCATCACTGTATTTCCGCTGTTCTCTGCGCCTCTGCGAGAGAATGCTGTTGATGTTGCTCTTTCTCTCTGTCCTTTCTCATCACTCGTCACTCATCACTGTTTCACGCCTCTGCGTGAGGCACAAGCTTTTCCTCTCGCCCGCTCGTTGCACTCACTCAAGCCGCAAAGGTCGCCAAGAAAGGCCTTAATTTCAAACATCTTTTTCTCCTTGCCTATTTACGCTTTCCTTTGCGCTCTTGGCGTCTTTGCGAGAGTATAGCTTCGATGATGCCGTGCTGTTCCGCCGAACATGCGCCGGTACGGCAGAATTGAGAGATCGGCAGATTGTGAGGTTCAATCACTCAATCATTCATTCACTCAACGCTGCTCTCACTCTCTGCGCGCTCCGCGCCCTCTGCGGTGGAAACCGCTGTTCTGTGAGGGGAAAGAGTTCATGTAACAGCCTATCTAAGAGGGTTTCTTCATCTCCATCTTTGAAAGGACGAGGCCGGTGAGGAGCTTCGGGTAGAAGTCGGTCGACTTCTGCGGCATCTTCTCTCCGTGATCGGCGACTCGCTTAACCTCATCAGCGGTTGTGGAGTTAAGAAGGAAAAGGATCTGCTCCTTTCCATCATTCACCATCGCCACCCCGTGTTCAGCATCGACCGTATAGGTCACGTTCCGCTGCTCCTCGAGGGCCGCCGCATCGATCCCTAGAAGATTCTCGAGGATCGCTGTGTGGAGAATCGAGACATCGAGCCGTTTGTAGTCCGTTGATCTGTCACCCGTGATCAATCGATCCATCAGGCCCTCGTCGCGCAGGGTAAGGCTCGCAAAGATTCCATCTGTATAGCAGCCAAAGGTGTGCCGGGCGTGACCGGCATGAACCGTTCCCTGCCACGTCGCGAAGGAGTCGAAACGCTCCACTTCAAAGTCTTCCTCAGCCTTATCGAGGAAAGAGGCTGCATCGTAGTTCGAAAGGCCGTGAACGAGTCTGTTTATCGGACGAATTGACATCCCCGGAAGGTCGATGTTGAACAGGGTCATCATACGTACGTCGAACGACTCCGGCGCTGCTTCTGTCCACCCCTTCTCCTCGCAATCGTGCATGTAGTTGACGGCGGTCTCGTAGCGGTGGTGCCCATCGGCGATGTAGAGGTCCTTATCGGCAAGAGCGCTCTGTACCGTTTCGATTACCGCAGGATCGGTAACCTGCCACACCCGATGTAGGTTCCCCAGGTCATCAGTCGCTTCGATCGTCGGTGCAACCCCATCGATTACAGCAGCGAGTGCCTTGTCAGCTTTGCGTTCCGGGTCCGAGTAGAGCATGAAGATATGGCCGAAGTTTCCCTCTGTCGCGCGCATCAACCGCAGGCGGTCCTCCTTCGGCCCCTTGAGCGTCCTCTCGTGTGCGTGCACCTTCTCCGGTTCGAGCTTGCCGAGGGTGATCACCCCTTTGCGCACGAGCTGCTCCCCAGCGAAGGTGTACTCCTGGTGATAAACGTAGAGGGAGGGTCTGTCATCACGCACGAGGACCCCTTGTTCCAGCCACTCAGTCAGGTACGCGGCGGCGCGGGTGTAGACGGTCTCACCGTTATCGTCATCGGTCTTCTTCCCCTTGACGATGCGCACGATGTTCTGCGGGCTCTTCTCGTAGCAGGCCGCCTGTACATCCTTGTAGATGCGGTCGTAGGGTGGGGAGAACACACTGCTCATATCGTGGACCTTTTCCGGGTTGTAGCGAACACCGCGAAACGGAATGATCTGTGTCATCTTCTCCTCCTAGTGGGCCTGCGCGAACTCGATGACGATCTCGGCCGCTTCTGCCCCGACTCGTGACTGTGCCTCAACCGTGGCTGCCCCTATGTGCGGGGTGAGGGAGAGGTTCTCCCGGGCGAAGAGAGTGTCGTTCACGTTTGGCGGTTCGGTAGCGAAGACGTCGAGCGCCGCTCCGGCGACCTTCCCGCTCGCAAGAGCATCGGCGAGGGCAACCTCATCGATTACACCGCCGCGGGCGCAGTTGATGATCCGCACCCCGTCCTTCATCATCGAGAACTCCTCCGCACCGATCGTCGCCCCTACCTTGGGGTCGAACGGGATGTGAAGCGAGATGAAATCGCTCTCTTGCAGCAGCTCTTCAAACGGGAGCAGCGTTACAATCTTCGGGAGGGGGCTCTTCTCGACGAACTTATCGAACGCGATCACCCGCATCCCCAAGGCATGGGCCTTACAAGCGAGGGACTGTCCGATGCGGCCGATCCCCACGATCCCAAGCGTCTTCCCATCGATCTCTACCCCTTTAAGCTTCTTCTTCTCCCACTTCCCGCTCTTCAATGAGACCGTTCCCCGTCCGATGTGGCGGGCCAGTGAGATGATGTGCCCAAGAGCCAGTTCGGCGACGGAGTTAGAGCTTGCCGCTGGTGTATTCCGTACCTCGATTCCCTTTCCTTTGGCATAGGGAACATCGACGTTATCGAGGCCCACACCGGCGCGGACGATCAGTTTGAGGTCGGTCGCGCAATCGATGATCTCCGCTCGCAGTTTGGTCGCGCTGCGGATGACGATCGCATCGTAATTTGCGATCTCGCTCTTCAACTGCTCGACGGAGAGATCGGTCTTCTCGTCGAGCCTCAACCCTGCCTCGCGCATCGCAGCGACCGCGCTCTGCGCCAATGGATCCGATACCAATACCCGGAACGCCATCTCTAACCTCCTTATGACAGATGGAGAACGGTCTCAATCGCCCGTAACAGTCCTTCGATCTCGTCGAGTTGCGTATCTCCCATGTGAGCGATACGGAACGTCTTCCCCTTGATATCCCCGTACCCGTTTGAGATGCGAAGATTGTAGTCCTCGGCAAGCATTTTTATGAGCTGGGTAACATCGATCTCGCGGGTGTTCTTGATACAGGTGAGCGTCTTTGACCAGTACCCTTGCTCAGGGTAGATATCAAAGTACTTCACCGCCCACGCCTGCACACTCTTCGCCATCGTTGCATGTCGGGCAAAGCGGGCATCCAGTCCCTCCACAAGGAAGTTGTCGAGCTGGGCGTTCAACGCGAACATGTGGGGAATCGCCGGTGTCGACGGGGTCTGGTTCTTCTTGTGATACTTAAGCATGTGGTTCAGGTTGAAGTAGTAGCTACGCGGGGGAACGTCTTTTGCGCGGGCAAGCGCGCGCTCACTCACCGCTGCTACGGCAAGGCCGGCAGGGAGCGCAAATGCCTTCTGTACTCCGGCGAGAACGAAGTCAAGTTTCCACGCGTCGGTCTCGATCTTCACCCCGGCCATCCCACTCACCGCGTCGACAAGAAGGAAGACATCGGGATAGTTGCTCACGACCTCGGCGATCTCCTCTACTGGGTTCATCAGCCCGGTGGAAGTTTCGTTTAACACCAGGGTCACCGCGTCGTACTTCCCCGTTTTTAGCTGCTCGTCGATCATCTCCGGCTTGAGTGCCTTATCCCACTCGATCACGAACGCGTCGCAGGGAACACCGTTTCCTACGGTGATCTCGTGCCAGCGCTTGGAGAAGGCACCGTTTACCAGGTTCAAACAACGCTTGGCAACGAGGTTCGTCACCGCTGACTCCATCGCACCGGTTGACGAAGAGGTGAACAGAAAGACGGGGTTCTCCGTGTAGAGGAGCCTCTGTAATTTTGGCTGAATCTCAGCATAGAGCTCGGAAAACTCCGGTGTGCGGTGGTGGATCTGCGGGGTCGCCAGCTCTTTCAGGATGTCGGCACGCACCTCGGTTGGCCCCGGGGTGAACAATCGCTTGTGCATGATTACCTCCATGGTATCGGTAAGGCTGTCAGACTGACTTTACTACCATCATTCCCCGTTTTCAATGCCAAAATAACCATCAAGTACGGCGAAAAGAAACAGGATGTGGCTTCAGCTGCGTGGAGAGCGGCACCACTCCCATTTGGTGAACCTTGAGCGGTTTGCTACAATAGGCCTGTAGAGGAAAAGGAGGGAGCATGAGTGCTGGTTACATTGTAATATTGGTAGGTGCTTTCATCATCGGCTGGGGCGTATTGAACTACAACCGCCTGGTGAAGTTACAGGTGCGTGCGGAGGAGTCATGGCGGGATATCGATACGCAACTTAAACGCCGCTGGGATCTGATCCCCAACTTGGTGGAAACGGTGAAGGGCTACGCCACTCACGAGAAAGGGGTCTTCGAGCAAGTGACCCTCGCCCGTGCCCGTGCGATCGACGCCTCCTCCCCCAAGGAGCAGGCAGTAGCTGAACAAGGACTAAGAGGAGCCCTGAAGTCGCTCTTCGCGGTGGTGGAGAACTACCCCGAGCTCAAGGCTAATCAGAACTTTCTTGGCCTGCAACAGACCCTGGAAGAGGTAGAAGATTCCGTCCAACGTTCCCGCGTCTATTACAATGCCGTCGTGCGCGATCTGAACACCAGCATCCGGATCTTCCCACAGAATGTCATCGCCAACCTCTTCCACTTCAAGGAGCG
Organism: Candidatus Bipolaricaulota bacterium; assembly: GCA_030612485.1. Next base: position 6,514 of record JAUWNS010000116.1, read on the forward strand.
GGAGTTTTACCTGCTCCCCGGGGAAGAGGAACGCAAAGCCCCTAAGGTCAGTTTCTGATGCGAAGAGCGTTCGTTCTCTTCGTCCTTTTCTTCATCCTTATCAGCGGCGTCTCCCTCCTCGCCTCGGCGAGTCTGCGGATCACCAATTTCGCTGCGCAGATCGTGCTCGATGGGGAAGGAACGCTCCACGTCGAAGAGAAGTTTGATATCGATTTTTACAGCCCGCATCACGGGATCGAACGCTGGATACCGGTGGCCTACAAGCGCTTCACGGGAGAGAACATCACGGTCTCCCTCAAGGTCACTTCGGTCACGCAGGATGGAGGGAGCGTCCCCTACACGACGCGCAGGAGCGGGCAGAACATCCTCATTCGCATCGGTGATCCAAACCGAACGATCACCGGAACGCACACATACACAATTGTCTACACAGTCGATCGTGCCCTGCTCTTCCGCGATGACTACATTCAGCTCTACTGGAATGTAACGGGAAACGAGTGGATGATTCCAATCGATAGGGCGTCGGCAACGATAACCTTGCCGAATACTGTAAATCCTTCCGATGTAGCGACGACATCGTACATCGGCTACTACGGCAACAACACGCGTCGCAAAGAGGCAACGGTCGATGATCTTGGGCGGTTCGTTTTCACTGCAGGCCTGCTCCTACCACAAGAGGGGCTGACGATCGACATGTCCATCCCGCGCGATCAAACAGGGATCGCTGCACCGACCACTTTGCAGCTCACCCTGTGGTTTCTTAATGCGAACAAGTACGCAGCTCTCCCGATCCTCGTCCTTATTGGGATGTTTCTCTTATGGCTAAAAACGGGAAAGGATCCAAGGAAAGGGACGATCGCCCCGCGCTTCGAGCCCCCGCGTAAGATGCATCCTGGCGAGGCCGGGGTGCTGATCGACGACCGTGTCGACTTGCGCGACATCTCAGCGATGGTGATCGGCCTCGCGGTA